>JAJCZO010000297.1 GCA_029262355.1 Deltaproteobacteria bacterium
CGCTAGGAACTCGTTCTGCCCCTCGGCTCTCTGGAGGTCGAGCACGACCGACTGCTTGCCCGAATTCAGGAACTGGAAGAGTGCGCCATCCGCACCGGCTGGAATCTGCGTTCCCGATGCGGTCCAGCGCCGCAGCGGATCACCCGTCGCCGGCTCGATCTTCACCACCTCTGCCCCCGCGTCACGGAAGAGCTTGGTGCAGTATGGGCCAGCGATCTCGGTGGAGAGGTCGAGGATTCGGAGACCAGTGAGTGCGGGCATCGGCCCTGAGCCTAGCCTGCATCCTGTGCCAGCTCACGCGCCCGGGCCTGGGCGGGCAACACAGATGCGCACTTGAGCGGGGTGTGGAATCAGCGTAGTGCTGACTCACTATCTGTAGGAACGAACCGTGCGAAAGGAACGAAGCACATGACCGTCGAACGGCAGACCGAAGATCTCCCCTGGCACCTCAAAGGAAACTGGGCCCCGGTTCAGGACGAGCTGAACGTGGACGACCTCCAGGTCGAAGGCGAGATCCCCAAGGATCTCAATGGGCTGTATCTGCGCAACGGCATGAACCCGCGCACGGGTTGGTCGGAGCACTGGTTCTTCGGCAACGGCATGGTGCACGGCGTGGAGCTGAAGGATGGCAAGGCGTCGTACCGCAACCGCTTCGTTCGGACACCCTATTACGAGAACGACATGCAGATGATGGAGGCGTTCGGTGACCCGAAGGCCTCGCCGGCGAACACGCACGTCGTGTCGCACGCCGGTCGCATTCTCGTCGTCGAGGAGGCGCACGTTCCGTGGGAGATCGATCGTGATCTCAACACCGTTGGCGTTCGCGATTGGGACGGGCGTCTCACGACGCCCTTCACGGCGCACCCGCGCGTGTGTCACGAGACCGGTGAGCTCCTCGCCTTTGGCTACTCGATGATGGCCGAGCCGTATCTGCACTACTACCGGGTCGATGCGAAGGGAGAGCTCGTTCAGAATGAGCCGATCGAGATTCCGCGCCCCGTGATGATGCATGACTGGAACGTCACTCGGAACCACGTGATCTTCATGGATCTGCCCCTCGTCTTCTCGCTCGAGGGACCCAATCCTGGGTTCGCGTGGCGGCCCGAGTGCGGCGCGCGTCTCGGTGTGATGCCGCGCGACGGTACGAACGCCGACGTGAAGTGGTACGAGATGAACCCGTGCTATGTGTTCCACCCGTTCAACGCGCACGAAGAGGGGGACAAGATCATCCTCCACGTCTGTCGGCAGCCGTTCGCGATGATGGGCGGGATGCAGGACATCGGCGGTAGCGAGGACAACACGGCCCGCCTGTGGCGCTGGACCATCGACACGAAGACCGGCTCGGTTACCGAAGAGCAGCTCGACGACGCTCCGGGCGACTTTGCGCGGGTCGACGATCGTCGTACCGGCCTCCCTGCGCGTTACGGTTACATGATGGGTATCGACAACAAGGCGCCGACCCTCACCTTCGACAGCAAGCTCTACAAGTACGATTTCCAATCCGGAGGTCGCGCCACCCAGGATCTCGGCGAGGGCTGGTTCGGAGGCGAGCCGTGCTTCGCGCCGCGAGCCGCGGATTCTGCGGAGGACGACGGCTGGGTCGTATCGATCGTGTATGACGGGAACGAGAACGAGTCGTACCTGGTCATCGTGAATGCACGGGACTTCGAGGCGGCTCCGGTCGCCAAGGTTCGGCTGCCGCGACGTGTGCCGTTCGGCGCGCATGGGAGCTGGTTGCCCGCCTGACGACGCCCGAGTCCTTCGGGGCTTGGCCCGTCCACCACGAACGGGCTAGGAGAAGGGGATGCGACTCTGGTTGCTCCCCTTCGTCCTCGTCCCGGTTCTGGCTGGCCGACGGTTCGAGCGGCTACGCGCCGGATCTGGACGGCGGTGCATGAGATGAAGCTCGGCATCTGTGTGGCGTCGCACATCGGCGACGTCGACTACGTCGTCCGGGCTGAAGAACTCGGCTACAGCCACGCATGGCTCGCGGATAGTCAGATGATCTGGTCGGACTGCTACGCGACGCTCGCGCTGGCCGCCGACCGCACCTCGCGCATTCAGATCGGCACGGGGGTGTCCGTCTCGGGTACTCGGCCGGCGCCGGTGACGGCTGCGAGCATCGCGACCATCAATGCGATCGCGCCGGGGCGGACTTTCCTCGGAGTCGGCACGGGGAATACGGCGATGCGCATCATGGGCAAGAAGCCGCATCGTATCGCCCAGTTCGATCGATACCTGGCGACATTGCGTCCGTTGCTGCGGGGCGAAGAGGCCGAGCATGAAGGCAAGCGCATTCGCCACCTGATGCCGGATCAAGGGTTCGTCAACCTCGCAGACCCGATTCCGCTGTATGTCTCGGGCTTCGGCGCGCGGTCCCTTGGCCTCGCGGGCAAGCATGGTGACGGCGTGATCTTGGCGATGCCGCCGACGCCGGAAGTGGCGCAGCTTATGCTCGGCCTGGTCGAAGCGGGAGCCAAGGAAGCCGGCCGGACCCTCGATCGCGCGCGCTTCCCCGCGACGGCTCTGACGACGATCAGTGTGCTCGACGCCGGCGAGGCGGCCGACTCGGACCGTGTCCGCGCCGAGTGCGGCGCGTACGCGATGGCGAGCGTCCACTACCTCTACGACCAGTGGCGTCAGTTCGGGAATCCGCCGCCGGCTCATTTGCACTGGATGTGGGATGAGTACTGCGCGATGCTCGCGGAAGTGCCCGATGAGCTTCTTCACCAGCGCATTCACGCCGGTCACAATTGCTGGGTTCTTCCCGAGGAGGAGCGTTTCGTGACCCGGGAGCTGATCGAGAGCAGCTGCATGGTGGGGACGGCCGAGGATCTCGTGGAACGTCTGGCAGCTTTCGAGGTCGCAGGGCTGGACCAGTTGATGCTCTTGCCGGCGTGGGAGCCACGCTATCAAGTACTGGAGCGGGTCGGGCGAGATCTTCTGCCGCTCCTCGTTTCGCAAGAGGAGAGGAGCCCGTCATGACGGAAGCCGCCAAGATCGCGCCCTACGCGGGCGACACATTGATGCACGATGCGGACGCGCACATCATCGAAGAGCCAGATTGGATGACGGCCCACGCCGATTCCGCCACCCGCGAGAAGCTCAGGCCGGTGTTCGTCGCTTCGGTAAAGCCGGGCGAGGAGAGCTTCGTTGACGTGTGGCGTCGCAACCATGCAAATCCGCAGCGACGCGCGAAGGCCGAAGCCGAGATCATGTTGACCAAGAACTGGTCGGCGCTGGGTAGCTTCATCGCCAAGGATCGGCCGCGCGCTCTCGATCTTCTCGGTTTCAAGAGCCAGCTCGTCTTCAACACGTTCACGAACGACTACCTCTACGACGCGGAGCATAAGGACGATGTCGAGTTCGCGTACGGCCTGGCTCGCGCGCACAACCGCGCGATGCTCGAGTTTTGCGCCGTCGATCCGCGACTGCTCGCGACCGCGTACGTGCCGTTGGCCGACTTCGAAAAGTCGCGGGCGATCGCGCAGGAGTCGATCGAGATGGGCGCGAAGGCGCTCCTCGTCGCGTCGGGTTGTCCGAAGGGGCACTCGCCGAGTCACACCGGGCTGTTCGGGGTCTGGGCTCTTGCGCAAGAAGCCGGGCTGCCCGTCGTCTTCCACGTCGGCGGAGGCGGGCAGCTGCTCGACCCGGCCTACTTCGAGAACGGTCTTCCGCCGGTGCCCGACTTTCACGGCGGGGCGGAGAACTTTCGGTCCGTCGACTACATGGCCATCCCGTATCCGCCGATGCAGACGCTGGCGACGATGATCTTCGACCGCGTGTTCGATCACTTTCCGCGCCTCAAGGTTGGGGTCATTGAGCAGGGGGCGGTGTGGATCCCGGGTTGGATGCGCTCGATGGACACGTCGTTCCAGGCATTCCGCAAGAACGAGGAGCGTCTTCAGAAGCTCGAACTCAAGCCGAGCGAGTACGTTCGTCGGCAGATCCGGGCGACGCCGTACCCGGCCGAGCCGGTGGGTTGGATCATCGAGCAGGCGGGGGACGAGGTCTGCCTGTTCTCCTCCGACTGGCCGCACGTGGAGGGGGGCCGAAACCCGATTCGTCGCTTCGAGTCGTCGATGGAAGGCATCTCCGAACAGGCACGCGCTGGCTTTTATCGTGACAACTTCGTGGACTTGATGGGTAAAGGTCTCAGCGGCCTTCCGGTCGTATAGGCAAGGAAGAGCATCCGTTTGGCGGAGCCCCTTGCCGCCGACGGCCGGTTGGGGCTAGTGCTGGACCTCCCCGATCGAGGGGCCGAACCGGGAGGGCAGGATGCAGCAGCTCAGCGGGATGGATGCGTCGTTCCTGTACTTCGAGACACGCAACGCTCCCACGCACATCGGGTCTTTCGGCATCTACGATCAATCGACCGCGCCGGGTGGCAAGGTCACCTTCAAAGGGATTCTCGCGAACGTCGAGCGACGGCTGCATCTCGCGCGTTGTTTTCGCCAGAAGCTGGTCCACGTTCCCATGGATCTGGATCATCCCTATTGGGTCGAAGATCCGGAATTCGACCTCGAGTTCCACGTGCGCCACATTGCTCTCCCGCAGCCCGGCGACTGGCGCCAGCTCTGCATCCAACTCGCGCGCATTCATTCCCGCCCGCTCGATCTCTCGAAGCCTCTCTGGGAGATGTACGTGATCGGTGGACTCGACAACGTCGAGGGCGTTCCCTCGGGAAGCTTCGCGGTGCTCACGAAGATTCATCACGCAGCGATCGACGGTGTGTCGGGCGCCGAGCTTGCGGCGGCCGTGCATGATCTCGAGGTGGTGGGGTCTCCGCCGCCACCCGAGAAGGAGTGGCTGCCCGAGCCGGACCCGAGCGTGCTCGACCTCGCATCGAATTACGCGTCGAGCCTCATCCGTGACCCGTTGCGATTCGCGCGTACCGTGCGCCGTGTCGCGCCCGGAGTGACGAACCTCTTGCGCGGCAGCCCCGATGTGGACATCGAGAACTCGGGGCCGGTGCCCCGGACCCGCTTCAACGGCACCGTTTCCGCCCATCGCGCCGTCGAGGCGCGGGTATTCTCCCTCGACGACATCCGCTCCATTCGGAAGCTCGTTCCCGGTGCGACCGTGAACGACGTCGTCCTCGCCGTGTGTAGCGGGGCCTTGCGAAAGTACTTGAGAGCACACGGCGAGCTACCAAAGGAGTCCCTGGTGGCGATGGCCCCGATCTCGGTCCGCTCGGATGAGGAGAAGGGGGAGGCCGGCAACAAGATCTCGGCGATGTCGGTCACATTGTTCTCGGACGAGGCCGATCCGGTGGAGCGGCTGCGGAAGGTGCACGAGGGAACGAAGGAGTCGAAGGCGACGGCCGAGGCCGTCGGTGCGCGAACGATGACGGACATCACGCAGTTCCTTCCGGGGGCGCTCTCGGGCCTTGCGGCGCGCATGTACACACGACTTGGGCTCGCGAACCGCATCCACCCGTTCCTCAATACCGTGATCACGAACGTCCCGGGACCTCAAATCCCCCTGTATTTCACCGGTGCGCGAATCGTCGCCTTGCACGGGATGGGGCCGGTGATGGACGGGATGGGGCTCATCCACCCCGTCTTCAGCTGCTCTGGCAAGATCAGCATTGCGGTCACCGCCTGTCGTAAGATGATGCCGGATCCGGGCTTTTACGCCGAGTGCATTCAAGCGTCGTTCGACCAGTTGAACGACGCGGCCGGATCCTCGGCGGTGCTTCCGAGGGCCGAATCGACCGTTGCAACCTCGGGCTGACGGACATCGGTCCATCCCGTAAGGTTTCGAGGATGGAACGCTTCGAGAACAAGGTCGTCTTGGTCACCGGCGCAGCTTCCGGCATCGGCCGAGCGGCGACCGAACGGATCGCGCGCGAGCACGGCCGTGTGTATTGCGCAGATGTGAACGCGGAGGCGCTGGGCGACGTCGCGGCCCGCGTCGCCGAGCTCGGCGGTCAAGGGGCCTCTCGTGTGTGCGACGTGAGCAAAGTCGCCGACTGTCGGGCCACCGTGGCCGCCTGTGTCGAGCGGTTTGGGCGGGTCGACGCGCTTGTGAACATGGCCGGGATCATCCGGATGGGGCACACCGAGGACTTTTCGGTCGAGACCTGGCAGCAGGTCCTCGACATCAATCTCTCGGGCACGTTCTACATGTGTCAGGCCGCGATTCCCCACCTCCTCGAGGTCAAGGGCAACATCGTGAACGCTGCTTCGTCCATCTGTTTCCGGGCCACTCCGTACGCGGCTGCGTACGCCGCATCGAAAGGAGGTATTCTCACGATGAGTCGCATGCTCGCCGTGGAGTACGGCAAGCGGGGGCTGCGTGTGAACTCCGTTGCGCCAGGATCGATCGACACGTCTATGGCGGCTCCCCCGGGGCTGCCCGAGGATGCAGACTTCAAGGTTCTATCGCGGAGCATGGCGCTCACCGGCCAAGCCGGCCCGGAAGTGATCGCGAACGCGATCGCGTACCTCGCGTCGGATGACGCTCACCACGTGAACGGCGAGCACATCCTGGTCGACGGCGCGACGGTCGCGTGAGTTACATTTTGCTGTAGTCCACGCTCCACCACCGCTTGGGTGTCAGCGTGACGAGCAGGCTGGTGGCGACACTTTGTTCGGGGTGGGTGAGCTGCAGGTAGCCGGCCCCCACATCGTCGCCGAGATAGCGTAGGGCCATCTCCTTCACGTGTGCGTCGAAGTCGGCGCGGCCCGTTGTGACCGGACCCTCGACCGTCACGTACGAATACGGAGCTGTCTCGGTCTGAACGCAGAAGCTCATTCGGGAAACGTTCTCCAGAACCTTGGCCTTTCGCGAGTCCGTGCCCGTGACGAACCGGACGAGCCCGCCGGGTTCATACTGGTACCAGACCGGCACGGTGACCGGGCCCCGGCCTGCCTCTTCGATGGAGGCGATGCCGATCCGGGTTGCGGCGAGAAAGGCCTCTCTCTGTTCCTTGGACATGGCGAGCGACATGCGAGCGTCCTCCTTCTGGAGGGTTCGTTAGCAGACTTTTGCGGGCCGGCTCTAGAGCGCGGGCCGTGGGTGTGCTCCAACCCAAGGAGATGAGTCGATCCAGCGACAAGGCTGCTTCGGACGCAGGTGGGGTCGACCTGATCCTGCCCGAGACTCGCGCGCCGTCGGCCCGAGTCGAGATGGAGGAGGGCGCGCGTGCGCGCGCCGTCGAAGCTCCTCCGCTGGCGCTGCGTCGTACCGATGGATTGGCGCCGACGCTTCGTGCGCTCTTGGAATCGGTCGAGGATCTTCGCTCGCAGATGGAGCGCTTTGGCGACGTGACCACCAGCCGGGAGGGCCTCTTGGGGCGTATCGAGCTTGCGATGAAGAGCGTCGTTCGAAAGCTGGTTCAGCGCCACCTCGACCAGGAGAAGGAGGTACACGTCGCTCTGCTGAACGTGCTCGAACGTCTGTCGGTCGCGCTGCGGGCGGAGCACGAACTGCTCGACGACAACGCAAGCGTGCTTACCGAAGATGCCCTGCGTCGTGATCGACGCACGAAGGAAGGCTGACCCAGCCCAGGTCTGGCCGATGCAGATTCACCAGCTCCTGGCGAGCCTCGAATACGGCGACGCGGTTGCGAACCAGGCACTCGCCATTCAGAGACACCTGCGCTCATGGGGCCATGAGTCCGACATCTTTGCGCCGTCGCGACATCCCCTGGCGACGGCGCCGACGAGGCCTCTTGCCGAGCTGCCTACCTCCGGCAGTACCATGACCCTTTACCATCACGCGTTCTGGTCGGAACAGATTCACGAGTGCCTCGGCAGTCTGTCGGGACGTCTCGCGATGATCTATCACAACGTGACGCCCGCCCACTACTTCGCGCCCTATAGTGGCGAGCTGAGAGACTCGGCCTTGCGTGCGAGGCAAGCTCTTGGTCCGCTGCGCACTCTGGTCGATGAGCCGCTCACGGTGAGCGAGTTCAACCGAGCCGAGCTTCGTGAGGCGGGGTATGATGGAGTGGAGATCCTGCCGCTGCCTGTGGATCTCTCGGGTTTCGACGAGGTCGAACCATCGACGGACGTCATGGCGCGCTACGGGGATGGATGGAAGAACTTCCTCTTCGTGGGACGGCTTGCGCCAAATAAGCGTCAGGAAGACGTGATCCGGGTGTTCGCCTGGTATCACCGCTACGTCGACACCGCCTCGCGTCTTGTCTTGGTTGGCGCCGCGCCGGAGATCGACGCCTATCGGGAGGATCTGGTGCGGGTTGCGCAGGCGTCGCGAGTCGCGGAGCACGTCGTGTTCGCGGGCAAGGTCTCGTTTTCAGAGCTCGTTGCCTATTACCGGGTGGCGGATCTCTTCGTGTGTATGAGCGAGCACGAA
The DNA here is from genome assembly GCA_029262355.1 of Deltaproteobacteria bacterium. Classification (GTDB taxonomy): domain Bacteria; phylum Desulfobacterota; class Binatia; order UBA12015; family UBA12015; genus VGTG01. Next base: position 8,323 of record JAJCZO010000297.1, read on the forward strand.
GGGTTCTGTGCACCTCTGGTCGAGGCGATGTCGCACGATCTTCCCGTCATTGCTCGCGCGGCAGGTGCCGTGCCCGAAACGCTGGGCGATGCCGGGGTTCTCGTCTACGGGCGAAGCGTGCCGCGGATCGCTGAGGTCGCCCGGCTGTTGTTGAATGATGCGGAGCTTCGTCGCGACGTGCTTACACGGCAGAGGGCGCGCTTGGCTGCGTATGCCCCCGACCGATTCGTCGCCGCGCTGCGGGACTTCGTCGAGCGCCTCTAGCGCTCTTTCTTCTCGTCGCGCGTGAGCTTCTTGAGCTCGACGGACAGTAGGTCCACCCGTTCGCTCATCTTGTGGAGTTGGCTCGCGAGGTCGTCATGCGACATCTCGATCGTGCGAATCAGCCCGTCCTGCAGACGCAGGATGCCGGTCTTGAGCAGGCCCATGACGCCGCCGAAGGTGGGGCGATGGGAGCCGAACTCGATTCCGAGAGCGCGGCCGCGTAGGTCGCCACGGCCCGCTTGGGCGAGCAGGGCGCGATACGATTCGAGGTCGTAGCGCGTGACGAAGTGAGGATTGAGATCCCGCGGGAGGTCGCGGGGGAGAGCCGCCCGAGGAGCGGGTAGGGCCACGGCCTTCTCGAGCGCGGCACGAACTTCGGGCGGGCACGGGGTGTTCGTCGGTTCGCTGGTGGAGGGCTCGTTCGGAACTCCAGGGCCGAAGCCGAGTGGCGACGCGTGGGTACGGAGCTGCGCCGTGATGACCGATCCGGAGAAGCGTGGAAGTACGGCTCGGGCTTGCCATGTGACGAGCGCCTGCCGCGCCGTCGGATCGAGAGCCGCGATCACGCGTCGTGCGATCCCGACCGGGTCGAGCCCGTCGACCGCCAGCGGGTGTGAATTGAGCAGCTCGGCGACGGCGGAGCTTCGATATCCCACGACCGGAAGCCCGCGGGTCATCGCCTCGAGTATGGGGAGACCGAAGCCCTCGTGCTCGGAGAGCCCGACGAATACGTCGGCGTCGCGGTAGGCGGACGCGAGTCCTTCGTGGCTGACCTCGCCGGGAATCTCCACTGTGACGTCGAGTCGGTGCGCTAGCGCCTGGACCTCCGGGACGTAGCGAGCCATGTCGCTGTCGGGACGCCCCGGCAGGACGACGCATACCTCACGTCCGCTCATCTCCGCGACGGCGCGGCCCGCGGCAAGCAGATGCAGGTGGCCCTTGTGTGGCACGACGCGGCCGACGAATAGAATTCGGATCGGTCGGTCCGCGTCCTGCGGTCGCTCCCCCCGGTCGAGGATCGGCTTCGCTTCGAGGTAGGCGGAGGCCGGGTAGACGACATCGACGCGGCTGTCGTCGATGCCCAGCGTCGCGAGCTGCCGTCGCGAAAACTCCGAATTCGTCCACAGTCGCGCGTTTGGAAGGGCTTCGGCCACCCGCAGAAGTTCGAGGAACCCTCGTACGGTCTTGTGCGTCGGCACGAAAGAGTAGCTCGCGAAGAACCATGGTGGTGTGTTGTTGTGCCACCGCAGAACGACCGGCGCGCTCGTCCGCAGAAGGAACTCGTCGCCCTCTTTCCAGCCGTCCACCCAGTGATAGATCACGGGTCCTGGCGCGCGTTCGAGAGCTTGTGCCAAGTCTGCGAAGGGCTTGGCTTCGATGCCTGGGTAGTTCTTCGCGTCGAACGTTTCGGCGAAGACCTCCACGGGAACGCCCCAGCTCTTGAAGAGGCGGTATTGGAAGGCGGTGTCGTACGCGATCGAGTCGGCGCGTAGGTGCATGCCTTGCACGAGTAGATAAACCGGAGCCGTCATTTCCTTCGATTCCGATAGCAATTGAGCGTCGTCCGACACAGCAGATCCGCCGGTTGACTCTGCCGGCAGACTGGGGGACGGTCGCCGGCGTACCCCGTCCCCGCAACGCCTCATGAAAGTAGCTCTCGTCGCGCCCAGGGATCGTTCGTGCCGGGCGGTCGCCGAACAGATGGCCGCCCGCGCAACCGTCGAGGTCCTCACGACCTGTCTGGGCCCGGAGCCGGACTCGGGGGAGTTTCATGACCCGGGCGTCTCTCGGGTCGGGGGAGTCACGCTGCGTAGATTCCGGAATGATTATCCGCGAGTGGCGGAGCTCGAGCGTCGGAGTGCCACGCTGGTACGATCTGGAGAGGCCGATCTCGTGTTGCAGGAGCGCTGGATGCAGGAGCGCGGGCCCTACTCGTCGGCGCTGTTCGACCATCTCTCTGCGTGTCGAGGGCATTTCGACGCCTTCGTGTTCTTCGTACTCGAGTCGGCGACGACCGTCTTCGGATTACCGCTCGTTGGGCCAGCGGTCCTCACGCCGCAGGTGAATGATTGGGAGCTGATGCGTGCCGAGCTTCTGCGATCCACGGCGGCGCGCGCTCGTGGGTTCGTGTTCGCGTCGGAGGACGAGCGGCGAGGTGTGCAGGAAATTGTTTCCGGTGATGTTCCGCATGCGCTGGCGCGCGGGACGTCCGGTGCGCCCTATCTCGAGATGGCGCGCCTCGTGTCCGAGGGCTCGGTATGATGGATCGGGCCGCGCTGGGCTCGCTCTCATTCTCCGCGGCGCCCCCGATCGGGTATCTGCAGGCCGGTCACGAGCACCTTCGGGCCTCAGGCGGCGTCCTGGTCCAGCGCGCCCATTTCGGCCGGTCTGGCCGTGGCGTGCGTCGCGCTCTTGAAGCCGGTGCGGGATCTAAAGTAGCGGGAGGGGATGACCTCCTTCGCCGTGTCTCGCCGCGTCGCGCTGATCCTCCTCTCGTTCGCGTTGGCTTCGCCCTCTGGTGCCTGGGCAAAGTTCGAGCCCGCCAAGCGGACGCATGCCCCGGAGCTGAAGCCTCCGGCGAACCAGGCGGGTGCGGGTATCGAGGGCTGGGCCCTGGTCTGCGTCACGGTGAAGCCCGACGGGAGTACGACCGAGCCCCGCGTGTCCGACGTGAGCCCGAACGACGCCTTTGCCGAGCCGGGGCTGAAAGCCTCCGAGGGGTGGAAATTCCGGCCAGCCAAGATGGATGGGGAGCCCGTCGAGCAATCGGATGTCTGCGGCATTCAGCTCTTCACGGTGGGATCGCCCATCGACGAGAAGACCACGGGGAAGCTTGCCGAAGCGACGAGGCTGCTCGACGAGGAATCGTACGACGACGCCAAGCGGTTGATCAAAGGTCTCGACGACGACGGACCGCTGACCTTGAAGCAGGCGGCGCTTCTTCAACTGCTTCAGTATCGGCTTGCCGCACACGCAGAGGATCAGAGGACGGCCGTCGTCGCGGTCGAGCGCGCAGGCATCGGCGGCGGGCGCTTCCTCTCGGACGATGACCGAGTGAACGCACTTGGTGCGAAGTTTGGTGGGCTCGTGAACGAGCGTCGCTACAAGGAGGCGCTCGATCTCTTCGCGACCTTCGAGTCGGTCGACGGTGGGGCCAATCCGATGGTCGTTCACGGAAAGACGGCATCCGAGATCCGGGAACTGGCTGGAGGCGAAACGTCCTACACGGTTCCGGCGGAGCTCGAACCTGCGCTCGCCGCGAAGGGTGCGGTCTGGGCCCATCGCCCCCTGCGGCGCGAGCTTGGCGTTCGAAAGGTCGAAGGGAAACTCGATGCCTTCGTCGTCGAGTGCGACCGCCGCAAGATGCGCCTCGATTACCAGGAGGACGTCTCCTGGAAGATCCCCGCCAGCTGGGGCGATTGCGCTATCTACGCAGAAGGTGACGCCGGCACGACCTTCGAACTGATCGAGTACGCCCCCGAGTGAGGGGAGACGTACCAACGTCCTCCCAGAAGCGGTGGCTGATCCCTGTGCCGTAGCCAGCCTCTCTCCTAGGCGGCGGACGCCCGTTCCTGAGTCTTGCGGCCGACCCTTAGGGGCAGCTTCTTCGGGCCGCGCAGGATGGTGTTGTCGCCCCACTCGATCGGGCCGTCGACGAGGCGGATCTCGGAGAACGTGTCGAGGAGGGCGCGAAATGCGATCTCTCCTTCCAGGCGCGCGAGCTGGGCTCCGAGGCAGTAGTGGATGCCGTGGCTGAAGCTGAGTGCGCGCTCTTCGTCGCGCGCCACGTCGAGCCGCTCTGGGTCGGTGAACACTGCGGGGTCGCGGTTGGCGGCACCGAGGAGAAGCACGAGCTGGTCGCCCTTCTTCACGGAGTGGCCGTTGAAGTCGAGGTCGACCGGGGCCATTCGCGATGTGAGCTGGACCGGGCTGTCGTAGCGCAAGAACTCGTTCACGGCCGACGGGATGAGGTTGGGTTCGGCACGCAGACGCTCCATCTGCTCTGGGTTCCTGAGCAATGCGATCATCCCGTTGCTGATGAGATTCGTCGTGGTTTCGTTTCCCGCGACGAGGATGAGCATCGTCTGCGCGAAGAGCTCGCCCGCGGTGAGGCTGTCGCCGTCTTCCTCCGCGGCGACCAGTCCCGAGAGAAGATCATCGCGTGGATCACGACGTCGCTTCTCCACGATCTCCTCGAGGTAGGAGCGCAGCTCGGCCTGGGCGATGAGACTGCGACGAATGTCGTCGCCGTTGCCGAAGCCCAGAACGCGCACGCCTTCGTCGGACCAATGCCGGAAACGTTCGTGGTCCTCGGGGGGCACGCCGAGCATCTCGGCGATGATCGTCACCGGTAGCGGTGCTGCGAACTCCGATACGAGCTCGATCTCCCCCGTGTTGGAGGATCGCGCGAGCCACTGCTGGGCGAGGTCCTCGACCCGAGAGCGCATTCGTTCGATCGCGCGGGGGGTGAAAGCGCGGCTCACTAGGCTTCGTAGTCGCGTGTGATCCGGCGGGTCGATGCGTAGCATGCCGGTGCCGCCATCGGTGTACGGTTCGGGGAGGCCCATGTTCCGCCGCCGCGCGGCGATCAAGGGGTAGCGCTTCCAGTTTCGCTCGTCGCTCGATAGGCGCGCGTCGCCGAGCGCGTCCATCACGTCATGGTAGCGCGTGAGAACGTAGCCGGGGACCAGCGGGCTGCGATGGAAGGGGTCGATCTCTCTGAGGCGGCGGTAGTGCCGGTAGGGGTCGTCCCGGTCGGCGCTGCCGCGTGGGTCGAATGCGACGCCGTACCGCAAACGCTCGTAGCTCATTGCGACGGCGGCTCCGGCCAGGATGCCGGCGTGAGTCAGACGTTCCGTGAGTTTCATGGCTCTCCCCCTCTTCTTCTCGGGGGTACGCAACTCGCATGCCGACGTCACCCCGGGCAAGGGCGGGCGGTTTTGCTGGTAGTGCAACTGCTGGACGGCACCTTTCTGCCGTATGGCGACTGCACGGGGGATTGCCGGGAGGGACGCTGGCCACGGCCCCGCGGGGCCAACGTCCCTCGCTCAGCCGCGTCGCTCAGGAAGCTCCGCCGAGCATTCCGAAGATCTTCATCGTGACATCCCCGCCCGCGTTGTAGGGCTTAGCGGCGCTCATGTCGGAGATCTTCGACCAGTTGTCCGCCACGTCGTCGACCGAGACGTTCTGGCCGAGGTGCACGCCCGCGCCCTCGACGATGTGTACCTTGCTGTAGTAGCCGGCGCCGGCCTCGACGATCGTTCCGTCGGGCGCATCCTCGCTGGCCAGGTAGAGGACTGCCGGGGTGACGAGCTCTGGCTTCAGCGCTTCGAGCGCCTCCTTCGGCATGATGTCTTCGGTCATGCGTGTCGCGGCGACCGGGGCGATCGTGTTCACCTTCACGCCGTACTTCGCTCCCTCGAGCTTCAGCGTGTTCATCAAGCCGACGAGGGCGAGTTTGGCGGCGCCGTAGTTCGACTGGCCAAAGTTCCCGTACAGGCCGGACGACGACGTGGTCATCACGATTCGGCCATACTTTTGGTTGATCATATGATCCCACGCGGCGCGCGTGCAGTTGACGCTGCCCATGAGGTGGACGTCGAGGACGAGCTGGAAATCGTCGAGCGTCATCTTCTTGAACGTGCGGTCGCGCAGAATGCCGGCGTTGTTGATCAAGATGTCGATCCGACCGAAGGCATCGAGCGTGTCCTGAATGATTTTCTCGGCGCCGGCGCGATCGCTCACCGAGCTCCCGTTGGCGATCGCTTCCCCGCCCGCGCTCTTGATCTCCTCCACGACGGCGAGGGCGGCATCGCTGTTCCCGCCGCTCCCGTCGACCGCGCCGCCGAGATCGTTGACGACGACCTTGGCGCCGCGCCGCGCGAGCTCGAGGGCATGCTGCTTCCCGAGACCGCCACCCGCTCCGGTGACGACCGCGACTTTCTCATCGAAGCGAACTGACATTGTCTACTCTCCTGTATTGGGTGACGGCCGCGGTGGGCGGCGCTGAGCTGAATCCCGATTCGCTACTATGCCGGTCGCGGCCGGGCAACGAGGGTGCCCGAGCGGCCTCGTTGAACGGTCAGCCGGGGGGCGCGGCGACCCGCCGTGCCAGCGACCGAATGGTGCGGGCCTCGCGCGACTCGAGGCCGAAGTCTTCGATCGTCACGGATGCGATGCGGTTGCGTTCGCGGCGGCGTTGCGGTGTCGTTCGAAGATACCGGTCGCCCATTGCGCGGCCGGGTGGCCGACGACCGTCTCGCGGTAGCTCGCGAACGAGGCCGCCGCACCTTCGTCCGCGGGGAATTCCATTCCTTTGGGCTGAAGAATCGGTGCGAGAAGGGAGGCCGCCGTGAGGTCGGCAATGCTGAAGCGATCGCCTGCGAGGTAACCGCTCGGCTGGATCTCACCCTCGATGCGATCGAGGCACTGGTGCACCGCAGCTCGCGCGGCGTCGACGTTGTCCCGACGGATCCCGTGCCGCCACGTGTAGAAGGGTCGGAAGACGGGCAGCATCCTCGTGATGAGACTCCGCGCGCTGCTGCTCATTCCGGTTGACAGGACTCGCACGGCCATCTCGGGTTCGGCGTAGAACGCCCAGCCGACGAGTGCGGTCCGCACCGGGGAGCCGAGCTCTTCGTCCAGGAAGTTTTCGAGTTCGAGCGCGCGACGGCAATCAGTTCGATCCGGTGGATAGAGCGCCGGTGCCGGCACGGCTGCCTCGAGCGCCTCGATGATCGCGGTGGAATCGGTGATCGCCTTGCCGTTCAGGAAGAGGATCGGCAGTGTCGGCTTGCCGGTCGCGAGCAACGCGCGGGGGAGATAGTCGGCAGCCAGCACTTTGCGCTCGTGCGCGATGCCCTTCCAATCGAGGGCCCACCGCACCTTCTCGTTGTAGTGCGAGACAGGGAAGTGCCAGAGAACGACATCCACGGCTCGAAGCTAAGCCCGAACGGTCTCCCAAGCAAGCGGGTCGGGGCCCCGGTGGCCGCGCGCAGTCGTCCAACGGAGACACCGCGGCCCTTGAGTCGCGTGGCCGTTCTACTTGGCCTCGACGGGCGGCGGATCCTGATCGACGTGGATGTCGCGTAGCGAGAACTTCCACCCGTTCTTGGTCTTCACGAACCGGTCCGAGTAAATCCCGGTGTTGCTGAGTCGGGGCGCCGGCTCGCCCTTGAACTGAAACGTCACCGCGAACATCGTGTCGGCGTGTACGGTCCCGTCGTCCTGGGCGGTGAACAGTGTGTTGGTCTGGAAGTGTCGCGACCCGAGCATGCCGATCTTCGGGGCATTCTCGTAGAAGCCCTTGATGAAGTCGGCCCGCTCCTTGTTGGAGCCGTACGACCACGCGAGTTTGCCGCGGAACGATGCCTTGATCACCGCGTGGTCCTGGAAGAGGTCGACCCAGCCGGCTTCGTCGCGCCCATCCCACTCGTGGCTGTAGCTCGAGATGAGATCGAGAAGGGCAACGCGGTCCTCCGCCGAGAGGGGCGCCGCGGTCGCAGCGGAGAACGGGGCGAGCGCGATGGCAATCGTGACGATCGCGGCGAATGAACAACGTGGGGCGAACGTGCGCATGGCGGCAGCTCCTTGGGATCAGCTCGCGGCACTCAGGTGCGCGAGGATGGCTTCGGTGACGGCTTCGGGTGCCTCGATGGTGAGCCCGTGTCCTGCGCCGGGGATCAGGACCATGGTCGCGCCCGGAATCTCGGTGGCGATGGATGTTGCATCCGGGGTGAGTAGGTCGCCGCCTGCGATCAGGACCAACGTCGGGACGGCAAGCTGCGCGAGATCCGCGGTCCTGGTTCCGGACCAGGCGTGAAGTCCGGTGACGGAGCGGTGCAGGGTTGCCGCGGGGACTCGCGCCACCGTGGTGCCGAGTCCTCGCACGATTCGCTCGCGCCGGGTGTCGTCGGCGAGGAAGGCTGCCGAGAAGAACCACGGAAGAAGGGAGCGCGCGAGGACGTCCGGCGTGACGTCTGCGGCGAGACGCGACCAGCTGTCGGATACGGCGTCGAGGCGCGCGTCGCTCGTGACGAAAGGCGTGATCAGGGTGAGGGTGCGAACCTTTGCGGGCTGCGCAAGGGCGAGTTCGAGCGCCACTGCTGCGCCCAGGCTGGCTCCCACGACGTGGGCCGGCACGTCGCATACCGCGGCGGCGTCGGCCGCCGCCTGCGCAACCGTGTAGCCTTCTTGCTCGGGCGCATCCGAGCCGGCGACGCCGCGTGGGTTGATGCCGTAGACGTGGTGGCTCGCCGAGAGCGCGGGAATCTGCTGCGCGAACGCCGACACGTCGGTCCCGAGACCCGGAAGGAGGAGTACCGGCTCGCCGCTTCCGTGCTGCGGTACATCGAGAGACACGCCTTGGGCGACGACGACGAGTCGCTTGCGTCGCTCGGCCCACTCGTCGACGTCTTCGCGGGTGATGCGTCCGCCCGGCCCGGTTCCCAGCACCGTTGTGACGTCGATCTCGAGGGCGCGCGCGCGGACGCGTGCGGCCGGGGTCGCAGGCGCCGCGCCGAGACGGCGCACCGGTGCGGCCGAAGGCCGGGGTGGGGCGGGCCGACGTGGCGCTCGCCCTGCGGACGAACCCGGCTGGGTCGCAGCTTCCGCGGCGTGGGTGCCTTCGAATTCTGCGACGTCGAACCCGTCGTCCTCTCCTTCGGTCATCGCGCCGAGAAGCGTTCCGCACGGCACCGTATCGCCGGCGTCGACGTAGTAGTGACGGACGACCCCGGTCTCGGCGGCCTCGATCTCGACCTCGGCCTTCTCCGACTCGATGATGAGCACGACCTGGCCCTTCTCGACTCGGTCGCCGACCGCGTAGGGCCACTCGACGACCGTGCCTTCCTCCATCGTGATGCCCAGCTTGGGCATGGCGATCGGCGTCGGCATCAGGTGTTCCAACCGAGTTGTTCGTGGACCGCAGCGACGATCTTCTCTTGCGACGGCATGTACTCGTCTTCGAGGACCGGGCTAAACGGGACGGGGGTATGCGGCGCGGTGACCTTTTTCACCGGTGCGTTCAAGAAGTCGAAGCCCTTGTCGATGCAGAGGGCCCCGATCTCGCTCGCGATCCCGCAGTAGGGTGTCGCTTCGTCGACGACCACCAGCCGTCCAGTCTTCTCGAGGCTCGCGAGCACGGTGGCTTCATCGAGCGGGTACAGAGAGCGGAGATCCACGACGTCGGCTTGGAGGCCGTCTTCGGCCAGTGCGTCCGCTGCTTCGAGCGCGGTGTGCACCGTGCGTCCCATGCCGACGAGCGTGACGTCCCCACCTTCGCGGACGACCGACGCCGTGCCGAGTGGGATCTCGTAGTCGCCTTCGGGCACTTCGCCTTCACTGTTCATGAGCGATTTCGTCTCGCAGAAGACTACCGGGTTGTCGTCGCGAATCGAGGCCAGGAGCAGCCCCTTCGCGTCGGCCGGGGTCGATGGGATGACTGTCTTCAATCCGGGGATCGCGACGGTCATTCCGTACAGCGCCTGGGAGTGCTGGCAGGACGCGCGGTTGCCCGCGCCGACGTTGGTCCGCATCGTGAGCGGGACGCGCGCTTTGCCGCCGAACATGTAGCGCATCTTCGATGCCTGGTTCAGTAGGGGGTCGAGTGCGACGCCGAGGAAGTCGATGAACATGATCTCGGCGACGGGGCGGAGGCCGGTTGCCGCGGCGCCGACGGCCACACCCAAGAAGCCCATCTCGCTGATCGGGGTGTCGCGTACCCGCTCCGGACCGAACTTGCCGATGAGACCGCGGGTCGCGCCGAAGGGTCCGCCCCACGCATCCTCGATGCCTTGATCTTTTCGGCCGCCGCCGCCGGCGACATCCTCGCCGATGATGATCACGTCGTCGTCGGCTTCCATTGCGATGTGGAGTGCTTCGTTGAGCGCGGCTGTGAACGAGAGAGTGCGAGCCATGGTCTACTCCGTCACGTAGACGTCGGTGAGGACGTCCTCGGGGGAAGGAAAGGGGGCCTCCTCAGCGGATGCGACGGCGGCCTCGATCTCTGCGGTCACCTCCGCGTCGATGCGACGAAGCGCATCGGCGCTGACGAGTCCCATTTCGATGGCCTTCGTCTCGAAGGTCGGCAGGGGGTCGCGGTTGGTCTTCCAATCGTTGAGTTCTTCGTCGGTGCGGTAACCGATCGGATCGCCGACGAAGTGTCCGAGGAAGCGGTAGGTCTTGCACTCGACGAGGCTCGGTCCTTCGCCCTTGCGTGCGCGATCGATGGCCTCGCCAGCCTTCTCGAACACATCGAAGAAGTCCATGCCGTCGGCGACCAGACTGTGCATGGCGTAGGACTTCGCCCGTACGGCAAGGTCGGTCATCGGTGCCGCGAATTCGGCTGGCGTTGCCTCGCCGTAGCCGTTGTTCTCGAGAATGAAGACGGCAGGCAGCTTCCATGTTGCGGCGATGTTCAAGGCCTCGTGAAATTGCCCCTGGTTGGTTGCGCCGTCGCCGAAGAACGCGACGGCCACGCCCCCGGTCTTCTTCACGGACACGGTCAGCGCCGCGCCGACGGCCTGTGGAATGCCCGCGCCGACGATCCCGTTCGCGCCGATCATGCCTCGGTCGAGGTCGGCGATGTGCATCGACCCGCCCTTGCCCTTGCAGATGCCCGTCTTCTTGCCGAACAGCTCCGCCATCATCCCTTTGAGGTCGACACCTTTGGCGATGCAGTGGCCGTGGCCGCGGTGGTTCGAACTCACGTAGTCGCGGTCGTTGAGGTGGGAGCAGACACCGACCGCAACCGCCTCCTGGCCGACGTAAAGGTGGAGGAACCCGGCCATCTTGCCGGCCTTCATCATCGTGTCGAGCTTCTCTTCGAACGACCGGATCGTTCGAAGCTGCTGGTAGACGTCGAGGGCTTCTTCGCGCGAAATCAAATCTAGACCTCCATTGCGGGCTTTCTTCGGAGCGGCAGCTGTACTGCAGAGCTGCGCTGGGGGAAACCGGAAGCAACTCGCAGGCCTGCCTTAGGGGCTCTCGATCTGGCCTGGAGGTCGCTGGATTGATGCGTTTCGACATTGAGCGATGCATGGATGCATGGGGCGAAGAGTCGATCCAGCATTGTGGGCGGGGGTCAACGGCGATAGGACACCGGCCGTGGGACGACACGTGAACTTTGGCCTTTGGTACGACTTCCGGAATCCCGAGCGCTGGGGGGTGCCGTTCGAGCGGTTCTACGAGCAAACCCTCGAGCAGATCTCGTGGGCCGAGGGGCTTGGGTTCGACTCGGTCTGGCTGACCGAGCATCACTTCTGTGCGGATGGCTACACACCGTCGCCCCTCGTACTGGCCGGCGCGATCGGCAGCCGGACGACGAAGATGCGGATCGGCACGAATCTGATGCTGATCACCCTGCACAACCCCATCCGGCTAGCCGAAGACGCGGCTACGGTGTCGCTTCTCACCGGCGGACGCTTCGATCTGGGGGTTGCCACGGGCTACCGCGAGTTCGAGTTCGACGCCTTCGGGCGCAAGCTCGTCAACCGCCCGAGCCTGCTCGAGGAAGGCGTCGAGATCGTTCGGCGTGCGTGGCGCGGTGAGCCCATCGACTTCGAGGGCAAGCGCTACTCCTTCGGCGACATCCGGGTCACTCCGGTTCCCGAGCACACGCCGCGATTGCTCATCGGCGGTATGGCGGACGCGCCGATCCACCGCGCGGCCCGCCTGGGCGACGGGTTTCTATCCACTGGTGGCATCGGGCACGATGTGTACCTCGAGGGTCTCGCCAAGGCGGGCAAGTCGCTCACCCAAGGGGCGATCTTCGCCGGCAACTGGGCCATCGTCGCGGCGGATCCCGAGCGCGAGGCAGCCCGGGTGGGCGACCACGTGCTCTACCAGGTCAACGAGTACGTGAAGTGGGGCGCCTTCGGCCCCCCGGGGGAGGTGCCCGAGTTCCCCGACGCGCCCACCGCCATTGAGAACGGTCTCTACGAGCTCTGGACCGCAGACCAAGCCGTCGAAAACCTCACGACGATGCTGCGCCAGTACCCCCAGATCGAGGACGTGCACTTCTGGGCCCAGTTCCCCGGCGAGCCCATCGAATCCGGCTCGGCTCGTATGGAATACCTCGCAAAGGAGGTTCTCCCTCGCGTCCGGAGGGACGTCGCGTAATCGCTGAGATCCGCCGACGTCCCCTCTTCGAATCAGAGGTCGCGGCAGGCAGGGATGACTTCTTCGGCGAAGCGCTTGATGGAGCTCTTGACCTTGGCGTTCTCCAAACCGCCGATGCGCATCCAGCAGGAGATCTGCTTCTGGCCGATGTCGCGGTTCAGGGCGGTGATCTTCTCGATCGCGGTCTTGGGGTCGTCGAGGAGGATGATGCCGCCCTCGCGGAGGCCTTCGACGTCGACCGTGCCCTGGGCTTTGAACTGGGCGGCGAGTTCGGCGTAGCGCTCGTAGCCCGGAGGAGTGTCGTCTCCCTGCGGGACCAGGGCCATGACCTTCTCGAAGTACCATCCGAGCGCGTCGGCCGTGGCGGCCTTCGCGGCCTCGCCGGATTCGGCGATGTGCATCTGCCAGTTCATGGGGAAGTCGAACTTGGCGGGGTCGGCGCCGAGCGCGGCCATCTCCTTTTGCGCGACCAGGACGTTTTCCTTCAGCTCATCCATGGTCATTAGCGTCGGGGTGACCATGAGCTGGAGGCCTTTCTCGGCCGCGATCTTGAAGCTCTCCGGGCTGATCGCTGCCATGTAGACGGGCGGATGCGGCCTTTGGACCGGCTTCGGAATCAGGTTCACGTTCTCGACGTGGTAGTGCTTCCCGGCATAGCTGAAGTCGTCCGACTGCCACGCGCCCAGAACGATGTCGAGCGACTCGCGGAACAGCTCGCGGCTGTGGGCCTGCTTGTCGCCCATTCCCAGCATGCGGAACTCGCGCGGCTGGTATCCGCGTCCCACACCGAAGTCGAGGCGACCGTTCGAGATGACGTCGACCATCGCGTAATATTCCGCGATGCGCAGTGGGTTATCGAAGGGCAGAATGCTCACGGCGATGCCGATTCGCATTCTCGTGGTGTGCATCGCGACGGCAGCGGCAGCCACTTGAGGCGATGGCATCGTCCCGTAGGTGCTGCCGTGGTGCTCCGCGAGCCACACGGTATCGAAGCCGAGTTCGTCTGCGAGGCTGATTTGTTCGAGCATTTCCTCCCAGGCACGGCGGAAATCGCCGTCGCGGGCCTCGAGGACGTAGAAGACTCCGAATTTCATTTTGATCTCTCCTGTGGTGGGTTGCCGTCGGACTCCGCAGGAACCATGCCAGCTCGACGCCGGGGCACAGGGCTTGCAGGTTGCGAGGTCTATCGACAAGCCTGAGCTTGGATCACGGGGGACGAATACATGGGCGCACTCTCACTAGAAGACAAGCAGACGATCCAGGAGCTCCTGGCGCGCTCGGCATGGGCGTACGACGAGGCTCGTCTCGACGTGATGGAGGCCTGCTTTCACGCGGACGCTCAGATGCGTCTGTGCATTGCAGGCGGAGACATCGTCGGTCCCTACGACGGACGCGTCGAGATCTTGGATCTGATCCGTGGTTCGATCGAGTCGCAGAGCGATCAGCGCCGTCACGTGATCTCGAACGTGTTCTTCGAGTCGGCAGACGGTGACACGGCGGTCGTGTTGTCGACCCTCACCCTGATCGCCACCGCCAACGGCGCGAGCTCGGTTCTGTCGGCCGGGCTGTATCGCGACACGGTGGCACGTGATGGCGAGGGGTGGCGCTTTCGCGAGCGCTTCCTGTCCCTCGATCGGCCGTACTGAGAAGCGAGCATCCTCAGTGAACGTCGGAACCATTCCCGCGAAGCACGCCCGCCTCAACCCCGATCGGGAGGCCGTCATCGATGCGACGACGGGTCGCCGCGTGACGTTCGGTGAACTCGAGAGCCGCGTCCGTCGGCTCGGACACGGGTTGCGCAGCGCTCTCGGGCTCGAACGGGGAGACCGGGTCGCCGTTCTCTCGAAGAACAGCGTCGAGTTCTTGGAAGTGTACTTCGCCGCAGGGCGCCGGGGGCTCGTCTCGCAGCCGCTCAACTGGCGCCTCGGCGTCGCCGAGATGGCGCGTATCCTCGAGGACGGCGCGCCCCGCGCGATCGTGTTCTCGAGCGAGTTCGAGGCCGAGGCGACCGAGCTGCGCGCGCTCGTCGAGATCGACCACTGGCTGGAATACGGCGGCGGCGAGAGAACGTACGAGTCGCTCGTCGATAGCGGCGGCGAATCCGATGAGTCGATCGACGCTGGCGACGCCGACCCGTTCTTCATTCTCTACACGGGCGGAACCACCGGCGAGTCGAAGGGCGCCCTGCACACGCACGGCAGCGCGACGATGGGCATGATGAACCAGACGGTCGCCGAGCGCATCGTGCCCGATGATGTCTACATGCTCACGGGACAGATGTTCCACATCCCCATGTTGCTCGCGATGAACTATCTTGCACATGGGTGCCCGCTGGTCTTGATGAACTTCGAGGCACGACTCGCACTCGATTTGATTCAACGCGAGCGGGTTTCTGCCTTCCTCGGCATCACGACCATGTTGAACTGGATGATGGCCGAGCCGGGGTTCGACCGCTTTGATCTGTCGAGCCTGCGGAACATCCAGTACGGCGGCGGGCCGATGCCGCCGAACGTCGTCCAGGCCGCGTTTGAATCATTCCCCTGCGAGCTGATCCAGGGGTACGGCCAAACGGAAGGTGCGACGATGACCTTCCTGTCGCAGGAAGACCACCGCGATGCGCTTCGTGGCGTGCAACCGGAGCGCCTGCGTTCGTGCGGCCGCGAGGGCTTCGTCACGGAGATCCGGTTGGCGGACCCCGATGGCCGGCCGACGCCCCGCGATGGCAAGACGACCGGCGAGATCCTCGTGCGCTCGCCAGCCAACATGCGCGAGTACTGGCGGAAGCCGGAGCTCACGGCCGGGACGTTGCGCGACGGTTGGATGTGGACCGGCGACATCGCCACCTGGGACGCTGAGAGCTACGTCTACATCGTGGACCGCGCGAAGGACATGATCATCACGGGGGGGGAGAACGTGTACTCCGTGCAGGTCGAGGCGGCGATCCACAAACACCCGGCCGTGCTCGAGGCGGCCGTCATCGGAGTGCCCGACGATGAGTGGGGCGAGTCGGTGAAGGCCGTCGTGGTGTTGAAGCCCGGCCAGGTGGCAACGGAGAAGGACATCATCGAGACGGCCCGTACCCATCTTGCGTCGTATCAGAAGCCGCGCTCGGTCGACTTCGTCGACGCGCTCCCGAAGGCTCCCACCGGCAAGATCTTGAAGCGCGAGCTCCGCGATCCGTATTGGAAGGATCGGGAACGGAGCGTATGAGCCGGCTTACGCCGGAAATGTTGGCCCACGTCGGTCGTTCGCGGACACCGGTGATGGAGCTCGCCACGAGTCGCGACATCCGCAAGTACTCCGTCGCGACGCGACAGCGATTGTCGAAGTATCTCGAAGGAATCGAGGCGCCTCCTCTCTTCTACGTGGCGCTTTTCTGGGACGTCGTGGCGCTCGACCGCATGACGCCGGACGGCGTCACCGTCGATCCGCTTCTGCCGGAGCTTCCGTTTCCGCGCGCAATGGCGGGCGGCATCAAGACGCAGTACTTCCGGCCGATACGCAGTGGTGACTATCTCGTGGCGCAGCGGACGCTCACCGACTTGTATGAGAAAGAGGGCAAGTCGGGACCGCTGTGCTTCTACGAGGTGACCCTCGACGTGAAGGATGATTACGGTGCTCCGGTGCTGGTGGAGAGAACGACGCGCATCTTGCGTTGAGGCAGGACATCATGGCGAGAATCGAGACGATACAGGTGGGCGACGGTCTGCCGGCAGAGGATCATACGCCCACGATCTTGGACCTTTTCTTCTACAACGCCGCAATCTGGAACGGACACCGGATCCATTTCGACGAGAAGTACACGACGCAAGAGGAAGGCTATCGGGGGATCGTGATCCAGGGGCCTTTGCAGGGTGACTGGATGAGCCAGTGCGTGATGGGTTGGCTCGGCGAGGAGGGCACGCTGGTCGAGTTCGAGTACAGCAATCGGTCTGCCGCCTACCTCGGCGATACGTTGCATGTAGGAGGGAGGGTGACGGCCGTGGACACCTCCTCGGGCGAGGTCTCGGTCGATCTCTTCGTTCGCAACACGGCGGGTGACGTCATCGCGCCGGGCGCGGCGCGGGTTCGCGTCGGATGATCCGATGAGCCGCTCCTCGAGCCTCCGCGGTGCCGTCGCGATCGTCGGTATCGGGGATACGGAAGTGGGCAAGCTGCCCGGCCGCGGCGCTACCGAGCTCACCATCGATGCCGGAGCGCGCGCGTTGCGTGACGCGAGCATCGACAAGAGTGCGATCGACGGACTGATCACGTCCAACTCGATGGTCGATCCGCACATGTATCACGCGGAGATGGTTGCAGAGGCCATGCAGATCTTCCCGCGATACTGCATGACGCTTGCGGCGGGTGGTGCGACGAGTTTCGCGGCCATTCACCACGCCGCTTCGGCGATCGCGACCGGGCTGTGCGAAACCGTGCTGATCAGCTCGGCCGACAACCTGCGCACGGGACTCACGCGTGAGCAGGCGATGGTCCAGCAGTCTTCTACCGGCCATCCGCAGTTTGAGGCCCCGTACGGGGCCCCGGTGCCGGTGTCGTATGCGTTCATCGCTCAGGCACACATGCACCAGTTCGGCACCACGCCGGAGCAGCTTGCTGCCGTCGCCGTCACTACGCGCCGGCACGCCTCGCTGAACCCGAACGCAGAGAAGCGCGGGCTGATCGACATCGGCGACGTGCTCGAGTCGCGCCTCATCGCGGATCCGCTTCACCTTCTCGACTGTTCGCTCGTGTCCGACGGAGGATCTGCCGTCGTCGTGACGAGCGCGGAGCGCGCCGTCGACCACCCGGAGCGACCGGTGTATCTGCTGGGCGCAGGCGAAGGCCACTCACACGAGCACATCTCGGCCGCGAAGAGCCTGGTGAGCTCGGCCGCGGCGGAGTCGGGAGAGCGCGCGTACGCGATGGCGGGCCTGACTCCGAAGGACGTCGACTTTGCCGAGCTCTACGATTGTTTCACGCCGGTCGTCCTCATCGAGCTCGAGGATCTGGGCTTTTGTGCCAAGGGAGAAGGCGGTCCCTACGTGGAAGCCGGGCACACCGCGCTTGGGGGGCGGTTGCCGACGAACACGCATGGCGGACTCCTCTCGCACACGCACCCGGGCAACCCGGGGTCCATGTTCGCGCTGACCGAGGCCGTGATGCAGCTTCGCGGCGACGCTGGCGCGCGGCAGGTCGAGGGCGCCGAGGTCGGGCTGGTGCACGCACAGGGAGGAATCCTCTCCAGCCACTGCACGTTGCTCTTGGGGCGGGACGCATCATGAGCGCGGCCTCGGGAAAGCCCGCGCCGCGGCCAACCGTCGAGACGCAACCGTACTGGGACGGCTGCCGGAGCGGCGAACTGCGTCTGCAGCGGTGCGCCGCCTGTGAGCACGTCCAGTTTCCGCCGAGGCGCTTCTGCGCGAGCTGCCTCACTGCGGACCTACGTTGGGAGTCCGCGTCGGGCCGAGGCCGTATTCGAACGTTCAGCGTCGTGCGCCACCCCATCTCGCTCGCGTTTGCCGCCGAGGTTCCGTACGTGGTCGCGTTGGTCGAGCTGGACGAAGGGCCGACGATCATGGCCGGCATCCGCGGCTGTCAGATCGAGGACGTCGAAATCGGGCTCGCCGTCGAGGTCGAGTTCGAACAACGAAGCGACGAGATCTACCTGCCGTACTTCCATCCGTGCTGAGTGGGGCGGCGCCGGCCCCGAGACGAAAGCCGTCGACTGCGCAGGAAGGGCGGGCTGGTGCCGTCGGCGTTGGTCGAGCAGGAACACGGAGCCTGGCGAGGCACTCTCCGATTCGTTGCGGGGGATTCACCGGCAATCGCTGCGGCGTGCCGTTTCGTCGATCGTCGACGCCTGCGGCGGTCCTTGTAATTTGCTGGTGCATACGGGACCACTTCTCATGCGCGCAGCCGAGATTCACGAGTATGGGCCGCCCGACGTCTTCCGCTTGACGACGGACCGTCCCGATCCCACCGTTGGTCCGGGGCAAGTCTTGGTTCACACTCGAGCGACCTCGGTGAACCCAATCGACTGTCGTATGCGGGGCGGCTACGGCCGGGTGCTCTTTGCGATGATGCGCGGGGGCAACGAGTTTCCGGCGGTGCTCGGTCGCGACATCGCGGGCGAGGTCGTCGCCGTCGGGCAGGGCGCGTCACGCTTCTCGATCGGCGATCGCGTGTTCGGCGCACCGAACACTGGGCTGCAGGGAACCTACGCTGAATTCATGGCAGTCGCTGAAGGCGAGCTTGCCGTCATCCCTGACACACTCGGCTTCGCCGAGGCGGCCTCCCTTGCGTACGTTGCGGCGACCAGCTGGGCTGCTCTCGTGACTCACGGGGGGCTCTCCGCCGAGAATGCCGCGGGGCAACGCGTTCTTCTCGTTGCAGGGGCGGGCGGTATCGGTTCGTTCACGATCCAATGGCTGAAGGCCTGGGGGTGCCATGTCGGCGCCGTAGCGAGTGCGAGGAATGCGGGGCTCGTACGAGGGCTCGGTGCCGACGAAGTGGTCGACTATGGGAGCGCCGACTTCGCCGAAGTGCTCCGTGACTACGATGTCGTCTACGACAATCTGGGCACTGACGAGGGGCGTGCGGTGCGAACCTTGAAGACCGACGGCACCGCGCGGTTCGTCACCATCGTGCACCCGTTTCTCTCGACGGTGGACGAACTCGGGATGGAGAAGGGCATGGGGGCGGCGAACGAGGAGCAGGCGCGCCGCCGGGAGCAGTACCCGGCGCTGGGGGGGTACGCGTGGTCGGTTGCGCAGCCCACCGGCGATGGCATGGCCGAGATCGCCCGCCTCGCCGCCGCTGGCAAGATTCGACCGCAGATCACCGACACCTATCCGCTCGACCGGGTTGCCGACGCGCACACCCGACTCGAGGAAGGCCACGTCGCAGGCAAGCTCGTCCTAGCCGTGAGTTGATGCGTCTGCGGACCGTCAACCGACCGAAGGAGATGTCAGGGGCGTTGATCCAGGCTGCGCAACGTTGACTCTCGCGGTTCGCGTGACATCGTTCGCGAGATGAACGCCGCAAAGCAGCGATTTGTGTGCGGGCTGTTGGCTGTAGTTCTCGCGCTGCCGACCGCCGCAGAAACGGTGGATGGCGCCGAGTCCGAGGCGAGCCGGCCCAACATCTTGCTCATCACGATAGATACCCAGCGAGCGGATTCCTTCGGGATCTACGGGAATGAGGGCAACCACACGCCCAACATCGATCGTCTCGCCGCGGGCGGCGTCGTGTTCGAGCGGGCGACGGCTCCCGTCGGAACGACCTTTCCTTCCCACGCCACTCTGCTCACCGGTCTTTATCCTCGCGCGCACGGTGTGCGCTACAACGGCGATGCGCTCGAAGAGGAGATCGTCACCCTTGCAGAGAGGCTCCTTCCGGCCGGGTACGAGACGATGGCGTTCGTGACGTACGGCTCGATGGTGAGTCGGGGCGGTCTGGGCCAGGGTTTCATCCGGACGAGCCATGAGAAGGATGGGCCCGCGGCGCACTCGACCAGTCCGAAACGCATCACCTCCATGGCTCGGGGGCTTCTGAAGCGCAAGCGCCCGTCGCCGTTCTTCATGTGGGTTCACTATTACCATCCGCATTCGCCCTACGATCTGACGCCGTACTCGAAGGAGAAGTTGGAAGGATACGAAGGGGCGTTCGCGGACGGGGCGACGGTGAAGGAGTTTTACACTCTACAGAACAAGGGAAAGCTGACCGACGACGATCGGAAGGCACTGCGCACGCTCTATGATGGCGAGACACGCGAGGCCGATCGTACGGTCGGCTCGATCCTCGAGGCGTTGGAGGAGGCTGGGCACGCGAAGAACACGATCGTCGTCGTCACCTCGGACCATGGCGAGTTGCTCGGCGAGCATGACGACGTCGGCCACGGCCCGCGCTTGTGGGACCCGGTGCTTCGCGTCCCGCTCGTGATCTACGATCCGCGCGCGCCGCAGCCGCGCAGAGTCGCGTCGCGCGTGGGTCTCGTCGACGTATCGCCGACCCTCTTGGAGATGGTTGGACTCGAGGTTCCAGCTGGGATCGATGGCCGAAGCCTCGCGCCCGCGTTGCGCGGCGACGACCTCGACGATCGGCCGTATTACAGCGAGGTCAGCGCGGTTTCCCCGAGTCACAAGGCGCGGAAGCCGGGCGAGAAGAAGGGCCAAGGGCCGGATCAGACGAGGGCGCAGAAGAAGGACCAAAAGCCGGGCCAGAAGAAGGCGCTGAAGAAGGGCCAGAAGAAGGCGGCCAAGGTGCCGCGCAAAGAGCCACGCACGCATGAGTGGGATGAGACCGCGGTTGCCGTTCTCCTCGGAGACCAGAAGCTGATCGTGCAGAACGGTCAGGCTCGGCGGTACGATCTGGCCAAGGACCCGGCGGAGCTCACGCCGATCCCCGACACCGCCGACGATCCCAGCGCCGCAGAGTTGATGAAGCTCGCGCAAGAGTACGGCAAGCGGAAGCAGCGAACGGGAGGACAGGTCGACCCGAAGGACCTCTCGCCGAAGGTCGAGGCCGAACTCCGGTCGCTCGGGTATCTTCAGTAGGTCTTCTGGTTAGGCGGTTAGACGCCGCAGGGCCTGCCTGCACCGGTGGCGGAGCTTTCTCGCTGCGCCGCGTGCCTGCTCGGCCGCCTTTGTTCGGTTGAGCTTGTTCTCCCGCATCCACGGCCAAACCCGTCGTAGGTTAGAGGGTGAGACCAGCCACTCGGGCTTCAGCCAGATGCCCCAGCGGTAGAGCCACAGGAGGTCTCGCGTCAAGATCCAGGGCCAGTCGCGATCGTTGAGCACGAAGACTCGGGAAGAGATCGACATCGTCTCGAAACCGAACCGGGCGCTGAAGGCGAAGCGGAGTGCCTGTGAGCACACTTCGAGATGTGCGGGCATCGGATCGGGGCCCAACGATTCCAAGGACCCGTTGGGGATCGACATCTCGAGGGTGACGCCCAGGTCTGGCACCCGGACATGCACGGGCTGGAGTACGTTGATTCTCTTGCGGGTGAACTTGTCGTGAATGTCGGCTGAAAAGCTCGCGAAGATCTCTTGTAGTTCCACGACGGGCACGATCGGTGGCTCGTCCATCGGCAGCTCGGGAATCTTCGGTTCGTCCGCCTTGAAGCGCTCGATGTTCGCAGTAGAGTCGAACGGAGCCTCGACGTCGTACTCGTCGCCCGGGTAGAGAAGCGCCGAGTCGCAGCCCTCGTCGAGCAGGCGTTGATGCGCAGTGACGGGTCGGTTCGCGTAGGCGTTCACGAACCAGTTGTCGCGATTGGAGAAGTACACGAAGCTTGCGAACGGGATCGTGACCCTGGATTCGAGCCACCGGTGAACGTCGACGATATGAAGGAGAATCGACTCCGCCATGTATCGCAGCTCGTAGTCGTAGTCCTTGCCTCCGGTGTATCCTGCGAGGGAGAACTGCTTGAGCGCCACATCGACGTGGCCGAGGTCACGGGTCATCGTTCGGCAGTCGTCTTCGGCCATCTGTGCGTCGTTCACGTTGACGCAGACCGAGCCTTCGCTGGTGACGGCAAGACACGAGTCACCGTAAGGGGCGTGATAGCAGTAGACACTCATCGATGGGCTGATCGCCACCTGCTGGCGATGGCGCAGCAAGCGAATCTTCTCGAACCCGAGGCGGCGAAGCGCTGTGCAAACTTCGTCGCTTCCTCGATCCTGGTACAGAACCGTGACACGCTTCCTCCAGCTCTCAGGAAGGGAAGCGAGGGTCGGGAAATGGAGATGATCTGGGTGCTCGTGTGAGATCCATAGAAAATCGATGTCGTCGAGCCACTCTTCGCTCCACACCGCTTTGGGAAACAGACTCCACGAGTCGTTGAAGGCCTTCCCGAAGAGCCACGGATCACACAGGACTGCTGCATCAAGTCCCGTGGTGATGACGGACGCGTGGCTGACGAGGCGGATCTTCATGGTGCTGTCGGCTTATGATGCCGATTCGCATCCGGCCTCGCCAGCTGTGGGCCTGTCGGTATTTCAGCGGCTGGAGCCAAGAGCAACGCGCGTCAGGCGTCAGGGACGTCCTGGTGTGCATCGAGCATCTTGACCATCAATCCCTCGACGAACTCGAGAGCTGCGGTGTCGCCCTTGGGAAGGCCCCCGTAAACGGCCCCCGTCGTCGCCTTCTCCTGCTTCGGGTTCTTGGCGTAGGCGACGCCTTCGGCGAGGTCGTTCTTGAAGCTCTCGACGACACCATCTTGGGTTTGCGGGCGCGTCACGCACATGTGGAGTGCATTCGGATGCTGCTGGCCGTTGAAGCGCCAGCCGCGTTCCCGCATGAGGTCGTTTACATGGTAGATGTCGAACGCGTCCGAGCGGAAGGAGAAGCAGAACGCGGGCTTGCCCATGAGCTTGAGCTCGGGGAGGTCTTTCACGACGTCTTGCATTGCGTACGAGGTGTCGAAAATCTTCTTGGCGTACCGCAGGTAGCCGTCGCGGCCCATGCTGACGAGTGAGGCCCAGGTTGCCGCGAGAATGCCGCCAGAACGACTGCCGGCGATGCCCGGGGAGAGGTACTTTCCGCCTGACCACTCTTGCTGCATGAAGTAGAGCCCCTGGCGGAGCTTCTTGTCGCGGTAGCACAAGACCGAGCTTCCCTTGGGGCCGTATCCGTACTTGTGGGTGTCGGCCGAGATCGAAGTTACACCCGGGAGGCGGAAGTCGAACACCGGGATGTCGAATCCGAGTTCTTCGCCCCAGGGCAAGATCCACCCGCCGAGGCAGCCGTCGACGTGCAGGCCGATGTCGTGCTGCACGGCGATCGCAGACAGTTCATCGATCGCGTCGATCGTACCGTAGCCGTAGTTGCAGGCCGATCCCACAAGGAGCGCGGTACGGTCTGTAATGTGGCTCTTCACGAAGTCGACGTCCACCAACGTCGTCTCGGGGTCGACGGGAGCCCTGATGACTTCGAGGCCGAACAGATGTCCGCCCTTCTCGAACGCGACGTGTGCAGTCTCCGGCAGGATCATCTGCGGCTGAGTGATGCCACGGTGCTCGCGCGCGAACTCCCGGTACGCGAGGATCGCCGAGAGGATGCTTTCGGTGCCGCCGGAAGTCACGCTGCCGCATGGCGACGAGCCTTCGGGGGCCTGGCTCGCGTGAAGCATGTCGAGGGTCATCGCGATGATCTCGCCCTCGAATCGGGTAGCGCTCGGACACATGTCGCGCTGCAGCGCGTTCACGTGCGAGTACATGCCGAACGCTTCGGTCATGAAGCCGTAGTGCTCCATGTCGCCGCAGTACATCGTCCCCGAGCACCGACCGGTCTGCCAGAAGCCGTCCTCGTCGTGCGCCATCTCGCGAAGCTCGCCCAGGACTTCTTCGCGGGGACGCCCCTTCTCCGGCATGCCTCGATTCACGGGATAGCGGTTTGCGTAGGGGTAGTAGTCAGCCATCGTGTCTCTCCTCAGCTCTTGTTGAGTGCGTCGTAGATTGGTTCGGTCTGCTCGTAGGCGAGCAGGAATTGTTTGAACAGGTGATCGTACGTCCTCTGTGCGTCCGCGCGCGGAATGTAGCGTCGTTCCACTGGACAGAACGCGTCGATGTCGTCGTCGGTCGCGAGACCCAGGCGACGGAAGACCAGGAATGCTGCGCCTCTCGTGTTGGCCTGGCGGGCCCCAGCGAGTTGGAGGACGGGTCGACCGGTCACGTCGGCCATGATCTGCGCCCACTGATCGGAGACCGCTCCGCCGCCGGAGTAGTAGAGGCTATCGAAGGTTTGCTTCGAGAAGGCCTCTACGCCGGGCAGCATCCAGCGCAGATGATACGAGACGCCTTCCATCACGGCGCGCAGCATGTGGGCTCGTGTCGTCTCGAGAGTGATGTTCAGAAACCCACCCCGCATCGTTTCGCTCTGCTTGGGGGCCTGTGCTCCGGTGAGCCACGGGAGGAACAGGAGTCCGTCGCTGCCGGGCGGCACGTCGCGTATCGTTTCATCGATCCATGCCCACGGGTCTTCGACGGTGTGTTTTCCGAGTGCGTCGGCCGCGTACACGACGTTGAGAAGGAAGTGCTCGACCAGCTTCCCGCCGAGCCCGACCTCGGCCATCGACATGTACTCCCCAGGAATCGGGCTCGGCATGCTCACGATCTGGTACTCGCCGTCGGTGTTCTTCTCTTCGGCGCGCGCGAGAACCTGAATCGTCGTGCCGACGTTGAGGCCGCCGCGGTTGGGTAGATACGTGCCCGTTCCGATCGTCACTGCCTGCGTGTCGTTGATGCCGGAGAAGACGGGAGTTGACGGCAAGAGCCCAAGCTCCGTCGCGATCTCGGGCCGAAGCGGGCCGATGATCGAATCCACGGGCACGAGGGGAGGAAGCTTCGCCGGGTCGATCCCGGAGTACGCGACGAGGTCGGGGTCGTACTCGAGGCTCGAGAGGTCGCGGTTGTCGCTGAGCATGAGGGCAAATGCGGTGCAGCAGTTCGCCGTGAGCCTGCCCGTCAGGCGAGCATTCACGAAGTCGACCGGTTCGAGGAAGCAGTGGGTGCGCGCGTAGGCCTCAGGCAAGTCGTTCTTCACGTACAGCATGTGCGACAGGGAATCGGTTCCGAAGGGGAGAGCGCCGTGGACCTCGACCCATTTGATCAGCGCGTCGAGATCGCTCTTCACCAAGCCCTGTCCGTACTTGGCGCCGCGGCTGTCCATCCAGACGAGCAGGTTCGTCGTGGGGTTGCCATCGCCGTCGACCGGCACGAGTGAGAAGTAGTGGCTCGAGCAGAGGACGCCGACGATCTCTTCGGGGGGTCGACCGGCCTCGCGCACGACCTGCTGCACCGCCTGGACGATCGCCCGCCAGATCTCTTCGGGGTCTTGCTCGGCCCCCCCAGGGGGAATGCGGATGGTCGCTACGGCGCGGTTCGTGTGGGCGGCGACGCGCCCGTCGGCCGCGACCAGAGCGACTTTCGGGCCGCTAGTGCCGAGATCGATCGCGAGGGCGTATCGGTGATCTGCCATGGGTGGGGTGGGTCCTCGTCAGATGGTGGGGGTGACGGTGACTGGGCTCTCGGCCCAACCGTAGCGCACGGCCTTTGCCTCGACCGTCGTACCGATTCGGGTAGAGAATTTCTCGGAGTAGACCTGCCACGGGCCGGCGTTGCCCGTGCCGTCGATGAGGCGGTAGCCGATCGAAGCGCCCTCGGATGGGGACGACATCTCGATCATCACGTGGCCGTCGGTGGTCGGGTTCACACGCACGACAGGGCGGGCAGTGCCGGGTTGCTCACCCCCGGGCCAGTACGTTGCGATCATCTCCTCTTCCGGCATGTCGCTGAGATCGGGGCGCTCGGCCATCCACGTGTCGAGGGCCGTCCACATGCGGTCGAGCGTGGCGCGGTGCTGGGGGTCCTCTGCCAGGTTCGCGACCTCGAACGGGTCCTCCCAGGTGTCGTAGAGCTGGTTGGCGGGGCGCGGCTCGAACCACAGCCGCTGAGTCGGATCGAGCTTGCCGTCCTCGAAAAGCCGTCGGAGTTCGCGCATCATGGGTTGGTTGTTGCGGTAGGCGAGGTCGAGCGCGGCCGGGGTGCCCGGCGTGCCGGTGCGGATGTACTTGTAACGTTCGTCGCGTACGGCGCGTTCTTGGTCGGGCCACTCGTCGATCCGATCGCGCGAGGCGTAGATGTATTGGCGGGGCGGATCAGCGCTCATCCCGGCGAAGACCCTACCGTCGCTCCAGGCGGGAGTCTCGACTCCCGCAAGCGCGAGGATCGTCGCCGAGAGGTCGACGAAGCTCACGAGCCGCTCATCGACCGAGCCCGGCTCTACTCCTGCGGGGCGGAAACGCTCGGGCCAGCGAATGATCATCGGCACTCTGATGCCCGAGTCGAAGAGAGACCGCTTCCCGCGGGGCAGTCCGTCGCCGTGGTCGGTCGTCCAGATGACGATGGTCGAGCCGGCGAGGCCGTCCCGCTCGAGGGCGTCGAGTGTCGCGCCGACCTCTTCGTCCATGACGTGGATGTTCTCGTAGTGGCGCGCCATGTCGGCCCGCACCGTCGGCGTGTCGGGGAAATACGGGGGAATCTCGATGTCGGCGGGATTCATCACGGGCTCGCGGCCCAGAGCCGCCCATGCTCGGCCCAAGACCGAGACGGCGTGAGAGACGCTTCGGGGCCAGGTGAGCGGGAAGACGCCGCTCTCGTGCGTCACGTTGTAGTTGATCTGGCCGTAGAACGGCTTGTCCCGCGGTGTGCCCGTCCAGTCGGCGCCGGACCATGTCTCGCGATCCCAGATGGTGAACGGACCGCTGCCGGGGAAGACGTGGCTGAACTGGTAGTCCAGCTTCGCCGTCGTGAAGGTGAAGTACCCGGCCTTGCGCAGCAGCTCGGGGAACGCCTTCACCTCCGGGGGCGGAACGGCCCGAAAGCTCTGCAGCCCGTACGTCCGCATGTGCTGACCACCAATCGCGGTTTGTCGCACGCCGGTGATCAGCCCCGCTCGGCTGGGCGCGCAGACGCCGGCAGTCGTGAAGGTGTTTGGAAAGCGAACGCCCTCGGTCGCGAGCCGATCGAGGTTGGGCGTGATCGCAACCTCGTCGCCGAAAGCGCCGATACGCGCGCTCAGGTCCTCGGCGGTCAGCAGGAGGATGTTCGGCCGTTGTTGGGGAAGCCGCCCGCCCGAGGGCCCTTGCTGGCACGCCGACAACAGCAGGGCTGCGGCAAGGGCGGCACAGACTCTCGAGTGCATTACGGGCCTATACCACCGTTTCGAACTCGACCGGCAAGCACTCGGGAGCTCAGAGATCGGGGTGTGCCGTCTTCCAACACGACGCGGGCAGAGTGGCGAGTCCACGGCGCAGCGCCTGGGTCAGGATCTCGTGGGCGCGCTCGCCGGCGTGCTTGTTGCCTTGGGACACCCAGAGCGATCGCGGGTCTTCGCCCAGGAACAGGTCGAGAGAGGGGGCCACTC
The DNA here is from genome assembly GCA_029262355.1 of Deltaproteobacteria bacterium. GTDB lineage: Bacteria > Desulfobacterota > Binatia > UBA12015 > UBA12015 > VGTG01. Next base: position 35,617 of record JAJCZO010000297.1, read on the forward strand.
CGAGTCCGCGCTCCTTGGCGGCACCGGCTACGCGCTCGTACACCTGGTCGTAGGGGTGGAAGTGATGGAGCGAATCTAGCTGGGTCTGCAGGAGTACGAGGACGCATGCGTCGTACTGACGGCCCAGCGTCGCAAGGCGGTCGAGGTGCCCCGTGTAGGCCTGCCACGCCGCCTCATTGTGGAAGTAGTTGTCGAACATCTCGGCTGGGTAGGTGCCGGGTGCCCGGCGAATCCACGGCAGCTCTTGTAGGCCCATCTGAACGGCCCGGCTCAAGGCGCTCGCCGAGTGAACCGGTTTGGGGCGCATCCCGCGAGATGCCGACGAGCGGTAGAGGTCACGGAGGCGGATGTCGGTCGGGGCGAAGCCGTACACGATGAGATCGGGCTCGTAGGCCAGCCCCACGGTCTCCAACCGCTTCATCGAGTGCTCGATGTTTGCGCCGGCGATCGCGACGTTCACGACTTCGATGCGCGGGGCTCGCTCCTCGGAGAGCTCGTCCTCGATACGCGCCGCGTAGGTTCGCTCCTCGGCCACCCCCGAGCCCATCGCGTTCGAACCACCGGTGGCGACGATCCGGAACACGTCATCGGGCTTCGGGGTGTCGTACTCGCGGTCGCGAATGCCCTGTGAGTTGGTCTCGAAGAGCTGGCCCGCGAAGATCCCACGCTGATCCTTGCGAACCAGATCGGCGAGGCCCTTCAGCCGTCTCAGTTCTTTGGAATGCACTCGCGGCGTAGGAGAGGGCGGGGGCGGTGCCTCGAGCCAAAAGCGCAGCCCAATCTCAGCGGCGCCAGCGAGCAGTCCGAGAGTGATCGCAATCGTGAGGATAGGCCGAAGCACCGCGCTCAGGGTGGCAGAGGGCGGGGAAGGTGTCGAAAGGTGGTTGCCGCCCTGCCTCTGGGCGGGTCCGAGGCATTCGGGGCTCGGGCCGACCCCGGCGGGTCGATGTCGGGGGGCATGGCTGGTCTCGTATCTCGGGCCTCCGGCGGCCCGCCGAAGGCCGTTGGCTGATCTCGCCCGCCGGTCTATATTCCTTGGGTAGACTGATGCTCCGTCGAATCCTCAGTACCGTTCTCCTGTTGCTGCTGTGTCTGCCGGCCACCTCGCTGGCGGTGCTGTACACCTGCGCGATGGACGGTCTGACCCGGATGTCGAACTGCGATGAGCACGCCGAGCACCGCGCGCGCGTCCAGCGATCCGTGGCTCGGCCGGTCGCCCAGGCGGGCGGGCATGGTTGCGCCGCAGTCCCCGAGACGTGCTGCGAGAGCCGCGTCGTCACGGCGTCACTCGAGACCGCTCCGAGCAACGAGATTCCGACGCCGTCGGCCGCAGTCGGGTACGTGGCGTCGGTCGCAGATGCTGGCTTCGCCTCGGGCGGGGTTGGCAGCAGCCTCGACGCTCCGCGGTGGCGAGGTCCACCGTTGTACGCACGCTTCGCGTCCTACCTCATCTGATCCACCCTACCCGCTGGTTTGGCCCGATGCGCGTTCGCACGGCCGAGCCGTCCACGTGACCACATCGGACGGGTCCGTGTGGTCCTCATGCGGGCGAACCGCATCCAGGGGTTGGTTGGAATGAGTACGTTTGGAAGAAGACCGGGAATCGCCGCGTGCGTGTTCATCGCATGGGGCTGTAGCGCGTCGGCCGATCGCTACGCGTCGGTTCGGACCGAGGCATTCGGTCCAGCGGACGACCCTGCTCCCCGCGCTGTGACGGAGCCCGGGGTGCCGCTGGCGAACCACGTTTGGGGGGACGCGACCGAGCTGCTGCTCGAATCGGTTCAGCGCGTCGCGAAGGCGCGCAACCCGACGCTCGCCGCGGCGCGTGCGTCGTGGCAGGCAGCGGTCGAGCGCTATCCCCAGGTAACCGCCTTCAAGGATCCGACTTTTGGTTACGCGCTGGCGCCGGGCTCGATCGACTCAGACGAGAGCATCTATGGACAGAAGATCGAGGTCGCCCAGCGGATCCCCTGGCCGGGCAAGCTCGCTTTGCGCGGCGAGGCCGCGTTGGACGACGCACAGGCGGCGGGCGATGGATTCGAGAGCGCGCGCCAACACCTGCAGCATGCGGTCACCGAAGCGTTCTTCGCGCTCTGGCTCACCCACCGATCGATCGAGATCAACCGCACCAACCAGAACCTGCTTGCAGAGTTCCAAGAGGTTGCGGAAGGTCGCTACGGCGCCGGCCTCGCCTCGAAGAGCGACGCTCTTCAGGCCGAGGTCGAGCATCAGCACCTCATTCATCGGGGCATCGCGCTCGAGCGCGACCGCAAGGTTGCCAAGGCGCGTCTCAATACCCTGCTGAAGCTGCCCCCGACGCATCCCCTGCCGCCGCCGCCGAAACGCGTTCCGAAGCCGAGAGGCATCGCGGCCTTGCCACGGCTGGAGAAGGTCGCTCTCGAGGGTCGCCCCGAGCTTCAGGCGCTCGAGCATTCGGTGGGGGCGCGCTTGGCCGACGTCGACCTCGCGCACCGTGAGTACTTTCCCGATTTCGCGCTGAATGCGGGGTACAACAGCCTCTGGGAAGTGGTCGACAAGCGTACGGTCGTTGGCATCGCGATCGATGTTCCGTTGCAACTGGGTCGTCGGCAAGCCGCCGTGAACGAAGCAGAGGCAGCGCACCGCCGGGCACAGGCCCGGCTCGAGGAAGGCCGGTCCGAGACTCTGCTGGAGGTGAGCGAGGCGTACGATCAGCTCGTCGAGACGGAGCATGTCGTTCACTTGTACGCGACATCTATCCTTCCGGTGGCGCGGGAGAGCCGCGACACGGCCCGTGTCGGCTACGAGGCGGGATCCAACGACTTCTTGACGCTCCTTCAGACCGAGAAGTCGCTCTACCTGGCGGAGCTGACGTATCAGGAGGCACTCGCCGCGTATCACCAGGGCCGGGCGCGTCTCGAGTTTGCGGTGGGCCGCTCGCTCGACGCACTGGATGGACCGGAGGTCATGCCATGAAGCTGCTCTGCTGCGGGCTGGTCGCGGCGGCGTCGGCCGTCTTCGTCTCTTGCTCGGGACCTTCGGGTCCGGCCGAGGCGGGTCTCGTTGCGAAGGCTGGGCGGTTCCGGATCGAGGCGCGCTTCGATCCCGATCCTCCACAGAAGGGCTCGAACGTCGTTCGGCTGAAGGTCATGGACGATGGAGGCCTGCCCGCTGACGACGTTTCGGTACGCGGGTCCGCCGTCATGCCCGCCATGGGCGCCATGGCGGAGATGCGCGCGGGGGGCGAGGCGACGTCGATGGGAGAGGGGCGTTTTCGGCTCGACGTCGATCTGTCGATGTCGGGTTCGTGGCCGCTCACCGTGTCGGTCACGGGCAGCGATGGGAAGACGGGCTCGGTTGGCTTCAACTACAAGACCGGGGTTCCCGTTCGCGTGGCGGGGAGTCGGTCGGCCGGGTCGTCGGAGGAAGCCGGAGTGATCGAGATCGACGCGCGTCAGCGTCAGTTGATCGGAGTGAAGACCGCGCCGGTCAGGCTCGGCCCGGCCGAGAAGTCGATTCGCGCCGTCGGGCGCGTGGCCTATGACGAGACCGGTCTGGCGGACGTGACGCTGAAGTTCCAGGGATGGATCGGCGAGGTCTTCGTGAACACGACGGGCGCGCCGGTCACGAAGGGGGAGGAGCTCTTCACCGTATATTCTCCAGAGCTGCTCTCGGCGCAGGAAGAGTTCCTCGAGAGCGCACGACGTGGGTCCAAACTGCTGTCGAGCGCGCGTCGCCGGCTGTCGCTCTGGAACCTCACCAACGCTCAGATCGACGAGCTCTCCGTACGCGGAACACCACTGGTCTACGTCCCGATCCAATCCGCAGCGAGTGGGATCGTCGTGGAGAAGCATGTCGTCGACGGGAGCGCCGTCGCGCCCGGCCAGCTTCTCTACCGAATCGCAGATGTCTCCCAGGTGTGGATCGAAGCCGACGTCTACGAGTCGGATCTTCCCCTCGTGAAGGTGGGGGCCGCGGCCAGGATCTCCCTCACCTACCTGCCAGGAGAAACCTTCGAGGGAGTCGTCGACTACGTCTATCCGTATCTGGACTCGCCGACCCGAACGGGTCGCGTGCGAATCGTCGTGCCCAATGAAACGGGGTCCCTCAAGCCGGGGATGTACGCGGACGTCGTTCTGCTCGCGGCCCTTGGCGATCAGCTCGTCGTGCCGGAAGCGGCGATCATTCGTTCGGGCAAGACGGACCTCGTATTCGTCGATCTCGGAGAGGGCCGGCTTGCGCCGCGTCGGGTTGAGCTCGGACGTCGGACGACGGATGGCTACGTGGTCCGCAGCGGTCTGGAGGCGGGCGAGACCGTCGTGACTTCTGGCAACTTCCTGATCGCGGCCGAGAGCAAGCTCAAGGCGGGCATCAGCCAGTGGTAGAGCAGCCGCCGAATCGACCCGGGCTCGTCGCGAGACTCATCGCGACGTGCGCCGCGAATCCCATCGTCACTCTCATCGCGGTGGGCGCATTTGCGGTATGGGGCTTCTTCTCGGCGCAGAGTCTCCCGCTCGACGCGATCCCCGATCTCTCCGACACGCAGGTGATCGTCTTCACGGAATGGCCGGGCCAGAGTCCTGATCTCGTCGAAGATCAGGTGACATATCCGATCTCAACCACGTTGCTTGCGGCCCCGCAGGTGAAGTTCGTGCGGGGGCAGTCGTTTCTCGGGCTGTCCTTCGTCTACGTGATTTTCGAGGACGGAACCGACATGTATTGGGCGCGTTCTCGCGTGCTCGAGTACCTGGCCTCGGCGCAGGGCAAGCTCCCCGAGGGAGTGACGCCAACCATGGGGCCGGATGCGACCGGCGTTGGCTGGGTCTTCGAGTACGCACTCGTGGATCGTACCGGAAGCCAGAGCCTCGCGGATCTCCGCAGCTTTCAGGATTGGTACCTCCGATACTGGCTCGAGGGCGTGAAGGGCGTCGCAGAGGTCGCCTCGGTTGGCGGCTTCGTGAAGCAGTATCAGGTGAACGTCGACCCCAATCGGCTTCTGGCCTACGGGATCCCGCTGTCCGACGTGATCAAGAAGATCCGGCGGTCGAACGACGACGTAGGCGGCCGTGTTCTCGAGATCGCGGGCCACGAGCACTTCATTCGCGGGCGTGGCTACATCAAATCTCTCGACGATCTCGAAACGATTCCTCTTCGGCTCGGGGAGGGCGGCACGCCGGTGTTGCTGCGCGATGTCGCGACGGTGGAGATCGGCCCGGACCAGCGACGAGGGATCGCAGAGCTCGATGGCGAGGGTGAGGTCGTCGGCGGGATCGTCGTGATGCGCTACGGGGAGAACGCTCTGCGCGTGATCGAAGACGTGAAGACCCGACTCGAAGAGGTGAAGGGCTCACTGCCTGAGGGGGTCGAGGTCGAGATCACGTACGATCGCTCGGACCTGATCCTCCGCGCCGTGGATACGCTCCGCAGTACGCTCGTCGAGGAGATGATCGTGGTCAGCGTCGTGATCGCACTCTTCCTCCTGCACGTGCGCTCGGCGTTGGTTGCGATCGTGACGCTGCCGCTTGCGGTGCTCTTGTCTTTCATTCCGATGGCGTTGCAGGGCCTCACCGCCAACATCATGTCGCTCGCGGGAATCGCTGTGGCGATCGGCGCGATGGTCGATGCCGCCGTGATCATCATCGAGAACGTGCATAAGAAGCTGCAGACTTGGGAGACCGAGGGGCGGCCCGGCGACCGACAGACGGTCCTCATCGCGGCGATGCAGGAGGTTGGGCCGAGCATCTTCTTCTCGTTGCTCGTGATCACCGTGTCGTTCTTGCCGGTGTTCACTCTGCAGGCGACTGAGGGCCGTCTCTTCCGGCCACTCGCGTTCACGAAGACCTATTCGATGGGTTTTGGTGCGATTCTGGCCGTGACGCTCCTCCCCGCACTCGTCGTGCTGCTCATCCGCGGCCGGGTGCGCCACGAAAACGCGAATCCGCTCAACCGGTGGCTCATCGCCGGGTACACGCCCGTCGTCCGGTGGATCGTCCGGCGTCCATGGGCGAGCGTGTGCACGGCCATCGTCGTCATGGCGGCGACCGTGCCCGCGTTCTTCGCGCTGGGGACGGAGTTCATGCCTCCCCTGAACGAGGGCTCGATTCTCTACATGCCGACCGCCCCGCCCGGTATGTCGGTGACCGAAGCCGGGTCGACGCTGCGATCCATGGGGCGAGAGCTGAAGAAGTTTCCCGAGGTCGAGAAGGTTTTCGGAAAGATCGGCCGCGCACGCACGGCGACCGATCCGGCGCCTCTGTCGATGGTCGAGACGGTGGTCACGCTGAAGCCGCAGTCGGAGTGGCGCGACGGGCTCGACTGGGACGGGCTCATCGCGGAGATGGACGAGGCGCTGCACTATCCCGGCATGCCGAACATCTGGTGGATGCCCGTCCAGACTCGGACCGAGATGATGGCAACGGGCATTCGAAGCGCACTCGGTATCAAGGTCTTCGGGCCAGATCTCGCGGGGATCGAGGCCCTTGCGGTGCAGATCGAGAAGGCGCTCCTCTCCGACTCGCGTACTCAGCCCTACACCCGAAGTGCGTTCGCGGAGAGAATTACCGGTGGCTACTTCATCGATCTCGAGGTGAATCGGCTCCAGGCGGCACGTCACGGACTGACCGTGGGGGACGTCGAGGACGTCGTCGCATCGGCGATCGGCGGCATGAACATCGCCGAGACGATCGAAGGACGCGAGCGATACCCAATCAACGTGCGCTATGCGCGCGATTTTCGTCAGGATCTCGACTCGCTCTCTCAGGTGTTGGTGGCGACTCCGATGGGCGCACAGGTGCCGCTCCTCCAGGTCGCGACGATGGACCGGAAGACCGGCCCCCCGATGATTCGAAACGAAGACGGCCAACTCGTCGGCTTCGTGTTCGTCGATGTCGCCGGGGAGGGCATCATCGACTACGTCGACGCGGCAAAGGCGGTCGTCGCGCAACGAGTCGATTTGCCGCCGGGCTACCGGATCGCCTGGGCCGGACAGTTCGAATACTTCGAAAGAGCGAAGGCGCACTTGATTCTGATCGTGCCCCTCACGCTCTTCCTGGTCGTTTTGCTGCTGTATGCAAACACCCGATCCGTCGTAGAGACCGCGATCGTCTTGCTCGCGGTGCCGTTTTCCCTGGTGGGTGCGGTGTGGCTGCTCTACGTGCTGGACTACGACATGAGTGTCGCGGTGTGGGTGGGCTTCATTGCGTTGGCTGGTCTCGATGCGGAGACCGGTGTGGTGATGCTGCTCTACCTCAAGCTTGCCCACGATCATCGCAAGAAGGAGGGCCGGCTTCAGACGGAGGCGGATCTCGATGAGGCCATCGTCGAGGGCGCCGCGCGACGCATTCGCCCCAAGTTCATGACGGTGCTCACGACCATGATCGCGCTGCTGCCGATCATGTGGAGTGCGGGGACCGGAGCGGACGTGATGCGCCGAATTGCCGCGCCGATGGTGGGGGGGCTCGGCACATCGTTCTTGCTGGAGCTGACCGTTTACCCGGCGCTGTTCGCGCTGTGGAAGCGCAGGGAGCTCAGTGCTCGATCACCGGATGGAAGCTTGGGGCCGGAATGACCTCGACCGGGATTTCCGCGACGAGCTCGTCGTCGAGGTAGAGTTCGTACGTGTACGATCCGGTCCGCTTGGACGTGGAGTGTGCGTTCAGGGCCAGAATGGTCGGAGCCTGCGAGAAATCGACGTCGTCCGCGTCGATGCGGCCAAACAAGCGACCGTCCTTATAGAAGACCCACTCGCCGTCTTGCTCGGTGGCGTCCCGGCTGTGCTTCGGTGATATGGAGACCGCAACCTGGAACGGCGCGCCGCGAACCACCTTCGCGGCTTCCGGATTCGTCGGATCGCCCGCGTCTACGCTGACGATCCGGTCGTGGACATTCCAGCGTGTGGATCGGCTGATCTCGGACGGCCCACAGCCGGCGAGTGAGGCGAATACGAATCCCGAGAGGGCTGCAACGGATAGAGTTTTCATTCCACGGTCTCCTGACCGTGTGAATCGGCGCTCCCACCGCTCCAGATGAGGGCTCGCCAAGCCCGATGGCGTGGCCTAGCGAGCTCGCTCCCGCCGAGGCATGGTCGCGGGCCTAGCCGGCGTCTGCTTCTCGCAGGTCACGCACGATGTCCGCGACGGCTTCGGGGGCCGTTTCGTTGTAAAGGATCATCGTCGTCCGCTGGGCGAAGTCGTTGCGTTGGCGCAGGCGTTTCCCGATTTCAGACGGTTTTCCGCAGATGCCGATCGCGTCGACCATCTCGTCCGTGATCAGCGCGGGCATCTCGGCCCACTTGCCTTCCTTGGTCATGCGGTTCAACTCGGGCTGGACGTCGCCCCATCCGTGATGGTCGAGCATCACCTTGTACGCCGGCGTCGAGCCGTAGAAGGACATCTGCATTCTGGCGCCTTGGCGGGCGCGCTCGATCTCTTCGTCGTTTGAGCCGACCATCGTGATGACCTGCGCCGACACCTCGACGTCGGAGCGGGTTCGACCGGCTTTCTCGGCGCCTTCGTCGAGTGCGGGGAGGGCGACCTTTTTCGCGAAGTCCGGAGTGTGAAGGGGATGAACGAGCCACGAATCGGCGACCTCGCCTGCGACCCGAATCATGCCGGGACCGAAGCCGGCGAGAGCGATCTTCGGCGTGCCGTGGGGGTTGAGTCCTGGGTTGAAGAACGGGGCCATCAGGGTGTGGGTGTAGAACTCGCCGCGGAACTCAAGCCGCTCGCCCTCGTTCCAGGCCCGCCAGATGGCCCGCACCGCCTGGATGAACTCCCGCATGCGCGCGTTCGGCTTCGACCACGTCTCGCTGAAGCGCCTCTCGATGTGAGGCCGGATCTGCGAGCCGAGGCCGAGTGTGAAGCGTCCTTTCGAGATGAGTTGCAGGTCATTGGCCATGTACGAGACGACCATCGGGTTGCGTGCGAACGCGATCGCGATGCCTGTGATCAGGTCCACCCGCTCGGTCCCTGTAGCTGCCAGAGCCAGCGGGAGAAACGGATCATGCTGACCTTCGAAGCTCAGGATGCCGTCGTATCCCACCCGCTCGAGCTCGCCGGCGGTTTTGGCGAGGTCGCCCATGGGGGCGCCGAGAAGTGCGGAGTCGATCTTCATTGCGTGGCTCTTTCCGTTGAGGGGGGCAGAGTTCGTTCTGTCCCTGTCCTAACAGAAAGCAGGGGGCGGTCTTCCGTCCCTCACCCGCGCAGGAAGGATTCGCCCTCCTCCGTTTCGCACGGGCCGAAATAGGACCTTCCGAGCGCTGATCATGAGGTCTGCAATGGCAACAAGGTGATGCCGGAGGCAACCCGATAGGTTCAGGAGCGCTCCGCGCTCTGTACAAAACGCACTGAAAATGGACGGTTCTCTTTGGTACGGGCCTTGCGGCTCCAGATTTCGAGAGAGCGCCGCCGGAATCTCACGGTGGCCCGAGACGGGGAGCACAGGCATGCAGCAATCGAAGCGTCGCCCAATCCATCGAGTCCTTGCCACGGCCGTAGGAGGCGCCGCGCTCGCGGCTGCCCAGCTCGCGCTCGCGATGCCTGCGAACGACGATTGCGCCAACGCGACCGCGATCGCGGCGCTCCCCTTCGTCGATGTGCTCGACACGTCGATGGCGGGTACGGGCGTGGATGACCAGGCCCACAGCTGTACGGGTGCGCTCGATTCGAACAGCGTTTGGTACGAGTACGTCGTCCCCGCCAATGAGACCCTCGACCTGGACCTGTTGGGGACGCCGTATGAGGCCGTCATCGCGGTGTACGACGCCTGCGGCGTCGCCGCGAACGAGATTGCGTGCTTTCACGACGACTCGGGTTCCATCGAGACCCGGGCGCCACTCTCCGTGCGCGCGGGCAACACCGTCTACCTCCAGGTGACCGACGTCGGCGGCGCGGGCGGGGTGATGACGTTCAACGTGAACAACGATCCGAAGTTCAAAGTCGGGACCGTGAAGACGATCCAGCAGGTTGCTGGAAGCAGCACGCCAAACCCCTCGGGTGGGGTCATTGGCACCATCCATTCTTCCACGATCCTCTCGGGGCGGGTTGCCGCGTACGCCGCCACGACGCACGGGATCTACCAGCGCACCGCAGGCGGCCTTTCGAATATTGCGGCGAGCGGCATGGCGACGCCGATCGGGGGCGTGTTCCGAAAGTTCGGTCCGCCGGTCACCCAGAACGCCGCATCCGTTGCGTTCTACGCTGGAATCGACGGTGTGCCCGGCGTTCGCGAGGGCATCTTCTCATGGAATGGCGCCGTGCTTGCCGCGGTGGCCGTCGAGGGCGACCCGACGCCGGCGGGCGGGACCTACCGGGGATTCGAGGAGTTCATCGCCATGAACGGGTTGGGTGACATCGCGTTCGCCGCGCGAATCGACACGAACCCAAATGATGGGCTCTTCGCGGTCGTCGGCGGGGTCCCTAGCCTCGTGGCGCTGGAGGATGACGCGAGCCCGTGCGGTGGCTTCTTCCGGAGCTTCTCGTCGAATCGCGGCGGCGTGGCGATAAACGCGGCGGGCGACGTCGCCTTCCGCGCGGACGATACGCTCGGCGAAGGCATGCACCTCTGGCAGGGCGGCGTGGTCACCGCCTACGCGTGTGAAGGCGGTGCCCCGCCAGCCACCGGCGGCGTCTACCGGAGCTTCGGCGAGCACATCGACATGAACGTCGGTGCGGACGCCATCTTCATGGCCGTGGTCGACAACGGCTCCATCTTGGACGCGATCTTCGCTGGGCCGACTGCGGGTCTCACGCTCCTCGCGGTCGAGGGTGGCGCGATCGGATTCACCAACTTCACAGGCTTCCGCGACAACATTCTACCGTCGATCAACGATGCCCGTCAGTCGGCGTATGTTGCGCGCCTGGCGTTCCCCGGGGACGCGATCGTCGGTGCCGTCAACTTCGTCGCCGCTCCCACGGTCATTCTTGCGGAGAATGGGGCCTGTCCGTTCGGCGGCAGCATCTCGGCGTTCGGGGAGGAGGTGGATCTCAACCTCCTCGGAGACGTCACGGCCGAGGTTGCGTGTACGTCGGGCCGGGGTGTGATCCGTGGCAACGGCGGTGTGTTCTCCGGCGTAGGAAATACTTTCGACGCGACGGCCCTTGGGACCGGTTGGCGGTTCAGCGATGGCCAGACGGACGCTGCTGGCGACGTGGTCGTGAGCAGTAAGCGAACGGCGATCTACGGTGGGCGCTGCGGCGGCGGCGGGTGCACTCCGCCGATTCTGATGGCCAAGAGTCCAATGCCGCTCGCTGGAGCAGCCGCGGCAAACATCGAGACGATCGATCCCTACTCGGTCAATGGGTCCAAGGAAGCCGTGTTCACGGCAGTCGCCTCGGGTGGCGGTGTTCGCACTGAGCTGATCCTGCGAGGTCGGCCCGGCGGACCGCTGACCAAGGTCGTCGAGGTGGGTGATCCGCTGCCGGTCGCCGTGGGCACGTTTGCCGGCTTTAGCGATTCGGACCCGTTTGGTGGCAACACGGGCCTCTGGCGCGCTGCGAGCCAAGGTCGGAAGGTCGCCTTTGCCGCTTCGGTGAGTTCGGGGTCTTACGATCGGGGGATCTTCCAGGCCAAGGGGGCCGTCATGGCTACGCTCGCCTACAACGGCATGGTGGCGCCGAGCGGCGAGACCCTGGAGGAATTCTCCTCGCCTTCGATCAGCGGGAACAAGGTCGTGTTCGCGGCCGAGACTAGCATCGGCGACTGCATCTACCGCTCGATCAAGCCCACGTTGCCGCTCAACACGGTGATCTGTGTGGGAGATCCGGCGCCGGCTTCGGTTGGTGGTTCGATCGACGACATCATTGCGCCGCCGACGATCGCGGGCCGCACCGTCCGGTTCCTCGCCACTGTGGCAGGTGGGGCTGCGAGCGAGTGCGTGTTCGGAGATGACGGGACGGTCTTCGACGCCATCGTCTGCGAGGGCGCGCCATTGCCCGGCGGCGGTACGCTCGACAGTGGGGCGAGCGGCAGTGTGGGCACGAACCCAGGGTCGCAGGGCAAGGGTGTGATCTTCGCCGGACGAAATCTGGACGACGAGCAAGCCGTCCTCGTCTACCGAAAGGACACGTTCTACACGGTTGCAATGAGCAACCGCACGGCGGTGGGTGGCAACCTGATCAGCCTCTGGAACCCCTATACGGCCATCAAGGGGAAGACCGTGGTGTTTGGCGGGTCGCTCGCCGGTGCGAATGATTCGACTACCCTCTTCCTGTCGCGCCTGAAGTAGGGCGATCCGGCCGGGGGTGCGGGCTGGGGCGGCGGATGGGCTGTCGTTCTCGCTGCATGGGCCGCATCCCCGGCCGTGAGCGGCCTTGGCTGGATCAGCCGGGCCCGGGCACGCAGCGGTTTACGATCGTACCCAGTCCTTCGATCGAGCTCGTGATCGTATCGCCGGCTTCGAGGTAGCGGCGCGGATCGCGCACCGATCCCACTCCGGCGGGAGTTCCCGTGAAGATGAGGTCGCCAGGCACGAGAGTGCAGTACCGCGACAGCCACGCGATGAGCTCCGGTACCGCGAACACCATCAGGCTGGTGCGTGCGTTCTGCAGCGTCTCGCCGGAGACGTCGCACGAGATCGCGAGATCGTTGGGGTCTTCGATCTCGTCGAGGGGAACGATTCCTGGTCCGATCGGTCCGAAGGTGTCGACCGATTTTCCCATCGAGAACTGTGGCGGCTTCCCGGCGAACTGCATGCGGCGGTCGGAGATATCTTGGCCCACGCAGTATCCGGCCACGTGGTCGAGCGCCTTCGCTTCGGCGATGTTCCGACCGCGTTCGCCAATCACGACGACCAGCTCGACTTCGTAGTCGACACGGTTCGACGTCAGTACGACGTCGGCGCGCGGGCCGCAGAGGCAGTTCGGGAACTTCGTGAAGATGAGCGGTTCTTTCGGGAGCTCGAGCTTCGCCTCCTCGGCATGGTCGGTGTAGTTGAGGCCGACGCCGAAGATCTTCTGCGGAGCGGTGACGGGAGGGCCGAGGGCACTGCTGTCGATCGTCGCGGCGGGCGCGTCGTTCGACAGGCCACCCGCCCACGAGCGAAAATCGTTCCAGTGGCGGAGGATCTCCATCGGATCCGAAGAGAGCTGCTCGCCCGATGCGCTTGCGATGTCGACGACGCGATCTCCCCGACGGAGCCCGGCGCGTCCCCCCACGTTCACCAGCGAAGTGCTCATTTGTTCTCCTGTCCGTCTCCGAGAAGCTCGAGCAAGCGTCGCGCGGCCTCCGTCGGCGTGAGGTTCGATCGCCCTACGGCTGCTTCCATCTCCGGGAGCAGGCTTTGGACGTCGCGTCTCGCGAGAAAATGGCGCCGAAGGCCGTCTTCGAGCATGCTCCAGAGCCACGCCTGTTGCTGGTGGCGGCGCCTCTCCATCAGCTCGCCCGAGTCGCCGAGCTTGATGCGGTGATCGACGATGATGTTCCAGATTTCGTCCATGCCCTTGGACTCGAGTGCGCTGGTCGATACGACCGGCGGACTCCAGTTCGAGCTGCCGTGGCGGAACAGGCGAAGCGCGCTGCGATACTCGGCCATCGCGCGGGTTGCCAGCGGGATGTTGTCGCCGTCCGCCTTGTTGACGGCCAGAGCGTCCGCGAGCTCGAGGATGCCCTTCTTGATGCCCTGCAGCTCGTCGCCGGCGCCCGGGAGCATGAGGACGAGGAAGAAGTCGACCATCGAGGATACTGTGACTTCGGACTGTCCGACGCCCACGGTCTCGACGAGCACGACGTCGTATCCGGCTGCTTCGCACACCAGCATCCCCTCGCGCGTCCGCTGCGCGACGCCGCCGAGTGATCCCGCCGACGGGCTCGGGCGAATGAACGCCTCGGGACACGCGGACAGCCGCGACATGCGGGTCTTGTCGCCAAGGATACTGCCACCCGATCGCGCGCTCGACGGGTCGACCGCAAGCACCGCGACTCGTTTGCCCTGCTCGATCAAGTAGAGGCCGAACGCTTCGATGAACGTGCTCTTGCCGACGCCGGGCACGCCGGTGACCCCTACGCGCGCGGCGCTCCCCGTAGCCGGCAGAAGGTGCTCGAGCAGCTCCTGTGCTTGGCGCTGATGGTCCACGCGCGTGCTCTCCACCAATGTGATGGCCTTCGCCATCGCGCGACGATTCCCGCCGCGTACCTCGGCGGCGAGTGTTGCGGCGGAGGTTGCGGTGCTCTGCGTCTCAGCCGGCGGAGGCATTGGCCGGATTGTCGCTGCCCGCTCGGCTGCCGATCAGGTCGAGCACCTTGCGTGCGGCAAGCGGGATCTTGGTGCCGGGGCCGAAGATCGCCTTTACCCCGGCCTTCTCGAGGAACGGGTAGTCCTTTGGCGGGATGATGCCCCCGACCGTGACGATGATGTCGTTCGCGCCCATGTCCGCGAGCTGCTGCACGAGCTCGGGGACGAGTGTCTTGTGCCCGCCGGACTGCGTCGACACGCCAATCACGTGGACGTCGTTTTCGACGGCCTGACGCGCGATTTCTTCTGGCGTTTGAAAGAGCGTGCCCACGTCGACATCGAAGCCGAGGTCGGCAAACGCGGTCGCGATGACTTTTGCACCTCGGTCGTGCCCGTCCTGGCCAACCTTGGCGACCAGCATGCGGGGCCGGCGGCCCTGATCGCCTACGAAGCGTTGGATCTCGTCCTGCATTGCCTTCCAGTCGGCGTCGTCCGTGAACGCGGACCCGTACACGCCGGAAATCGACTTGATCTCGGCCTGGTAGCGACCCCACTCCTTCTCGAGCGCGTACGAGATCTCGCCAACCGTCGCGCGTGCGCGTGCGGCTGTGACGGAAAGCTCGAGGAGATTGCCGTCTCCGGTCTGGGCACATCTCGTGAGGGCGTCGAGAGCGGCGTCGCACTTTGCCTGGTCGCGTGACTCCCGAATGCGCTTCAACCCGGCGACCTGTGCCTCGCGTACGGCGGAGTTGTCGATCTCGCGCAGGTCGAGTTCTGGTTGGTCTTCGCGCTGGAACCGGTTCACGCCGATCACGATGTCTTCGCCGCGGTCGATGCGGGCCTGGCGCTGCGCGGAGGTCTCCTCGATGCGCAGCTTCGGCATGCCGGCCTCGATTGCCTTGGTCATGCCGCCCATCTCCTCGACTTCGTCGATGATGCCGAGCGCCTTCGCGGCGAGGGTGTGCGTGAGGGACTCCATGAAGTACGAGCCGCCCCAGGGATCGACGACCTTCGGAATGCCGGTCTCGAGTTGGAGCATGAGCTGCGTGTTGCGCGCGATGCGCGCCGACTCATCCGTCGGCAATGCGAGGGCCTCGTCGAACGAGTTCGTGTGGAGACTCTGTGTTCCGCCCATCACCGAGGCCATCGCCTCGATCGTGGTGCGCATGATGTTGTTGTACGGGTCCTGCTCGGTCAGGCTCGCGCCAGACGTCTGGCAGTGGGTGCGAAGCATGAGCGAGCGTTGGTTCTTGGGATCGAAGTGCTTCTTCATGAGCGTTGCCCACAGAAGCCGCGCGGCACGGAGCTTGGCCACCTCCATGTAGAAGTTCATTCCGATCGCGAAGAAGAACGAGAGACGACCGGCGAACGCGTCGACGTCGAGGCCCTTTGACATGGCGGCGCGCACGTAATCGAGGCCGTCGGCGATGGTGAAGGCCAGCTCGAGATCGCACGTCGCTCCGGCTTCCTGCATGTGGTAGCCGGAGATCGAAATCGAGTTGAATTTCGGCATCTCCTTCGACGTGTACTCGATGATGTCGGCAACGATCCGCATCGAAGGGGTCGGCGGATAGATGTAGGTGTTGCGAACCATGAACTCCTTGAGGATGTCGTTCTGGATGGTTCCGGTGAGCTGCTCGCGCGGCACGCCCTGCTCTTCGCCGGCGACGATGAAGCTGGCGAGCACGGGCAGGACGGCGCCGTTCATGGTCATCGACACGGACATCTTATCGAGCGGCACCCCGTCGAACAGAATCTTCATGTCCTCGGCCGAATCGATCGCGACCCCGGCCTTGCCGACGTCGCCCACCACGCGCGGATGGTCGCTGTCGTAGCCACGGTGGGTAGCGAGATCGAAGGCGACCGACAGTCCCATCTGCCCGGCCGCGAGGTTCTTGCGGTAGAAGGCGTTCGATTCCTCGGCGGTGGAGAAGCCGGCGTACTGGCGGATGGTCCAGGGGCGCTCGGTGTACATCGTGGCCCGGGGGCCTCGGATGAACGGATAGGCCCCGGGGATCCCATCGGTGAAGTCCAGTCCCTCGACGTCGGCCTTGCTATAGAGCGGCTTTACGTCGATTCCTTCGGGGGTTTTCCAGACCAGCTCTTCGGGGTCTTTGCCCTTGCGCTCCTTGGTTGCGAGTTCGCGCCAGCGCTCGAGGCTTTCGTCGGGTGTCGTGGACATGAACGAGTAGGATGGTGGTCGGGCTCGTCGCTTGCAAATCTGCGGAAGGGGCGGCTCCTCGCCCGAATTGGAGGAATGGATGTCGATCGAACAGAACCGCAAGACCGTGGAGACGATGTGGGAGGCGCTCAGCGCCATGGATTGGGATCGCATGAAGGCTTGCCTCAGCGACGACATCTTCTACGAGGACGTACCGACCGAGGATGAGGGGGCCCATGGTCCCGAGAACGTCGTAAAGCGTCTGCGCATCGCCTTCGACCAGCTCGTCGACCACCAGCACACGGTCCATCACCTCGTCTGCGAGGGTGACGTGGTCTTCCTCGACCACACGGAGGTATGGACGTTCAATACCGGTGAGAAGGCCACCAACACGTTCGCGACCTTGCACGAAATGAAGGACGGCAAGGTCTCGAAGTGGAGCGACTACTGGGACGTGAGCGGCTTCGTGAACCAGTTCCCGGCCACCTTCCTGGAGGTGATGGCGAAGGCGAGCGAAGCGGACTTCGCGTGACCAAGGCAAGCTTGAAACACGACGTACCCGGCGGCCAGGCTCAACGCGAAGCGCGAATGCGCGACGATGTGGCGGCGGTCCTCACGATCGTGCGCCACGGCGAACCGGCGTGGGACGACGACGGCGGCGCGGTGGCGAACCCCGGGCTCACGCGGCGTGGCGTGCGGCAGGCCGAGGCGGCCGGCGCCGCGCTTGGGAGTCGCAGCCACGACGCGCTCTTTGCGAGCCCTCTGCAGCGGGCGCAGGAAACCGCGTTCGCGGTCGGCCAGGCGACCGGCCTCGAGCCGGCGACGGCCCCGGGCCTCGAGGAGATTCGCGTTGGGACGGACGGGCTGAGCCAAGAGCAGGTCGACGCGTACTTCACCTCGGCGGTGAACCGGCCGCTCGCCGAACATTGGAACGGCTGGCCCAATAGCGGCGAGACGTTCCGTGAGTTCCATCGCCGCGTCACCGAAGAGCTCGCGCGCCTCCTCGGCGAGTCTGGAATCGTTGCCACGTCGACGGGCGACTTCACTCTTTGGTCGCCACCGCCCCAGCCCTGCTCGATCATCTTGACGGCGCACGGCGGCACGAACGCGGTGCTCGTGACGCATCTTCTCGACATTCGACCGGTGCCGTGGGAGTGGCTGCGCTTCGAGTGCGAGTTGGCGAGCTACTCGGTCCTCGGGCTCCGCTCGATCGGATCGGGCCACTACGTATGGTCGCTCCAGAACTTCAACGAGGTCGGGCACCTGACGCAAGCGGGACTGCGGTAGCGGACGAGCTGCTCGTGTCGGCTCTATAGGGCGCCGCCCCGTCGTGTCGGCCCTATTAGGGCGCCGCCCCGTCGTGTCGGCGAGAAAAGGCACTTGTCCAGGAATCCGCCACGCCATATGTCGCAGGCTGTCCGAGCCACCACCTTCCGAAACACCCGCTCCTCGCTTCGGCTCGAAGTAGAGCACGCACGGAAATCCCCCAACGGAAGGCACACCATGATCGGATCGATATCGGGCCGCCTGAGGCTCCTCACGGCCCTCGTTTTACTTCTTTGCGTCCCGGCTCTGGCAGCAGCACGCGGAAGCATCGAGATCACGCGCGACTTGAACCAGGATCCCGCTCCGCCCCACAAGAGAGGTGCCGGGGCCGCGCGCCCGACCGCGATTGGAGGCCTGATCTTCTTCGCCGGACGGGATGTCGATTCCGGCGTCGAGCTGTGGACCAGCGAGCACCCGCGAAGGCACGCGTCTCGTCGCGTCGATTCCGGGGTACGGGACCTCGCGCACGGGGCTTCACGTGATCGGCGAGATCGCGTACTTCGCGGCCCAGGTGCCGGGGGTCGGGGAGGCGCTTTTGCGCACGGACGGGACGTTCATTGGGCCCCATCCCATTTCCGGCCAGCAGATCTCCGAGTTCGCTGGCACCGACCACGGCGTGTACTTCACGACGAACCGCTTCTCCCGCCAGAGCATCGACCAGGTGCTCTGGGTGACCGACGGAACCGCCGCCGGTACCGAGCCCATGGCGCGTCTGGAGGGGGACTTCCTCTCGATGCGGCTGGAAAGCCTCGTCGACGCCAGTGGGCGGCTGTACTTGATCGGTGACGACGGTGTTCACGGGTTCGAAGTCTTGGCGTCGAGTTGCGGAAACGATCAGATCGACGGGGACGAGGAGTGCGACGACGGCCGGGGCAACGGGGTGAGTCGCTGTTCGATCACGTGTGAGCGGGTGAGCGACAAGGGCGGCCGCATCTTTGCACCGCTTCAGCGCCGTGGCGGCGGCGGACCGCCGACGGTGCGGCGTCTGGGTGGTGGCCGGCGGTTCCTGTCGAATCCCCGAGGCCGCCTTCGCGTGAGATCGGTTCAGTGGACGCCGGCGCGAGCGCGCCGCATCGCGAGGAGAAGCGCGATCACCGCCCACATCAGGGCGAGGGCGGTTCCTTCTCGGAGCCCGCGGGCGCGGTACTCGATCTCGACCAGGTGTTCGCCTGCGGGCACCGCGACCGCAAAGAACGGGCCCCCCGCGCGATGGATCTGCGCGGCGACGTCGTCCACGGCCGCGCTCCAGCCCGGTGTCCAGGATTCGCGCACGAGCAGGAGTGCCTCGTGGTCGGTGGACACACGTAGCCGAGCTCGGCCGGGCGACTCCTCCAGGATGCGGGCCTCGCCGGCAGCCCCGGGGGGCCCTGCGGACGGCCCCGCGTCGAGCACGACTCCGACGGGAAGAGTCGCGTCGGCACGCATGCGCTCGACCATTTCTCCCACGGAGCCGAGCGGGGCCGCCTCGGCCAGCACTTCGTATCGAAGGGGCGGGGGGGTTCGTTCCAACAGACAGAGTGTTGGCCGCGTCTCTACGATCTGCCAATCCGGTGCGGCTGCAAAGTGGTCGCACGTGTTCGTCGAGGCGAGTACGAACCGCGCTCCGGCGCGGTCGAGTAGGCCCGGTCGCCCGGCGTTGCGAAGGGCGGGCCCGTGGGTCCGCCCGAGAAGCTGCGCCGGACCTCCTCGAAGTGAGTCCACGCCAAAGACGACGTTCATGTTGCCGAAGATGAGTTCGGGGTGCGCCGCGAAGAGCGTACGGCTGAACCGCTCGGAGCTCGCCCGCTCGACAAGGCCGCTGTCTTCGATCGAGCGAAGCATCTCACCTTGCCGTGGGAGAAGGTCCGCGCGAAACCTGGCGTAGTGGCGAAGCCGCTGCGCGGTGTACGCTCCGCGTTCGACCAGGGCCCCGGCGATGAGGACGAGTGCAGCTGCAGCGACCAGGTCCCGACGCCGCGTGGCGAGGACCGGGCGCAAGAGCACGTCCGCGCCCAGGGCAGCGAGGAGCGCTACGGAGACTTCCGTGAGTTGCCAAAACTTCAGCGGTCCCCGGAAGATCGCGAACGGCGGTAGCGCGTGGAGTGCGGGGTACAGTGGCGTGCCGGGCCCCAGCGAGAGGACGTAGCCGATCGCTGCGACGGAGGCGATGAACCACGCGAGCCTGCCGCGCCGAGCTACGGCGACGAGTGACAAAAGGAGGCTCGCATAGCCTAGGAAGGTGGCGAACTGCGCGGTCACACTCGTGCCGGCCGGCGGGTGCAACGGAGCCGTCCACGGAAGGGAGAGCGCGTGGCTCAACCACGGGTTCGGCCCCTCGCCCCGCATCGATTGCGAGAGCACGGCGGCGGTGGTCAGCAGTTGTGGCGCCGCGAGCGCCAGTCCGCCGAATCCCAGTGAAATGGCACGGCCGAGTCGCGAGCCGAGCGTTCGCTCGTCACCGAGGACGAGGATCCACAGCCCCGCAACGATTCCCGAGTAGAGAGCGAACTCGGGGTATCCGGCCATCACCTGTCCGGCCATCGCCAGCCAGCCGAGCCACGCGAAGCCGCCGACGGGACTCGTTTCGGGTCTGCGCAACATCTCGGCGGCGGCAAAGAGCCACGGCCAGTACGCGAGCGCCGAGTATTGCGGGATCAAGTGCGTCGCCCATTGGTGGGAGAACGGAGCGAGTAGGAGCAGGGCCCCACCGAATGCCGCGGCTACACGGCTCACCTGGAGTAGACGAAGGAGAAACACGGTGCCCGCCACGAATAGGCCGCAGTGCAGCCCGGTCGATACGTCGAACGCGAACAGGTGCGGCGCCGCGGTGAGTGCGAACGCCAGCATGTGCGGCACGTACAACGGGCCACCGATCGGGTCGGCGAGAAGCGGGTAGCCCGACCAGAGTCGCGTCGACCATTCGGGGATTCGCGACTCACTCCAGCCTCGGTACGCTTCGAAGGCGATCGGGAATTGGATGAGCTGGTTGTCGCCGCCGAGGGCCCATGGCTCGCCCATGGCTTGTGCGTAGGACCAGAAGAACGCCAGGGCCACGAGACTCGCGGCGCTACCTGCGATCGCAGCGTCGACCAGCGCTTCGCGTGGCCCCGCGTCGCGCGGTGATGCGTTATTCGTGCTGCTCATCGCGGCGTGCCCGAACGCGCCCAGCCGAAACGGGCGCTTCTTGGGTAGCAGGGTGCGCCCCTCACGGGAAGCAAGTGGCAGGAGCCTCCGCCGTCCATTGCGTACCGAGCAGCGGCGCACTAGAAGCTGCATATTCCGTCTCCGGGTTGGAACTCGCTGCGTCGCCGGCTGGGATGTCGCGCGGGGTTCGTCTCCGGCGGTCTCGTCGTCATGCGGATTCTTTTCGAGCTCGTGTCCCCGGGTGGGGTGGGATGAGTCGAAAGTCGCATCCCGGGGCCGCGATCGGCTCGGCGGCGGTCTATCTGCTGCTCGCGCTGTGGCAGATGCGACACGTGCTCCGCGCGCCGACGATCCATGCGCCGTTCTCGAGCGCCTTCTACGACATCGGGGCGCGATTCGGGTTTCACGATCTACAGATGGTCGTGAGTCAGATCGCATACAACGCGCGGACTCTCGCGTCCGCGCCCCAAGACGTCTTCACGGGCCCCCAATGTTACCCGATGGAGAGCGCTTCGACCTTTGGCGAGCACATGCTGGGCGAGGGTGTTTTCGGAGTGGTCCCCTACCTGCTCACCGGAGATCCGCTCGCGACGATGGCGGCAGTGGTCACGATCAAGCCGCTGATTGCCGCGTTGGCGGCCTTCGCGCTCGTGCTGCGCTGGACGGGTCATTCCGGAGCGGCGTTCGTCGCCGGACTGTTGTTCGGGTTTCATCCGCTTCGACTCATCGACCCGGCGCACCCCTACCTCTCGGGCAACGAATGGACGATGCTCGCTCTCCTCGCGCTCGACGGAATCGTCGCGGGGGGAGGGTGGGCTTGGGTCGCCTTGCTGGTGCTCGCGGGTTGGTTCCAGATTCTGGAGAGCTTCTATCCGCTCCTCGGCTTCACGTTCGTCCTCGGGGTGTATGGCGCATGGCTCGTGGTGGCTCGACCACGCGCGCTCGTCGCCGTGCTTCCCAAGCTCGTCGTCGTGGGCGCTGCGATGGTCATCGGTGCGTACGTGATTCTCGGCCCCTACCTCGCGACACGCGACGTGTGGCCCGTACTCGGCGACCGTTCGATCTTCGTCCTTTATCCACTGACGAGGTACTTCCTGGGCAGCCACCTGTTTCTCGGCGTCACGTTCTGGGTTCTCGCGCTCGCGGGTGGCATCGACTTGATTCGCGGCGCTCGCCGCACCTGGCCGCACGACCCGCGTTGGCCGCTCCTCGTGGGTGGGCTACTCGTGCTCTGGTTCGGAGTCGAGCAAGAGTTGGCGCTCGTGGGATGGAAGGTGCCCGCGCTGTATCACTTCCTTCGGTGGGTGCCGGGTGTCGACGCCGTGCGCTCGCCTGCCGTGGTCACGTACGCGGGGCTCGTCCCCGCGGCGCTCTTCGCCGGCTACGGCGTTACCGTGATTCTGCGCGATCGGTCTCGCGCCGCGGCGCGTTGGATCACCGGGGCACTCGCCGCGTTGTGGATCCTCGAAGTGTTCCTCCCCAGTGCCTCCACCCGAATCTTCGGCCATCGCTTCGAGGCCTCGGCGGTCCCGCTGAGGCCGTCGGACGATCTCCTTGCGCTGCACGAGCAGCTTCCGCCCGGACCGGTGCTGAATCTTCCGTGGGCGCGCGGAAAGTCTGGCGAGTACTTGCTGCTCAGCGCCTACCATCATCGCCGCATCGGAGCGTGCTACAATTCGTTCGAGGCGCCGATCGCGGCGCGGCTCCGGGTGCTCGCGGAAGCGGTGCCTGACCCGGAGGCGATTCAGGCACTCGCCGCGCTGGGGTTCGACTCGATCGTGGTGCACGACGACGTCTATGCGCGCCCCGAGATCCGTAGCCGCCTCGATGCGGTCGTGGATGCGGTGAGCGGTAGTGAGGCGAGCCCGGTACGCCTCGCCCCGATCGGAGAGACCGACGGGCATCGTGCCTATGCGTTGCACGGCAGCGAGCCTCCAGCCGCAGACGTGGAGGCACTGGTTCGGACGCCAGCGGAGCTGCTCGAAGTCGTCGGGCCGGGAGCGGTCCGTCTGAGCTTTGGGCTCGTGAATCCGGGCCCCCGAGTCTATCGCCATCCGCAGCCGATCGAACCGAGTGCGCTCGTGGTGCGCTGGCAGGGTCCATCGGGCGCGGTCGTTCGCGAGGAGGAGGTTCGTGTGCTGCTTCCGATCGTGCTCGTCGCGGGGGAAGCTGGGGCCGTCGAAGTCGAGGTCGTGCTACCGCCGGCCGGTACGTACGAGGTGTCTTTGCTTCGGTCCGGCTCGAAGCCCGGAGTGCTGGCGCACCGAACCGTGCGCGTCGGGCCTCACTCGACGTAGCCCAGCGCGCGTAGCGCTTCGGTCTGGCGCGCGTCCCGGGAGGGTGCCACCTTGGGGCCGGCGAGCTGGACGCCCTTTGCGTACTCCTTGGGAATGCCTCCCGGGTCTGGATCGGTGCGCGCCGAATGTTCGAGCGCGTCCGCTGCGGGATGTGCTCGCCACCGATTGGTGCGCCACTCTTCCGCCGCTGCGCCGAGCTCGAGGTAGGTACGGTCGATGATCTCTCGATCGCCGTCGACGCGAATGAACCATTTCTGATTGCCGACGACAAACGCGCGCACCTGTGATCGATTCGCGAACGCCTCGAGCACGATCGGGACGTTCGGTGGTCGCGTTCCGAACACGAATCCATCACTTCGCTCGAAGCCACTGACTCCGATGTACGCGAGAAGCGACGGTGCGAGATCGACTCCCGAGACCGGCGCCTGGATTCGTCGCCCCCGTCCCCCCGGCCGACGGACCAGGAGGGGGACCCGCACGAGGGGCTCCCAGACGTGGTAGCCGTGCGAGAAGTAGGTTTCGTGCTCGACCATGGTCTCACCGTGATCTGCCGTGAGTGCGACGATCGTGTCGCCGGGCGAGCGCTGTACCTCGGACAAGAGACGACCGACTTCCTGGTCGAGGTATGAAATCTCCTCGTCGTATCGGTCGATGTACTCCAGCGCGTCCTGCGGGTTCTCGGCGAGTTGAATGTAGGCGGGAATCTTCCGGCGTGGCACGATCTGCTCGCCCTCGTGCGCGAAGTCGGCGGGTGTTTCGGCCGGCGGATCGTAGGGCCCGTGCGGATCGTTGTAGTGCACCCAGAGAAAGTAGGGGGCGGCCACGTTTCGGGCTTGGCTCAGCCATCCGATCGCGGCGTCGGTCGTTGGACCGGCTCGGCGTTCCCATACGGGTCGGATGCCCTCGCGTTCCGTCACGGTGTCGTCGTAGTGGTCGAAGCGTCGGTCGAGCCCGATCGACTCACTCGCGAGAACGGAGTTCGAGACCACCGCGGCGGTTTGGTATCCGGCGGCGGCGAGTACGTCGGCCAGGGTGGTGACGTCGTCGTCGATGCGCTGCAGAAAGAGTCGGATGCCATGGCCCGGTGGGTAGAGGCCCGTCAATAGAGACACGACGCTCGGGGGGGTGTTGGTTTCGGCCGAGTAGGCTCGTTCGTAAATCTCCCCGTCTGCGAAGAACGCATCAATCTGAGGAGACGTCGGTCGGTCGTAGCCGTAGATGGACAAGTGGTCGTAGCGCAGTGTGTCGACGCTGATCAGGACGAGGTTCGGCGCTGTTCCGTAGTGCCGGCTCTCCTGCGTCGGCGGTTGGGAGATGCTCCAACCGATTGCCGCCACGACGATGAGGATCGCCAGGGCACGGAGGCCGGGGCTCCTCATGGCCGCGGCCGGTTGCGCGGTGTCGCGTGGTCCAGAACGAGGGCGTCGAGTCGGGTGCCCATCTGTGCTTTCGTCGCACCGTGCGCCTCGTCGGCCGCCAGGTTCTCCATCTCGAAGGGGTCAGCCTCGAGGTCGTACAGTTCTTCGGTAACGCCTGCGTCGGTGTCGGTGCGAATGTACTTCCAGTTGCGGGTTCGCAGGGTGAGACTGGGCTTCGCGAATAGTCCACCCGGCGTTTCGACCAGCACCTCCTCGCGGCCGAGAGCTTCTCCGGCGAACGTGGGTACCAGACTTCGTCCAGGGCCCGTCGGGGTGCGGTCCAGTGTAGCGAGGTCTCCGAAGGTCTCAGCGAGGTCGACGTTTAGAGCGAGGTCGTCGTTCGATCGCGGTGCTCCGACGAGTCGTGGATACCGAATGACGAGTGGCACCCGGATCGCTTCGTCGTATCCGGCGAACTTCGACGAAAGTCCGTGTTCCCCCCAGAAGTGACCGTTGTCGGAGGTGAAGACGAAGACCGTTTCGTCGGTCAGGCCGAGCCGTTCGAGGCGATCGGAGAGCCCGCCGACGGCATCATCCACCGCCAGCAGTGAGCGGAGTTGTGCGAGTCGTAGATCGTCGACGCGCTTCACCCCCTTGGGATTCACGATGCTCCGAAGGAAGCGGACCCACGTGGGCTTGTCGCTCACGTCTTCCTCGTTCCAACTCGGGGGGCGCCAGGGGTCCACGTCGGAGAGGCTCCGCGCGTGGCGCTTCGCGGGAATTGCCGGCTGATGCGGAGCGGTCGCGCCGAGCCAGAGCAGGAAGGGCTCGCCGGCGCTGGCGTCGAGGAAGGCGAGTGCTTTCTCACGGAGGCGGTCGGTGACCTCGTCGAACTCGGTCGCCGGCAGGGTTTCTGCACCACCCCCGTCACGAAACCGCAGGCTGGGGAAGACTCCCTCCGGTCCAGGCATCGCCTTTTGCAACGCGTACCACTCGTCCCACCCTCCGGGGACGGCGTCGCCAAGGTCGGCGAGGTAGATGCCGAACAACCCGGTGCGATATCCGGCGGCGTGCAGCCGCGGCGCGATGCTCGTCGCCTCGGCGAATGATCCCGCAGCTTCGGCGTTGTTCGACACCCCATTGTTCGATGCGTATTCGCCCGAGAGGAATGCGGCGCGGCTGGGCGCGCAGATTGGCGTATTCACGAACGCGTTGCGGTAGCGGATGCCGCGAGCAGCGAGGTCGTTCGTGACGCGAGGCATGTGCGCGAGCGTGTCCCATCGCTGGTCGTCGGTCATGACGACGACGAAGTTCGGCGAGATGGGTGTTGGCGCAAGGCGGTTCGCGATCTCGGACGCGGCGCCCCGCACGCATCGTGCCGCCGCCCGTGCATCGAACGGGTCGCCCGCCTCGCCGCCGATGTGAGCGCAGGGGGCGCCGAGTGTGGGCACGACGGTGGACTCGGGCGGCGCGGGTGCCCTGGGGCGCACACGTAGCCCCCGACAGGCCTCGACGATGGGGTCCATCGCGCGCGCGTGGCGTGTGGCGCGCTGCCCGCGGCTGATCTCGACCAAGCGCGCGGCGAGGAACTGGGTTGCGGCATCGCGGATGGAGTCTCGGCATCGACGCTCGGCCGCGGAGAGATCGTCGTCTTGGCAGCTTGGAGCGACGAGCTCCGCCGTGGCTGCGATCAGTGGCGGAGCACAGGCGGGCTTCGTTGGTGGCTCGGCGGAGCAGCGTGGCATCGACACGAGGAGCGCGGCGGCGGCCTTCGGCACATCCGCCGCGGTGCATCGAACGGACGAAGCGGGCCAAGCTTCGGCGCTCCAAAGAACGCTGGCGAGCACCAGCACTGTCCACAACATTGGTCGAGCGTGCCCGAAACCTGCGAACGGTGCACGCCGCTTCCGCAGGCAGGGGCGCAACGATCGTCTCCGCGCCTTACGATTCGTACAGCTTGATGACCCGGACCTTGCCGTCGGGCGCGGCCTGAATGCAGAGGTCGCAGAGCACACACTCGTCGAGGTTCTTGTCGACGATCTGCAGTGCGCCGTCTTCCGACTGCGCGAAAATGTCGACGGCGCACACGTCGACCAGCTTCTTGGAGAGATCGCGGTCCTGAGCGACCGCGTCATCCACTTGGACGTCGATGAACATTCCGGCCATGTCAGTTCCCCTTTTCCTCGAGCCGCTTCTTCAAGAGGGCCGGGATCTCTTCGATTCGTTCGGCCACGGA
Source organism: Deltaproteobacteria bacterium (assembly GCA_029262355.1). Lineage (GTDB taxonomy): Bacteria > Desulfobacterota > Binatia > UBA12015 > UBA12015 > VGTG01. The sequence continues at coordinate 62,264 of JAJCZO010000297.1, forward strand.
GATTCCCGCGGCTTCCATGCGGTCGATCTTCTCGGCCGTGGTGTCTTCCTTGCCTTCGACGATCGTCCCGGCGTGGCCGAAGCGCATGCCCTTCATCTCGTCCATGAATCGCCCGGCCATGAAGGCGACGATTGGCAGGCGAGAATTGTGCTCCTTCACCCACTCGGCGAGCTCCGCTTCCATGCGGCCGCCCGGCTCCGAGTAGATCGCGATCGCCTTGGTCTCGGGGTCGGCCTCGAACAGAGGCATGAGCTCGGCGTACGACGTGCCGACGATGGCGTCGCCGCCGATCGAAACGCACGTCGACTGGCCCATGCCGGCGGCCGTCAACGTCGAGGCGATCTCGGTTGTCATGCCGCCGGAGCGGGACATGATGCCGATCGGCCCCTTGGTGTAGGCCTGTCGGGTGTTGGCTGCCGGGCCGCCGACGCCACCCATCTTGGCTTCGTCCGGCGAGATGATGCCGAGGCAGTTCGGTCCGATGATGCGAGCCCCGCGCAGATTTGCGAGCTCGACCGCCTGGGCGACTTCGCCGCGGGGGATGTTCTCGGTCACGACGACGATCAGCTTGATGTCGTTCTCGAGCGCCTCGATCATCGCGTCGACCGTGAACTTGGGCGGCACGGAGATGACGCTGCCCTCGGGCTGGCCCACCTTCTCGACGACGTCACGGACGCAGTCGAAGACCGGTACGCCGTAGATGTCGCGCCCCGCGCGACCAGGTGTGACGCCCCCGATGATCTTGGCGCCGTAGTCGAGGTTCTCACGGGTGAGGTTGACGGCCTCGCGGCCGGTGATGCCCTGCACGATGAAGGGGGTGTCTTTTCGAATCAGGATCGACATCAGCTTGCCTTCAGCTTGGCGACGGCGCGACCAGCCGCCTCGTACATCGAAACGGAGCGATCGCAGAATTCGACCCCGTGTTTTGCGAGAATCTTGAAGCCTTCTTCTTCCCAGGAGCCCGGAATGCGGAAGATCGTGATGACCTCGCCCGGATCCTTGCCGGCCTCGATGCAGCCCTTGATCACACCGCGCGCGACCATGTCGACGCGCGTGTTCGAGACTACGTTCATCATGACCGCGATCTTTTGAACGCCGGGTTTGGAGAGGATCAGTTTGGTGAGGTTGCAGACCTTGCCGACGCTCGGGTTGCCACCGATCTCGCAGTAGTTCGCCGGCTTGCCGCCGTGGTTGCGAACCGCGTCGAAGAGCGTGAGAGAACCGCCGCCGGCGCCGATGATCAGGCCCAGATCGCCGTCGAACTCCACGACGTTGCCCGCGACGCCGCGGTGGTCGACTGCGTTCAGGCGCGCCCCCTCCAGCTCGAACGGTGTCGGCGGACGGGCTTGACGGGTCTCGTCGTCACCGATCCCGAGCTCCTTCAGTAGCCCGGCGTGCTTCCCGCGAGCCTCTGCCTCCATGTCGACATGGCCGTCGAGCACGATGAAGCGGCCGTTCTCGAGCTTGCCGATCGGATTGATCTCGGCAAGCGTGAGATCGTACTCGAGGAAGAGCTTCGCGAGCTCGAAGACGATCGGGGTCAGCCGATTGAGATCATTCCCGGTCACGCCGGTCTTGCCGACCGCTTCCTTCGCGAGACGCGGGGTGAGGGGCAGGAACGTCGAGAAGTGTGTGCGCGAGAGGTGCTCGGGGTGAGACTCGGCAACTTCCTCGATGTCGATGCCTCCCATGTCGCTGAAGAGCAGCACCGGCAGCTTGCGACGTCCGTCCCAGGTGACCGAGACGAAGTACTCCTGAACCAACTTGCTCTTTGATTCGATCAGGATCGAGCGGGCCTTCTCTCCGTTCACCACGATGGGAAGGACGTGCTCGAACTTCTCGGCCGCCTCGTCCGGAGTGTCGGCGAACTGGACGGCCCCGGCCTTCATCCGTCCGCCGGAGAGCACCTGGCTCTTCACGACCACGGGCCCGCCGATCTTCTCGGCGGCGGCTCGGGCCTCCTCCTTCGTCTTCACGACGGCACGCTCGCCCATGGGTAGGCTGTGCTTCGCGAACAGGGCTTTCGATTCGTACTCGTAGAAGCGCACGTTCAGGGGTTCCTTCTCGCCATCGCGATCCGCAGGGTTCTACCGGCTGACCCGGTTGGGCAGCCGAACGGAGTACCTACACGAGCCAATTCGCTCCACGCAACGGGGCGGATTGGTTGGCGCCGGCAGAGAAACCACTCAGATCGCCACGAGCGGCCGGTCGTCGGTCAGTGACGAAACCCCAATGTTTTCCATGGCCTAGGAGGTTTGCGCGACTTCGCGACACGTGGCACCGGCGTTGCGGGGTACTGGCTGCGTCGCAGGCGGGGCGTTCCGCCAGAAGGGAGTGGGAGATGAAACGTCGTGGAGATCTGGTTGGGGGTCGTCGTCTGGCGACGCTGGTTCGAGCGGCCCTTCTGGTTTTGATCGCGGTTGTGGCAAATGCCGCGGCGGTCGACGCCTACCTGCGATCGTAGGGCGCGCGGGCAGCGTTCTGGCCGCATCGAAGACGTGGGAGTCGAGTCACTCCGGCGGCGCCGGCGTGGAGCTCGGAGAGGTCTTCTTGGCGGCCTCTCGAGCGGCCAGGCGCTCGATCTTCGCCGCGAGCGTGTTGAAATACGCCCGATACGCGTTCGTGAAGCTCGCATCGACGATTCCCTGGTCGAGCTTCACGATGTTGGCCGCGAACTCCTGAACTGCGCCGTAACGTGCCCGAGCCGTGGCGAGCGCGGCGTCCAGGCCCGGCCGGCCCGCGGCGGCGAGCTTCCGTGCCTTCCGGAGCGACATGCCCGTGGCCATGGTTCGCTCGGCCAGCTCGTGCCATTTCATGGCCTTGTTCATCCGATGGCGAAGGATCGGATCGTCCGCGACCGCGTCGGCGGCGGGTACGAGCTGCCTCTGGCGGACGTGGCGGAACAGCTCGCGGTCGGCCGCCTCGCCGGTCCGCCATGCGCGGTAGGCGATCCGGGGATCCGCGGCCAAATCCCGGTAGTATTCCGCCATCGCAGGGCCCGCCTTGGGCCCGTGGTAGCGGTTCGCATAGTCTGCGAGCAGTTGATCCGGGTCCGTCGACTTGTCGTAGAAGGACCGACCGGCAAGGTAGGCGTTCAGAGTCTGGCGCCACCAGTACCCGTCGAGGAACAGCAGGTTCAGCATGCCATCGGCACCGTCGTTCAGAAGCAACGCGCGGTCGCCCCGAATCTGTGTCGTGTAGGGCACCGCCAGCGGAGGGCGGGCGAGATGGTCGCTGTAGTATTGGAATGCGGTCAGTCGTCGATCGAAGACATCGGACCACAGCCTGACCTTGGGTCCGGTCCGGTCGGTGTCGTAGCCCTTGGCCACCCCTCGACGCCACGCGGCAAAGCGTCCACGAAGAGCGTCGTCTGGCTTCACGAGCTTGGGTGGATCCTCGACGTGCTGGTAGCCGACGATGGCTTCGACGGTCACGTGCGGCGCCGTCTCCTTCAGAGCGGCAACGACCCGGTTGACGAGATCGAGATAGCGATCTGTGGGACTCCGCTCCGAGCATGTTTCGCAGGCGCATGGTTTTGGGGTTCCGCCGTCGAGTGCGCTCAAGGTCAGTACGTCGAGCTCGGGGCGGGCGCCGACGAAATTCACGACGTTCTCGAGGAAGACCTGGATCGCGCCCTCGTGCGTCCAGCAGAACTGCGCGCCGTATTCGCTGGTGTGGCGGTGGCGCCGGCCGTTGCGCTCGCCAAACCACTCGGGGTGCTCGATGAAGGTCTCGGTTGAGTCGGGGAAGAAGATGTCGAAGTTGTGACCGGGTGACTGAATCCGCATCCCGCGTCGCGCGGTTTCTTCTCTCAGCGTCCTTCGGAGCGGGTGGTTGGCGTCGAGCTCGAGCGCACGGTGCTCGAGCGTGTTGTACCGATTCTTTACCGCCCAATCGATCTGCTTGCGGAGCGCGTCCGGTGTGGGCGGTGCGGTGCGGGCCGCCTTCCGGCTGACGTACCAGATCAGCGCGCGCGTTCTCATGGGTGATGCGACAGCCCATTGTCCTTCGGGGATCATCGGCTTCTCGCTGGCGGGCCGGACCTCGCCGTCGTTCGGATCGAGTTGGGGATGGAACCATCGCCAGCCGAGTCGCTCGAGCACGTCGTACGCGCCGTAGACGACGCCACGCGCGTTGTCCCCTCCGATGATCCACAGGGGCGTGCCCTCGGCGGAGGTCGTGATGGCGACCGCGTAGCCGTCGAAGCCCTCCTCTGGCTTGGGAAGGAGTGCGCGTTCCTGCGTCGGTAGATCTGCGCGGAGGCCGAGTACGATGCGTGCCGCCCCGGGCTTCGTGGCTCCGCGGTGAGTCTGGTGCCCGGCTGTTTCATCGAGGTAGCGGCCCAGCTCGCCTGCGGCGAACGCGACGGGTGCGTTTTGGCGGGAGTGGTTCTCGATGACCCAACGTTGATCGTCGGTCGCGCCGATGGCGGGAGCCGCGAGAAGGATCACCGCGGCGAGCGCCGCCACGGTCCGCGGGACGTCTCCATCTGACGTGCGTACGATGGGAGCCACGCTAGCACCGTGCGCATAGGATGGCAGACGACTCGTACGCCCGGCCCATCGCGGGTCTATCGGCCGTTGGGCCTCATTTCGCGGCGGCCGTCGGCTTGGGCGCGGCGAGGATGGCAGTGCGTTCCTCTGCGCGGTGTGCGCCCCATCGAGAGAACGACGTCGGGATCCATGGCTGATGTTCTACCGGGAGGGACGTCCGGCGCGTGCGAGCACCCGCCGTTGTTGCGCGACCACCGGTGCGTCGACCAACTTGCCGTCGATCGTACAAACGCCGACGCCGCGTTGGCGGGCTTCGTCGAATCCGTCGATCACTCTCGTCGCATAGTCGATCTGATCGGCCGACGGGGTGTAGACCTCGTTCGCGATCTCGGCTTGGCGGGGATGGATGCAGAGCCGCCCCTCGTAGCCCAGGGACAACCCCAGCGCGGTATCGGCGCGAAATGCCGCTTCGTCGCGCACCGCGAGGTGGACGCAGTCGATCGGTGCTCTCGCGAGTGCCTTGGCGGCGATCGCGACCCCGCAGCGAGCGTGGTGGACCACCGCGTTCGCGGTATCCGCTTGGGTCAGGCCCATCTGCAGGGAGAAATCCGCGTGGCCGAAACACACCCCGTGCACTTGCGGGGTCGCGCCGGCGACCGCGAGCGCGTCGGCCACGCCGAGGGGGCTCTCGATGAGCAACAGGAGAGTGGTCGCCTGGCCGAGCTTGGATGCGACGGACGCGATGTCGTGTGCGCGCTCGGCCTTCGGAAGCATGACGGTCGTCGCCCCGGCCGCGAGGACCGAAGCGACGTCGTCTTCGAAGAAGGGCGTGCCCGGGGGGTTGATCCGCACGGCGGGCTCGGAGCTTCCGAACCCGCCCGCGCCGAGTGCTTCGGCGACGCAGGCACGGGCATCTTGCTTTCCCTCCGGCGCGATCGCGTCCTCGAGGTCGAGCACCACCGTGTCGGCTGCCGACGCGCGGGCTCTATCGATCTTGCGCGGATCTCCGCCCGGTACGAACAGCACGGACCGCCGCAGGCGCGGCGTGTTGCTTACGCTTCCCATTACCGTTCCTTCTTATACCTGGCGTTCGGGAAGCCCAATGCCCGGCTCGCCGGGCCCCCCGGTTTTGCTATGCTTCTCGGTCATGCGTAGCGCGAAAGATTTCTTCCAGCCGATGGCCATTGGCGCTCCTCCGCCGGTCCGAGAGATTCCGTTCACTCCGTCGCGGATGATCCACTTCTTCGATCCGAGCAATCCGAAGATGGCATCCAAGGTCGGTGGCATCGCGAAGAAGTGCGACGTGCTTCTCGGCAATCTCGAGGACGCGATTCAAGCCGACAACAAGCTCGCCGCGCGCCAGGGGCTCATCCGGATCGGTAAGGAAACCGAGTTCGGCGACTGCCAGCTCTGGACCCGCATCAACAGCCTCGATTCGCCGTGGATGCTCGACGACGTGACGGAACTCGTGGCGGAGATCGGCGACAAGCTCGACGTCATCATGGTGCCCAAGGTCGAGGGCGCGTGGGACATTCACTACATGGATCGTCTTCTCGCCCAGCTCGAAGCGCGGGCCGGCCTGAAGAAGCCGCTGCTCATCCACGCGATTCTCGAGACCGCCACTGGCGTCGCGAACGTAGAGGAGATCTGTGGGGCAAGCCCTCGCATGCAGGGACTCTCACTCGGTCCGGCCGACCTCGCTGCCTCGCGTCGCATGAAGACGACGCGGGTTGGCGGCGGCCACCCGGGTTACATCGTGCGAGCCGATCCCGATCCAAGCGACGCAGACGCGCCGCGGCCGTCGGTGCAGCAGGATCTCTGGCACTACACACTCGCGCGAATGGTCGACGCGTGTGCTGCGCACGGCATCCTGCCGTACTATGGCCCCTTCGGCGATATCAAGGACACGATCGCGTGTGAGGATCAGTTCCGCAATGCGTTTCTCATGGGATGCGTTGGCGCATGGTCTCTTCATCCCGTTCAGATCGACATCGCGCGGACGGTCTTCAGCCCGCCAGCGGACGAGGTGCTGTGGGCGAAACGGGTCATCAAGGAGATGGGAGATGGCACCGGTGCGGTCATGATCGACGGCAAGATGCAGGACGATGCGACGTACAAGCAGTGCCGGGTCATGGTCGATCTCGCAGACAAACTGTCGGCGAACGATCCGGAGCTTGCCAAGGCGTACACGCCGGCGGACTGACCCGAACACTTTGCGGGGGCGCGGGAGGCTTCATGGGCATTGCATTTGTCGTTCTACTCCCGGTCGCCGGCCTTCTCGGCTGGTACTTGTGGGAGAGAAGCCACCGCAAGACGCACGCGGTTGGGGCCGGCCTGCAGACCGACATCAAGGTGGCGCACGAGGCGGAGTTCGAGTTGTACCACAACGCCCTCTCGCTGTGTTCGAAGAAGACTCGCATGTGTCTGGCGGAACTCGGGATCGACTACGTCGGCCATCACATTCACCTCGTCGAGACCGGCGGGTACGAGAACATCGGCCGTGCGTTCCTCGGCGTGAATCCGGCGGGAACCGTGCCGGTACTCGTGCACGACGGGCACCCGGTCTACGAGTCGCACGAGCAGATCCGCTACGCGGCGGATCACGCACCACGAGGTGCGTCGTCGCTCGTTCCGTCCGATTTGGTTGCCGAGGCGGAGATGCAGAGATGGGTCGACAAGTCCTCTCTCGGAGGGGATGACCCGATCGCCGACGCCAAGCAGAGCGCGGGCAATGCGGTGCCTGGGCTCACGGTGCCGCTGTTCTCCTCGATGATGGACGACGTCCCCGTTCATTGGATTCTCGAGGGGGTCTTGTTCCACCGCCTGAAGATCCGCCCGCTGTTGTTCCTCGTCTTGAAGTTGCGCGGACTTCGCGGGCTCTCGAAGCTTCCGCCTGCCGTGAAGGCGATCCAGGCGTGTGGGCGTGCGATGCACCGCCACCTCGATGATCTCGAGGCGCAGCTCTGCCGCAGCGGCGGTCCGTGGATCCTCGGCCGCATGTTCACTTTGGCCGACGTGAGTTGGGCCGTCGTCGTCGAACGACTGCGCGAGGCCGATAGCCTGCACGTGTTCCTCGGGGAAGGGCGGCGACCGGCGGTACGCGCGTGGTGGGAGCAGATTCAGGCTCGGCCGAGCTACCGGATGGCCATCGAGGAGCACGGGCACTCCACCGTCGTCGCGGGCACGGAGCGTCTGCGCCGGGCGAAAGCTGCCGACCCGGCTCTGCGGTCGGCGCTCGAGGACTTCTGAGGCTGGCAGGAGGCGGCGGGCCCAGACCGGTGAAAGAGGAGAGGCGGCGGGCCTCTGTCCAATAAATGGGCGCGTGATGCTCAACCCCTGTGCACCGGAATTGAATTTCGCCTACAAACACTTATGATCTCGGGCGCGCTCGCTGGCGCGGATGTTGCGGCGTCGAGAGCGATTTCAGACAACATGTGGGGGGCCCTTTTGCGCGTTTCGCGCGAGTGGGCTTGGTGAGGGCTGCACGAACGCGGCTTTTTCAACCTGAACTCTCCTGTCGAGAGAGCTTTGCAGTCTATTGAGGAGCGAATCGCGAGATGAAGACAAAGTTGGAATACATCTGGTTGGACGGATACACGCCGACACAGAGCCTTCGCAGCAAAACTCAGGTCAGGTCGGACTTCGGCGGCACGCTCGAGGACTGCCCGATGTGGTCTTTCGACGGAAGCTCGACGGAGCAGGCTGACGGAAGCTCCTCCGACTGTCTGCTGAAGCCAGTCGCACTCTTCCCCGATCCCGGCCGCAGAAACTCGTTCCTCGTGATGACCGAGGTCTTGAACGCCGACCGCACGCCGCATGAGTCGAACGGTCGCGCGACGATCGAGGACAACGACGACGATTTCTGGTTTGGCTTCGAGCAGGAGTACTTCCTGTGGGACACCGATACCGATCGCCCTCCGGGTTTCCCGGCCCAGGGCTTTCCCCGTCCGCAGGGTCCGTACTACTGCTCGGTCGGTGGCTCGAACGCCTACGGGCGTGAGATCGTCGAGGAGCATCTCGATGACTGCCTCGAGGCGGGCATCAACGTCGAGGGGATCAACGGCGAAGTCGCTGCGGGGCAGTGGGAGTTTCAGGTGTTCGCGAAGGGCGCCGCGCGCGCCGGGGACGAGACCTGGGTTGCGCGCTACCTGCTCGAGCGCATTGCCGAGAAGTATGGCTTCTCGATCAACTGGCACCCGAAGCCGCTCGGCGACAGCGACTGGAACGGCTCCGGCATGCACGCGAACTTCTCCAACGGCCAGATGCGTGAGTTGGGCAAGGAGGACGTCTTCACCCAGATCTGTGACGAGTTCGCAAAGAACATCGACCGTCACATCTCGGTGTACGGTGCCGACAACCATCAGCGGTTGACCGGTGCGCACGAGACGCAGGCGATCGATACCTTCAGCTACGGCGTTTCGGACCGGGGCGCCTCGATCCGCATTCCGATCGGCACGCTCGAGGATGGCTGGAAGGGGCGCCTGGAAGATCGACGCCCGGCGTCGAACGCAGATCCGTACAAGGTTGCGGCTGCGATCGTGAAGACCACGAAGGAAGCTGTGGGCTGAGCACACGCCTCGATAGGTCATTCGAAGACGGGGCCGCATACTGCGGCCCCGTTCTTCGTTGTGCCTGCTGCTAGATCCATTTTTCCTGGAGCTCGCGGACGAGCTGGGCGGCGGTCTGGATGCGTCGATCGGGGTCCTTTCGAATGCACCACATGCAGATGTCCTCGAGGCGTTCGGGAACCTGGTACTTCGAGATCTCGGAGGGCTTCGTGGCCTCGTCTTCGAGTGCAGACTGGAGCACCTTGTGGATCGTGTCACCCTTGGTCGGGCGGACGCCAGCCAGGATTTCGTAGAGGACGGTTCCGAGGCTGAAGATGTCGGTTCGTCCGTCGATGGTGTCCTCGCGGCGAATTTGCTCGGGCGACATGTAGGCAGCCGTTCCCTCGAGCTTCCCCTGATGAGTGATGGTGACGTCCGAACTCTTCACGAGGTCTTCGGTCTCCGGGGGGTCGGGGGAGACACCCTCGCGGTCCCAGACCTTGGCGAGGCCCCAGTCGAGCAGCAGGACTTCGCCAAACGGCCCGACCAAGATGTTTTCTGGCTTGATGTCGCGGTGCACGACGCCGTGTGCGTGTGCGAATGCCAGTCCTTGTGCGGTTTGAAGGACGACGTCGACCAACTGGGTGAGATCGTAGCGATCGCGGTATTCGTCTTTGATGAGTTCCCGTAGCGTGTAGCCGTGCACCAGCTTCATCGTGAAGTATAGGTGGCCACGAGCGTTCCGTCCGAGCTCGTAGACGGGCACGGTACTCGGGTGCTGTAGCATTGCGGTGACGCGCGCTTCGCGAACGAACCGTTGTCGCTCGACGTCGTTGTCGGCGAGCTCCTTGCGGAGTTCTTTGTAACAAATGATCCTACCCAAGTGCAGATCTTTGCACGACTGAATGATCGACTTCCCGCCGCGCGCGATGGTTTTGAAGAACGCGTATCGGGTTTGCGAGTTGAGCTTGGTCGGTAGGACTCGGTCGGTCTCTTCCAGGTAGACCGAGGACTCTTCTGCGTTCGGCTGCGGAAATTGCATGCGTGTTGGCCCCCGGGGGCCACCTTCCCACAACTAGACCGTCAGTGCACGAGCTTGACGTCCTCTGGGTCGCAGGGGAGGGAAGGGGATGGAAAGCTGCCGAAGATCGATGACCGCGATCCTCCTCGCGCTGCTCGTGCTCTCGGCGTGCAGGTCGGCGCGGGAGATCGTGCGGCTCCCCGACGATCCTCCGTCCGCAGTGCTGGTTGCGGATGTCTCGGTTCTCGACGTCGAGTCGGGCTCTCTGTCGTCCCACCGGGATGTCCTCATCCGGGACGGCCGCATCGCGAGCATCGAGTCGGCCGGCGATATCGAACTTCCCGAGGGGGGTCATACCATCGATGGCCGCGGGGCCACGCTGCTGCCGGGGCTGATCGACATTCACGGCCACATAAGCTCACCCACCGGCCCGCCGTGGACACGCAGCCTGCCCGACGACGACGCCAACCTCCAAGCGTTTCTCTACGCGGGCGTAACCACGGTCCTCGATATGGGATCGATGGCGCCTGACGCCTACGAGCGACGCGAACGTCTGAGAACGGGTGAGCAGCTCGGGCCGACGACGTTTGAGGCGGGCCCGATCGTCACCGCGGTGGGAGGGCACCCTGCGGCGATCTTCCGGGCGAGTCTGCCCTGGTTCTTGAGCTGGTACGTGGTGCCGCGGATGACGCGCGAGATCGCGACGCCGGAGCAGGGGGAAGCCGCGGCGGCCGAGATTGCTGCCATGGGTGCAGACGTGATGAAGGTCGCGGTCGATCGGATTCCGCCCGACGCGCCACGCATCACGAACGAGAGCTTGGCTGCGGCGGTTGCCGAAGCGAGGACGCACGACTTGCGCGCCGTCGCTCACATCGGAACGGCGCAAGACGCCATCGACGCGGCGGAGGCGGGAGTCGCCGCCTGGGTGCATGGCGTGTACAAGGAGCCCCTGTCCGACGAGCAAGTCGCGAAGCTCGCGAGCTTCGGGATTCCGATGGCCCCGACGCTCATTCTCTTTGAAACGTTCGCCGCGTTTGGAGATCCGTTCGAGCCGACCGACCTCGAGCGCCAGATCGCCGCTCCCGCCGACCTTGCGGCGATGAACGAAGTGCCCGGGAGTTTTGATCTGACGCGCATGCGGTCTCTGAGAGGAGGGCTCGCGTCGTCACGTGAGAACGTCCGGCGCCTGCATGAGGCGGGGGTCACTCTCCTCGCCGGGAGTGACACACAGGCGGGGCTCATCGCGGGAGCGAGCCTGCATCGCGAGATCGGGCTCCTGGTCGAGGCGGGCCTCACGCCGGCTGAGGCAATCCGGTCGGCGACGCTCCACCCGGCACGGTTCCTCGCCCGAACCGAGTCGCCGGACTTCGGGGTCGTGAAGGAAGGCGCCCGGGCGGACCTGCTGCTTGTGGAAGGGGATCCGCTGGCCGATGTGGCGAACCTTGCGCGCATCCGGGCTGTTCTGAAGGCGGGCGTGCCGCTCGAACGCATGGCGCGCTCCCCAGGTTGAACGAGCACCGCGTCGACCCACTGGCCGCGCCGCCCTAGGGCCCACCTTTTGCCAAGACGATCACACGATTCTGGGGGGGCCTCTCGCGTTGACGGACAGCGATCTGGCCGAGCTCGAGCGACAGAACATCATCGGGAACGGATCGCACACGGATCGCGGCGTGATATGGCTCGGCTATGGCAGAGTGGAAAAGAGCCGAGGTCGAAGCCGCGTTCCACGAGTTCGTCGCGATGGGTGATCGTTGCGCGGAGTCGGGAGACTGGAACCCGTGGGCTGACATTCACAGCGAAGACGGCGTGTGGTTCGAGCACCACTTTGGCACGCAACGAGGCCGCGAGGCGATCCGCCAGGTGATCGTGGACGTCATGAAGCCGGTGCCGATGATGTACTTCCCGGTCGAGTGGTACATGATCGATAACAACCGGGTCGCGTCGTACATCTGGCAGCAGATGCCCGACCCTGCCGGTGGCACCGAAGTCTATCGGTTCGGCAACATCACCGTTCTCGAGTACGCGGGTGAGGGTCTCTGGTCGTTTCAGGAGGACGTCTACAACCCGACCGAGGCTACCGACATGATGAAGCGTTGGATCGCGGCCGGAGGAAAGCTCGCAAGCGCGTAGCCGATCGATGCGTGGGGCGCAGCGCGGTGCAGCCACCCGATGGTAGTGCACGCGTGCAGTTGCACGGTGCGGCCTGGCGTGGTGTCAGTGCGGAGTGTGGCGACGTGATCCCGAAGTCGATCCCGCCGATGTCGGCATGGACCGCGATGCCGTGAATCGAATCGCCGAAGAGTTCGAGAGCACCTGCGAGACGGGCGAGCGGTTTCACGGCGCGCAGATGGCACTGTACCGCGACGGTCGTCGTGTTCTCGACGTCGGCGGCGGCCAGGCTCGGCTCCGCACGAACGAGCCCGTCGTCGAGGACACCCTCTTCGTCATGTTCAGCTGCACGAAGGCGCTGGCTTCCTTGGCCATGTTGATGCTGTACGAGCGAGGCAAGTTCCACTACGACGAACACGTCGCGGCCTACTGGCCGGAGTTCGCGCAGCGGATGCCCGAGAAGGCGGGCATCACGATCCGCCACGTCATGAGCCACCGAGCGGGGTTCCCCGGTGGGCCGGAGTGGCTCACCGCGCGCCACTGGGGCGATCGCGCGGCAATCCGTAAGGCGATGGAGGAGGTCGAGCTCTCGTTCCCGGCCGGGCAGAAGAATGCGTACCACGCGATCAATTTCGGCCACATGGTGAACGAGCTCGTCGAACGGATCGATGGGCGTGATTGCGGCGTCTTCCTACGTGAGGAAGTCTTCGAACCGCTCGGGCTGCATGACATCCACGTCGGCCTGCCGGAAGACCGCCGTCTCGAGGCTCGCGTGGCGTGGTGTTACAATGAGATGAATCTGAGCGCGGCACGCGCGACCGGAGTGGTGGCGCCTGGGCACGAGTCCAGCGGCGGGGAAGACGCGGGCTCCCTGGCGGGCGCCGCTGCGCGGGACCTGTCTCGTTCGGAAAGTGAGACACCAGAATTTGCGCATCCGTTCAACCGCCCGGCCACGCATCGCGCGGTGCTCCCGGCGGCAGGTGGGATCGCAACTGCGCGGGACCTCACCGAGGTGCTGGCTGTGCTCGCTCTTGGCGGTAGGCGCGGTGACGTCGAACTCGTGAGTCGTGAAGGCCTCGCTGCGGTCACTGCGCCGACCAATCGGGCGAGCGATCTCGATGGGACCGTCGGCTGGCCGCTTCGTTGGAGCACCGGATTCTCGCTGGGCTTTCACGGCGACGGCAGCACGTTGCGTACGTTTGGGCACGGTGGTGCAGGTGGGCAAGAGACGTTTGCGGATCCGGATCGGCGCCTCGCGTGGACCTTCCTCACCAACGGTGAGATATCGAAGGACTTCATCGATTGGCGATACGGGCTCCAGTCGATGGCCTTCGCGGCCTGCAAAGAGTGACGGCGCTAGAGCAGGCCGAGGAACGCTAGGAGAGAGGCTCGCTCGCCGCCGCTGAGCGGGCGTTCCGGTGCCTTGGCGGTGTGCTGTGGCCCATCGGTCGTCGTCGTGATGCGGGCGAGCACGGCGTCGAGATCTGGCGCAGACCCATTGGTGAAGTACGGTCGTTTTCGGTAGAGCCGCCGCAGCGAAGGCACGCGGGCGCCACGGGGGTGTACGTACGGTGTGATGCCGGTCTTTTCGTAGCCCTCGCGGCCCCAGATGATCGTGCCCCCCGTGAAGAGGTTTGCCTCCCAGTCGGCGAAGGCGACATGGGTCTCCGCGTCGTCCGACACCAAGCGAGCGGCGTGGCAGCCTTCGCACCGCTCGCGAAACGCGACCGCACCTCGGTGTTCGAGCGGTGTGAAGGCGGACCTTCCGCTCACGGCTGGGTTCGGTAGGTGTTCGAGCTCCATGAGGAACGTCATGAGTGCGCGGCGGAGCCATACGGGCGAAAGAGCTTCGGTTGCGCCGTGAAGGCCGGGCATCCACGCGACATCAGCGTGATCGAGCCCGAACCACGGATCGCGGCCGTTGTGCTTGTTTGCCACCCGGAACTCGTTGTGAACCATCCGCGCCATCGTCGGGTCGAGAGCGCGTGAGAAGTAGGGACGATTGCCGTGCAGCCCAACGAGCGGCTTCGTGGTGGCATGAACGTCTCCTCGTCCGGTGGAGTGCGTACGCCCGTCGACGTAGCCTTCATGATGGCAGGTTTCGCAGGTGAAGCGGCTTCGCGGTCCCTCGCTCGTGTTCCACGGAGCCATGAGCGTGGTGAAGAAGAGCGCTTCACCGACCATGGATTCCGCGCTGCGCGTGGCCTTCGGTTCTGCGACGACCGGCGCGTTGGGGGCGCGCAGGAGGACCCAGGAATCGAGAAGTGGGTTCGCCGCGAGCGGGCCCGCGACGTCGGTCGTTCCCGGGGGGAGGGCCATGCGGCTCACCTCGGGCTCGGATGTGAGGTCGCCGCCGGGCCAGTCGAGGGAGACCAAGCCCTCCGAGGCGTACCCAGCGACCCGGAGCTCGAAGCCGTCATTTCTGGCCAGCAGCTCGAGCCACTTGGGTGTGACCACGCCGAGGGCCGACAGGTTCACTTCGCCAAGCAGCGTCGCAACGCCGCTCTTCGGGGTCACGCGGTACACGAACGCGAACGAGTCGATGTAGCCGAACCCCCCGTCGCTGCGGTCGAGCGGGCGGTTCTCTACGCCGCCGGCTGCGATCAGTAGGTCCCCGTGGTCGCGCAGGCCTGCCATCGACCACAGGGGGCCGTCGTGCACGATCCGCGCGCGTTCGTGCCCGCCTGGGTCGATGACGACGAGCGCACCTTCGAGCAGGCAGTTCGCGATTGCGAGGTCATCGAGCGCGACGATTGCGACTGGGCCCTCGCACGGTGCGACGGTGCGTGGGGCGACCGGGTCTCGTATCTCACCGAGGGCTACGATCCTGTGGGAGACGGCGTCGAGTACGAGGGTCGTGTCGCCGAGCACGGCAATGTCGCGCAGCGAATGGGTTCCGGAAACCGAACGTGAGCCCTGCCGGGTCACCTCGTTGGCGTCTACGTCGTAGTGCGCGATCTCTCCGCGCTGCTCGCCTACGACTACGAGCTGGCCGCTCGGTGTGAACGCGAAGCCCGTGGGACTCGGTGGCGTCGGCGCGCGGTCGTGCTCGCGGCCGTTCTCGTCGAGCAAGACGACGGCGTCCGCGCCACCCAGAAGACCGACCCACCGGCCAGGGACCGGTGTCGCGAGGATCTTGAACGGGTTCGGTCCGAGGTTCGCGCGAGCCCGACTCCCCCAGTCCGTCTTGGCGCGCACCGCGTTCTCGAACACGACGAGTTCCTCGGGTTCCGGGCCGCCGGTGACGGGTGCGGTGAGACCGACGAGGGTCGCGCAGACGAGCGCGAAGAGGCGTTTCGGGTTCGACGTCACTCTAGCGCACCGCCGTTAGCCCTATGTCGATGGCGGTCTCACTCGTCGAGGGGGACGTCAATTCCACATCCCGCGCAACCGCGCGCCGACGTCGATGCGCGTCGGTTCATCGCCCACCGCGGGGTCGTCATCGACCGCCGGCCCGGCGACCCGTCGCTCGAAATGGTCGAGAATGCCGTCAGGCAGGAAACGTGACCGCGGCGCATAGAGGTGGCGATCGCCGTCCCTCGGTTGATGGTGCACGTAAAAGCGCATCGGGTTCAGCAGGTGGAGGTGGTTCCGAGCCCGGGTCATCGCGACATAGAGGAGGCGGCGTTCTTCCTCGATTTCTTCCGGGCGGCTGCATGCCATGTCGGAGGGGATGCAGCCGTCGACGACGTTCAGAACGTGGACGACGTCCCACTCCTGTCCTTTCGCCGAGTGGATCGTCGATAGGATGAGGTAGTCCTCGTCGAGGTGGGGCGGGCCGGCCTCCGCGCCGGTCGCGACGGGGGGATCGAGCGTCAGTTCGCTCAGGAAGCGTTCGCGGCTCGGTTGGGCTGCCGCCAACTCTTCGAGGTGGATGAGGTCGCCCATTCGGAGATGTGCGTCGTCGTGCAATCGCGCGAGATGCGGTTCGTACCAGAGGCGCGCGAGCTCGACCTGCCCCGGCCATGGCGTCTGCCCATCACGAAGCCGCTCGTAGAGCGCACAGACGCCGGGCCAGCTCTCCCGCGCGGCGGTTGGCATGTCGAGCTTGCGAAGGGCTGCGAGCTGGTAGCGCTCTCCCTCCAGTGTGCGAAGCGCGCGTCGCGCATTCGCGGGTCCCACGCCCGGCAGAAGCTGCATGGTTCGGAAGCCTGCGATCGCGTCGCGCGGGTTCTCTGCCCAGCGCAGCACGCAGATTAGATCCTTCACGTGCGCTGCTTCGAGAAACCGCAGACCGCCGAACTTCACGAATGGAATCTCGCGCCGGGTGAGCTCGAGTTCGAGTTGTGCACTGTGGTGAGACGTTCGAAACAGGACGGCTTGCTGCTTCAAATCGAGCCCAGCCTCGCGACTCGTGAGGACCTGCTCGACGACGTAGTCGGCTTGTGCCGATTCGTCTTCAACGAGCACGAGGTATGGTTTTTCCTCGGAAGGTCGGCGCGAGAACAGCTTCTTCTCGAAGCGTTCCGACGACAGCGCGATCACGGCGTTGCTCGCGTCGAGGATTGGTTGGGTCGACCGGTAGTTCTGCTCGAGGGTGACGACTCTTGCCGGCGGCTCGAACTGCGTTGGGAAATCCAGGATGTTGCGGACGCTGGCCGCACGGAAGGCGTAGATCGATTGCGCTTCGTCTCCGACGACGGTGAGACCATTGCCCGATGGACGCATGCCCACGAGAATCCTGGCTTGTAGCGCGTTTGTGTCCTGGTACTCGTCCACCAGCACGTGGTCGAAGCGCTGGCCGACGCGCCTTGCGAGGGCGGGCTCGGCCATCAGGTGCGCCCAGTAGAGCAGGAGGTCGTCGTAGTCGAGAACGTTGGTGCGTTGCTTGGCGTCGACGTAGGAGCCGAAGAGCGTGCGGAGTTCCTTCTCCCAGCGGTCGCACCAGGGGAAGGCGTTCTTCAGCGTCTCGGCGAGTGACTTCTGAGAGTTCACCGTGTGCGAGTATATGGCCAGACAGGTGGACTTTCGGGGGAAGCGCCGCTTGCGCTCGGCGAGGCCTCGGTGTTCCCGCTCGAGGTCCATGAGATCGGCCGCGTCCGATGCGTCGAGGACGGTGAACGACGGGTCGAGGCCGATCGACTCGGCGTGGAGTCGCAGAAGCCGGTTCGCAATGCCGTGGAAGGTTCCGGCCCACCCAACCCGACCGGCGGGCGTGTGGCGGAGCTTCCGGCTGGCGACGATGCGCTCCACGCGTCGGTTCATCTCTTGGGCTGCGCGCCGCGTGAACGTGAGCAGCAGGATGCGTCGCGGGTCGGCTCCGCTCTCCACGAGCCGGGCGACTCGGTGAGCGAGGGTGTTCGTCTTGCCCGATCCGGCGCCCGCGATCACGAGGAGGGCCGAAGCCGCTCCGCCGCCGGTTCCGATGCCGTGCTCGACGGCCCGGCGTTGCGCGGGGTTCAGCCCGTCGCGATCCTCGGATTCTTGCTCTGCCTTCGCCCCCATCGCCTCGCTCGGACCGTCGAGCTTGGGCGAAAAAAAGGCGAAGCGCAAGGGCCTCCGTGCCGGAATGTCCCGGTCGGATGGTCTCGTCAGAGCACTCTTGGGCACCGTTTTCTCGCGGCGGAACGCTCCGACGATCTTCGTCGCCGGGACAAGCGAGAGGAGCCCACGGCCGGGAACGAGAACTCGTCAGAGGTCGTCCCTCCTGGCCGGCGTGACGGGCGTCGTTGTTGCGGCCCGTGAAGAACCATGGCCGGCCCCGTCGACCTGGCTCTGGTAGACTCTTCTTCATGGCCGCGACGCTCGGTGTCTGGTTCGCGCCGGAGGCAATTGCCAGTCCGGATTTGGTGAGGAACACGCAGCTCATGGAGGAGCTCGGCTACGAGACCTTCTGGCTCGCCGAGACGTTCGGTCGAGATCCGTTCGCACTCGCGGCGAACCTCGGGGCGCACACGACGAAGATCAAGCTGGCGACGGGAATCGCGAACGTTTTCCACCGCCATCCGGGCGCGATGAAGCAGGCCGCGAACACTCTCGGTGAGCAGACCGGGGGTCGGTTCATCCTCGGGCTCGGAATTTCGAGCCCAGCCATCGTGCAGAAGATCCGCAAGCTCGATTACTCCAAGCCGGTCACCTTCTTGCGAAACTACCTCGATGAGTACGAGGCGGCGAAGTACTTCGCGGTTCCGCCACCGGACGCGGTGCCGGTGGTCCTCGCGGCGCTTGGACCAAAGATGCTGCAGATCGCCAGGGAGCGTTCGGCCGGTGCGATCACGTACAACATGACCCCCGAGCACACGGCCATCGCGCGGGAGGCACTTGGCCCCGATCGCGTCCTTGCGGTCGAGCAGAAGGTGATTTTGGGTGGTTCGCCGGCTGCGGCACGGACTACGGCCGCCAGTGTGTTGAAGTTCTACGTGCGGGCGCCCGGCTATCGGCGGGCGTGGAACAGCCTGGGCTACAGCGACGCCGACATCGATGACGCGTCCCCGCGGTTCGTCGACGGCGTCGTGGCGTGCGGGAACGAAGCCGCGATTCGCGAGCGCATCGACGCCCACATCGCGGCGGGCGCCGACCACGTTTGCATCCAACCGCTTCACCCGGAGGCTGGAATCGGCAGGATCGACACGGATGCCCTGCGGACATTCGCGCCGGGATCGTCGAGCTGAGCGATATGGCTGCCGCGATTCGAGTGCAGTTCATCCACGGTCTCGCGGGGACGCCGCAAGGTGCGAAGGCGAAGCTCTTCTCCGATCACTTCACGGCATCGACGCCGGCAATGAACACGAAGGACTTTGATTCCTGCATTGCCGTACATGAGGCCGAGATCGCAGCGTTCCGCCCCGATGTGCTGGTGGGGTCTTCGTTTGGCGGCGCCGTGGCGGTCGAGTTGCTGCATCGCGGTGCCTGGACCGGGCCGACCCTCTTGCTCGCCCAAGCCGCCGTTCACAGAGGTGCGCGGACCACGCTGCCGAACGACCGGGTCGTCTGGGTCGTTCACGGCACCGGCGACGAAGTCGTCGACATCAACGATAGCCGACGGCTCGCGCAGACAGGATCGCCGAAGCTCGTGCGGCTGATTGAAGTCGACGACGACCATTCACTGCACGCGATGGTCGCCGATGGGCGGTTGGTCGATCTCGTTCGGGACATCGCGACGGTGGCACCGTGAAGGCTTCGGTCGCCGGGTACCGCAACTTCCCGGGCGAGCACTGTGGCAGCGTTTCGATGCGGGGCCTGCTGCGCCACTACTGTGATCTCGAGCTTCCCGAGGCTGCTGTGTTCGGCCTCGGCTCGGGTATCGCCTGCGTCTATATGACCGGCCCCGGCATGGATCCGTCGCACCTGGTGTTCGGGCGCACGATTCGGATGGAGGCGGACCTCGCCGAGAACCTGCAGGTCGACTACCGCGAAGAGACGGAAGACGACGATGACGTGGCTTGGCAGAAGGTGCGGGAGGAGGTCGTGGCGGGCCGCCCCACGATGCTCTCGGGCGACATCCTCTATTTGGACTATCGAGAGTACAAGGTGCATTTTCCGGGGCATCGATTCGTCCTCCTCGGATTCGATGATGAGACCGAGAAGGTCGAGATCGCCGACCGCATCAACGTGGCGCCAGAGCTCTGCTCGTACGGAGCGTTGCGCAACAGCCGGAATCCGCCGGAGGGAATGTCCACGAAAAACCTCTGGGGAAAATTTCACAGCTCGGACGTCGGCCGCACTCTCGTCGATGCCGCCCGTGTCGCGATCGAGCGCAGCGTCGCGAGCATGCTGGGCACGAGTGTGGTCGCGCGGGACGAGATCGTGGGCGAAGCCGCGATGACCACCGGGGTTGCGGGGATTCGACGCATGGCCACCGAGATCCCGGTCTGGGCCGCGCGCGAAGACGCGGCGTGGATCGCGTCCTACAATGCGCGTTGCATCGAGAAGTTCGGAAATGGTGGGGGTAACTTCCGGCGTTTGTATGCGGGCTTCCTCGATTGGGCGCACGCGTTGGATGCGACGCTTGCCCCGGCCGATGCTGCCCGCCAGATTCGGGATGCGGCCGACGGCTGGACGGCGTTGTCCGAGACGCTGAACGCCGCGTCGAAGAGCGTCGCGGATCGCGATCTGTGGACGCGGGCCGGGGCCCAGGCGACCGACATTGCCAACCGAGAAGAGTCCCTCTTTCGGCTTCTGCGCGACGAGCCTCGGCACTGATCGAACCGGCGCGACATCAATCCGAGCGTGTCAGAACACCGACGCGGACAAGGCGGTGTCCGCGCGGGCCCAGCTCTCTCTTGCTTGCTGGTCGACGACCTCCGCTTGCGCGGTCTTTCCTTGGGCGCGCAGGCTCTGGGCGAGACCGAACAGCGTCCATCCGCTTCGAGGGGTGTGCTTCAATTGCTCGCGGTAGGAGCGCTCGGCATCGGCAGGCTTGCCCGCTCGGAGTTGCGCGCGGCCGAGCGCGTCGCGCACCGGTAGGTACCACGGAGGTGGTTCCGTGTACGTGAGCTCGTCTTGTAGCTTGGCTGCGCGCGTGAGCGCGGCAATCGCGCGTGCGTGGTCTCCCTCGGCCGATGCGATCTCGCCGTCCAGGATGGCCGCCGCGACGGCGAGAAGGTCGGCGCCACTGGAGCCGACCGAGACCATCGCGAGCTGCTTCATGTCGTCACCAGTCGCGATCGCGTCGAGCTGCGCTTGCTCGCGCTTCGCTCCCTGGATGTCGCCGCTGGTGGCCAGGGCAATGCCGCGCGCATAGTGTCGATTGGCATTCGCGTACCGGAAGTCTGGTGCGAAAGCCGGCGTCGCGAGCACGTCGTTCCATTGGCCAAAGCGCAGCTGCGTTTGCAGTACGATCGGCATGAACTCTTCCAAGAACGGAAACTCGCGCACGTTGCTGTCGGGCATGAACCCCCGCATCTTCTTCGCCGTTTCGAGGGCGAACGCGCTCCTTCCCTGGAAGGTCGCCGCCGACCACAGGAAGTGAACGTTATGGGGGTAGTACAGCGCGGGATAGAAGCCCTGCGCGAGGCATTGGGAAATATAGCTCTCGTCGGCCTCGGCCGCTTCCTGATTTACGACGGCGGCATCATTGTACCGCCCGACGCGCAGGTAGATGTGCGACGGCATGTGGACGAGGTGTCCGGCGCCCGGCACGGTGCCGCGTAGCTGGTCGGCGGCCACCTCGGCCTTCTGCGGGTCTTCCGCTTCGACGATGTGGATGTACAGATGGGTCGCGCCGGGATGGGAGGGGGCTGATGTCATCACTCTTTCGAGCGTAGCGATCGTTTCGGTGGTTGCTGGCTTGGGCGCGCCATCGCTCGCGTAGTAGTCCCACGGCATCGTATCCATCAGTGATTCGGCGAAGAAGGTTTGGATGTCGACGTCATCCGGATGGTTCTTGGCGACGGTGCGCATGGCGTTGGCGTACGCGGCATCGAGTGTGGCGCGATCTTCCTTTGGGTCGCCCGTGTAACGCGTGGTCAGCGCGGCGAGCAGAGCCTGCTCTTTGGTCGTGCCGTGTGCCTTCGCGACACGCAGCCCCTGCTCGGCCGCCTCGTGTGCGCGAGGGGCGTCACTCGGCTCCATCGGTTTGTTGATGTTCGCGCCGAGTACGTACGCCTCGCCCCAGAAGCACATGGCGCAGTTGGGATCGAGCCGTTGTGCCTCCTGGTAGGAGCGCGCGGCTTCGGCGTGATTGAAGCCGTAGCTGAGGATCAATCCCTGGTCGAAGTATCGCTGTGCCTGCTTCGATGACGTCGAGACCGCGTAGCCGTGGTCGCCGAGGTCGTTGAAGAGAGGCGCGGTGGCGCCTTCCGGCATGACCCGGCGCGGCTCTGCGTCGGGCGCGGACTTCCGAGCGGCGCACGCCACGAGCAGCGAACAGCAAAGAACCGATACGACGTGTCCTGATTTCATGTCCCCTCCGGGGTTTCCTGGTCAGGGAGCGCCCTCGAGCGCTCCGTAGCTCAGCGCGTCCCGCACGGCACGAAAGATCTCCTGTTCGTCGCTCGCGCGCAAGAGTGCGGCGCGGGGCTCCTCGCGATCCAGGCCGCGGGCGATCGCGGAGAGAATCTCGAGCTGAACGCCGGTGTCGGCCGCCGGAGTCAGGATGAGAAAAACGAAGTGTACCGGACGGTTGTCGATCGCGTTCCAGTCGAGGCCCTCGAGGTGACGCCCGAATACGATCGTTGGGCGTGACAGGCCTTCGAATCGCGCGTGTGGGACGGCGACTTGTCCGCCGACGCCGGTGTCCATCGTGTCCTCCCGCGCGCGAACGGCGTCCCGAACGATGTCGTCGCGCAGGCCGGCAAGTCGCGCGGCGCGGGCCGAGAGGATATCGATTGCCGAGAACCGATCAGCAACCTCGAGCCCGCCGACGATCCCGTCGGCCGTGAGGAAATCCGCGACGGTTCCGGTTTCTCGCCGGCGCAGCGCCCAGGCGAGCGCGGGGCCGACGACGATCGACGAGGCGATCGAGGCAAAGACGATCGCCACGAACATCTTCGGACCGATCACTTCTTGTTCTCGTGCCACCGCGGCGAGGAGGACTCCCATCGACCCGCCCGGGACGTGCGCGATTGCGATCGGCACACGGTCCAGAGCAGGCACGCGGCTCAGTAAGGTCCCCAGCCAGGCGCCACCGTACTTTCCGACGACCGACAGAGCGGTGATCGATACGACGAGACTCGGAACGAACTCCTCGACGAAGTCGACGTGAAGACAGATGCCAGCGAAGTACAAAGGCACGAACACGCTCTCGACCATCTGTGTGATGACCGACCGTGTATGTTCGGACAGCGCGTGGTGGTCACCGGCCATCAGTCCCGCGACGAGAAAGCCGAACACCGGATGAATCCCGAGCGCGGCCGTGAGGACGCCGCACGCGAGTCCGAGACACACGACCGTCGACAGCGGTGCCGCCGGGCTCGGATAGCCTCTCGCGTCCAGTGCGCGAAGCCACCGGGTGACGAGTGAGCGCCCGAAGGTCGCCGCCCCGGCGGTGAACACCACGACTGCAACGATGCTCGCCATCGCCGACCCTGTGCCCGGGCCGGTCCCCGCCAGACTCAAGACCATCGCGAGCACCGCCCACCCCAGGAGGTCGTTGATGGCCATGGCCGAGAGCAGGAGCAGGCCGAGGTCGGACTTTGCGATTCGCAGATCGAGCAGGAGTCGCGCGACGACCGTAATCGCTGTGATCGACACCGCCGCTCCGACCAGCAGCGAGAATGCAGGCCGAGTCGCGGGAACCTCTGCCCAGCTGCTGTACATCAACCAGGCTGCGGTCGTGCCCAGGGCCAGGGGCACGACCACGCCGGTGATGGCGATCGCGAGAGACTGGCGCCGGAGCTTCCACGCCGACGCGACGTCGACCTCCAGCCCGATCACCAAGAGCAGAAAGAGGATGCCGATTTGCGCCGTGGCCTCGAACAGGGCCAGCTGCACCGGCTCGTCGGGGAACAGAGTCGAAAACCACTGCGGCGCGACGTTGCCCAGAACCGAGGCACCGAGGAGTAGGCCGGCGAGGATCTCGCCGACCAATGGTGGTTGGCCAAAGCGCCGGAACACCTCACCCAGAAGCCGCGCGAGCCCCAGGACCACGAGCAATTGAACGAGGAACAGAAGGAGTTGACCCTCGTGCATGGGCCTCAGTCTACAGGAGTCCGGCGCTCACTGTCCGTACCGACTGCGGCTACGTCGGGATGGGCGCGCGGAGGCGCCGCCACCGGGCCCAGTGCGAACAGTTGGAAGAGCCCAGCCAGGATTCCACTGTTGGCGAACCACTGGTGGATCTGCGCGTTCGGGGGGTGCGGGGCGCCCGGAGAGAGACTTCCGTGCACTGCGATCGTCGAGGCGACCACGAGCAGGGCGAGCGGGATCGTCGAGCCGCGCACCATACGTCCGGCGGTGAGCATCATGCCAAAGATGATCTGGCCCGCGATCGCGATGGGAATCGCGGCCGGGTTTCCTCCGGAGGCCTCGATTTGTTCGATCCGCATGTCGTAGTAGTGCGCTTGCCAGAGCGCGTTCGCGACGAAGTAGCCGCCGACCAGCACGCGTCCCAGCACGATCGCGCGAAGGTCGATGGGCAATCGAAGGCTCGGGGCGCCGAATGCGAGCATCAGCGATCCGACGAGGGTGATCTGTACGAGCAGCGACTTCGAATTCACCGCAGCGTGTTGATCGAGCGGGTATTCCCCGACTCCCCCCGGGCCGAGGTCCGTGTGGACCAGCGTTGCGATCAGGCCCGCGACGGCCATCAAGGGGAGCGTGGAGGGGCGCACGGCTCGGCCAACCGCCACGAGGGCTCCACAGGCGAGGTACACGATCGCGACGGGCACGATCATGAAGGCGGGCGCACCGACCTGGTCGAGATAGGACGCGCGCACGTCCCAGGTGTAGAGCCACCATCCGCCGTCGAGCGCGAAGGAGAGTCCGAGCAGAACCCGGCCTGCCGCCAGCATCCCCGTCACACGCGCTCTCGTTTCGGCGGGCGCGCGACGGCTCGCTTCACCGTCTCAAATGAGCGGGCGAGAACGTCGTGTCCGGGATGTTGCCGTTGTACTCGATCTCGACCGTCTCGAGGCGCGATTCAGTGTTGTCCTTGAGGTTCTTCATGCGCTGATCGCGGATCGTGAGAATGCCGTCGACTTCTTCAACGACGTCGACAGACCATTCCTTGAAGGGCTTGCCGTCCTTGTCGCTGAACTCGCGCTTCAAGACGATCAAATCCTTCGGGTCGATCGAGATGAGCATGGAGCCGTAGATCTCGTCGGCGGGGTTTTTCGGAGTCGCTTTGACCTGCTTCACCGCGCGCCCGCCGATGCCGCCGTCGCCTACGAACTCGTAGGTGTAGTTGCTGACGATGGGCTCGACCATGTCCGATACGTAGAAGGTCGACTCGAGAAACGGGTTCCTGCGAACCTGTCCGCTGACCTTCACGGCGTTCGGGGCCATTGCGATCTTCATGTACTGCTCGGACTCGGCGCCGGGCTTCTCGAGGAAGAGGAAGCGGATGCCCTGCAGGGCCTCGGGCTGGGTCACCTCGAGATACGAGGCGCGGCGGCCCTCGACCATCTTCGAGTTGAGCTTGACCTCACGGGGGTCGCCTAGAGGCGGCGTGAGCTTGAGGGTGGCCTGCACCGGTACCTTAGGCAGGTTGTCGACGGCCTTTTTTACCAGGGTGCCGGCGTCGTCCTCCCCGATCGCGGGGGCGGCTAGAGTGAGAAATGCGGGAAGGACGGCCAGAGCCGCCGCAAGCTTCATGTTCTTCAGCATGACATTCGCTCCTAGGGTAGCTTTGGGCGTTTAGCGGATTTCTCAGGAAATCACGACTGCTTTTCTGTAGACGTCTCCAGGCGATCGGAAAGAATCCTGGTGAGGTTTAGGAAGACCTTGGACGCAATTCTGGGATAGCGCCTCTGGATGCGATCGAGGAAGTCCCCGTCGAGGACCAGATACTCGGATGTCTGCGATGCGATGACATCGGCCGACCGGGGCATGCGGCGCACCAGGCCCATCTCCCCGATGACGTCTCCCCGCGTCATGCTGCGAATCGACTCCTTGGCTGGGTCGATGAAGACACCGACCTCGCCGGAAAGGAGGACGTACAGCTCCTCCTTCAACTCCCCCTTGCGGGTGATGTAGGTCCCTGGCTGAGCCTCTGCCAGATGGGCCATGAGGACCACGATCCGAGCCTGGAACGGCCGGAGATTGGCAAAGATCCGGATCTCCTTGTGCGGTTCGGGGCCGAGCTTCACGAAGAGGAGATCCCACAGGGTGATGATGCGCGTCGACATGACGAGCGCCGGCACCAGCACGAGGTCGGTCACCAGCGCCGAGACCATGGTCAGGCTCGCGAGGAGACCGAAGTCACGGATGGGACGGAAGTTGGAGAGGGTGACTACCAGGAAGCCGAGCGCCAGCGCCATCGTGGTGAAGACGATCGGCTGGCCGACGCTCCGTCCGACACGCAGTAGGGCTTCCTCTTGGCTGCCGGTGCGACGCAGTTCGACGTTGAGTGCGCTGAGGTAGTGGATCGTGTCGTCGACCGCGATGCCGATCGCGATCACGGCGATCATGCTCGTCGAGATGTTGAGGTCGAATCCAAGGGAACCCATCGCGCCGAACAGGATGATGATGGGGATGACGTTCGGGACGAGCGCAAGAAAGCCGGTGCGCACGGACAGGAAGAGAAGCGACATCAGCACGAGGAGGACGAACAGCATCTGCGTCAGCCCGCTCACTTGCCCGTGTGCGAGCGCGTCGGCCGAGCGGTTCAGGAGGACGACTGTGCCCGTTGCGTGGGCCTTCACGCCGCGGCGTAGCCGCGTTTGCGCGTACTCCTCGATGTTGCGGACGAGCTCCGAGACCTCCGACGAGCCGGCGAGGCGGGTTCGTACGAGGATGTTCGCGCGCGAGAAGTCCTGGTTGACGACTGGCTTGGTGTCTTCCGGGTTCAACAAGAGGAAGAGTTGCTCGAGTGCGCCCTGGGTCGGAGGGAGGCGGCCCTCCGCCTTCTTGTCGAAGACGCCGTTGATGAGCACGATGAAGTCCGGGAACGAGAGCGTGGAATCGACGCCGGGTTGTTCCATGATGAAGGCTTGCAGGTCGCGGATGGCGGCCAGGTTCTCGAGATCCCGCATGGCTCCGGGACCCTCGCCGTCCACGACGACGTACAACGGGTAGGCGCCGCCGATGGCGTCGGCGAGGCGATCCGTGTCTTTTCGGATCTTACTGTCGGGGTCGAAGAAGCCCACGTAGTTGGTCTCGATCTGGATGTCGGAGGCGGCCCAGATGCTGATGCCGCAGAGCAGGGCCCCACCGACGAGAACCGTGCGTCTTCTGTCGATCGCCAATCGGCCTAGGCCGCCCAGCAGGTTGCCAATCCAGCGGTCGTGGTGCTCTGGGGGGCCGGCGGCGTCCGGCAGGATCATGAGCATCGCCGGCAGGAAGCCGATCGTCATGATCAAGGTGGCGAGAATTCCCAGGACGGAGAAGATTCCCAGGTCGGCGATCGCACGAATCGGATTCAAGGCGAGGGTGCAGAAGCCGAGGCCGGTAGTGAGCGCCGCAACTCCGACGGGAACCCACACGTGCTCCATCGTAGCCTGGACGACCTCGCGTCGAGAACGCCCCGGCTGGAGTTCTTGGTAGTAGCGGCTGATGACGTGGATGACGTAGGCGATCCCAATCGCCATCAGTAGCGGGGGCAGGACCAATGTTCCCATATTGATGGCGCGCCCGGCGATCACCATGATGCCGGTGGTCCACACCACGCTGATCGTCACGGCGCCGAGCGGCAGCAGGACGCCCCGTTTTGTGCGATAGGCCCACGCCAGTACGAGGACGACCAGCAGGATCGAGATCGGCATGAAGCGCGCGAGGTCTTGCTCCATCAGGCGCGCGCCAGTCACCTTGAGCGTCTGCAGCCCCGTGATGGCGAGCTCTTCGTGCGCGAACACCTTCTCGGCTTCGGCGCGGATCTGGTCTTCGATGCCAAGCCGCATGAACTCTTCGTCCGAGAGGGGGTCGAAGAGTACGAGTACGCCGGTCGTCTTTCCGTCGGGCGCGACCACGTTGCCAACGGCGAGTGGATTGTCGTACACGCGTTTACGGAACGCGGCGGCACTGTCGGCATCGGTCGGGAGGTCGCGCATGAGGCGGCCGACTTCGATGCCGAAGTCGTTCGATTCGACGCCCTTCATCGTCGTGAGGCTGAGCACCTCTCGGACGGACTCGATCTTCGCGAGTGCCTGCGACAATCGGTCGATTCGCGCCAGCGTCTCCGGGGCGAAGACGTCGTCGTCGAAGATCCCGACGACCGTCGCCTCTTCGCTGCCGAATACCTCGACGACCTCGTCGTAGTAGAGCCTCTCCGGGTCCGATGTCGGCAGCAGGTTCTCGATCGCGCTGTCGACGCGGATCTGCACGGCGAACCATCCGAGGAGGATCGTGATGAGCAGGATCAGGCCGAGGGTGCCGCCCGGGTGGCGGATCGGAAGCTGAAGCAGGCGGGCCAAGTCTCAGGACACAAATCACGCGCCGTCGTGTGGGTTCAAGTGCGGCGGACCGAGAGCCCGACCGAGACCGTCGACCGATAGCCCGGAGTATTCCTCTCGCGCCTTATCCTGTGGGCGTCGACGTGCTCCAAGAGTCCCTTCACACAGGGGAAGAGGGGGGCGCGATGGAGCTGAGGAATCATCTGAATCGGATCTTGTTCGAGCGGGGCCTGGCGGAGGGGGAGCTGGCCTCGGTGTGCCGGCTCGATCAGGGGCATCTGAACCGGATCAAGAATGGCCGCGTGAAGCCGACGCTGGTCACGGCGCTGCGCATTGGGAACGCGCTCGGAATGCCAGTGAACCGCATCTTCTACCTCGACGGGTTCCCTGTCGGTGCGGCTGCGGAGGTCCCGGTCGCGCCGCGTGCGAACGCGCGTGCGGAGTCGGAGCGGTACGTGGGCGCCCGGGCGGCCCCAGTGGGGGGCGTTCGTTCTTCGCGATGACGGCGGGGTCAGACCCGGAGCCGATTGCTGCGCTTGCTCCGGGAACCCCGGCTGAGGATGGCGCCTACGATCATTCCGATGACCAGGATGGAGGCACCGGTAACCCACTCTCGCCAGCGAACGAGCGCGCGAAACTCGTGGTTTTCCGTCGTGAGTTGCGCGATACGCTCGCGCTGCTCGGTGTCCGCCGTCTCGAAGGACTGATTCTCGGCCGTCAGGCGCTCGGCTTCATCCTCGGCCTTCTCGAGCCGACTGCGCAACGTCTTGGTTTCGGTTTCCAGCTGTGAGACCCGAATGGCCGGCGGCGGGTCGCTCGACAGGTAGCCGCCGGGGATCCAACCGTCCCGACCATCCTCGAGGCGAACGTGTGTCCATCCATTCTCGCTGCCGAGCACGGTGACGGGCTGATGGCTCGAGACGGAGCCGATGATTTTGTACTCGGTGCTCGCTCCGCGGCGCAGGTTGAGCTTGACCTCGCCGCTGACCCAGGACGCGTCGGCCCCGATCGCGGTCCCTCCCGAGACCAGGGTCAGAATACTGGCCAGGGCAGCGGCGGCCCCGCTTCGGCGGTATCGGACTTTCATGTTCTTTCTCCCGGGTGACGACTCGGCAGTATCGCCGGAATTCGGCAGAGGACAAGGGGGCTGGATTCCGGTGGGGCCAGCTGCCAGAACTGTGTCTCGGGCCTCTCGCGGTCCGGGGTCACAGACGAGAGGAAGGTTCCCGATGCAAGCTCCAGTCGACGATTACATTCTCTTTATCACCGGAATGGTGGTTTTTGGTATCGCACTGGCGGGTGTGGTGTCGATCCTCGGCCGGATGCATACCGACGATTAGAGCCGCTCGAGCACGGTGAACGCGAACGGGTACGAATGCCGTTCGTCCGCGCCGTGTTCCTCGCGAGAGACCTCGCTCCACCTGGCTTCGTCGAGCGGCGGGAAGCGTACGTCACCGTCGACATCCGCACCGACCCGCGTCAGGTAGATGCGATCAGCGTTTGCCAGCGCCCGCTCGTAGACGCCGGCACCGCCGATCACGAAGGCCTCGCCCTCGCCTGCCGCGACCGCTCGCTCGAGAGCGACGGAGAGATCGCTTGCGACTGTGCAGCCGTCGGCTGTGTAGTCCGCGGCCCGCGACAGAACCACGTTGGTGCGCTTGGGTAGCGGCTTTCCGATCGATTCGTGGGTCTTGCGTCCCATGATCACGTGGTGGCCGGTCGTGAGTTCGCGAAACCGTTTCAGGTCCGCCGGGAGGTGCCACGGCAGGTCGCCGTCGCGGCCGATGACGCCGTTGCGTGACATCGCCACGATGAGTGAGACGGTCACACCGCCACCGCGGCGGCGATGTGCGGGTGTGGTTCGTACCCTTCGAGTTCGAAGTCCTCGAATGCGAAGTCGAAGATCGAGTCTCGTTGCTTGACGATCCGCATTCTGGGCAACGCCCTCGGCTCACGCTGGAGTTGGAGTCGCGCCTGTTCGAGATGGTTCGAGTACAGGTGAGCGTCGCCGAGTGTGTGCACGAAGTCGCCGGCCTCGAGGCCGGTCACGGCGGCCAGCATCTGGGTGAGGAGGGCGTACGAGGCGATGTTGAAGGGCACGCCCAGGAAGACGTCGGCGCTTCGCTGGTAGAGCTGGCAGGAGAGCCGTCCGTCCGCGACGTAGAACTGAAAGAGGCAGTGGCAGGGCGGCAGGGCCATTTGTTCGACGTCGGCCACGTTCCAAGCGCTGACGATGAGTCGACGGGAATCCGGATTTCGCCGTAACTCCTCGACCAACCAGAGGATTTGGTCGATCGTGCCGCCGTCGGTCGAGGGCCACGAGCGCCACTGATGGCCGTACACGGGGCCGAGGTCCCCTTTCTCGTCGGCCCATTCATCCCAGATGCGGACGCCATTTCGCTGCAAATAGGAAACGTTCGTATCGCCACTGAGAAACCACAGTAGTTCGTGAATGATCGACTTCAGATGCAATTTCTTGGTCGTCAGGCATGGGAATCCCGCCCCCAGGTCAAACCGCATCTGGTGGCCAAAAACGCTTAAAGTTCCAGTACCTGTGCGATCCGACTTGGTCGCACCTTCGGCCAGAATTCGCTCCAGAAGCTTGTGGTACTCTCGCATGGGCGTAAGATACACCCCAAAGCGGGCGTCCTTCCACCGAACGTCTATCCGGCGATAGGGTGGGGGAGGGCCTTGTTCGGTCTATGGCTGAACTGTAGGCAGGGTGCGCAGAAGAAGAGGCACACCCTGCGCGAGGCCGTGAGCCAATGAGCCCGCGAGACGCGAAGATTGTGGTGTGGATACCCCGAGCTGTGGAGGCACAGGGGTTGCTTTGATGAGGAGATGTGGAGGCGGAGCCGGTGGGTCCGGTGCGTTGCCTCGCATTGTTATCGCGTGGAGTCCAAGAGGAGGAACGACAATGATGGAATGTAAGAAGCTCGCCCGAGGCAGCGTTGCTGCTCTCGTGGCCCTGGGCCTGGCGGTTTCGCCGGCCTTCGCAGACGAGATCGAAGCCGAAGAAGTAATTGTAGGTGAAGAGATCGTCGCTCCGCCCGCGGAGCCGTGTCCGGAATGTGCCGTAAACAACGGCTCGGTTTCGATCGCGATCGGTAACGATATGACGAACGCCTACTTCTTCCGCGGCATCCTGCAGCAGAAGACGGGCTTCATCTGGCAGCCCTGGGGCGAAGTGAGCTTTGGCCTGTACGAGGCGGGTGCCGACAGCGACTCGGCCGTTTCCGACGTTTCCCTCACGATTGGTACGTGGAACAGCATCCACACCGACCAGATTACCGGCGCGCAAAACGGTAGCGGGCCAGGCAACTGGTACGAGTCGGACTTCTACGCCGGCATCGGCATGGGGATGGCGAACGGCATCGGGGCTGGTGTCACGTACGTCGCATACATGAGCCCGAACAACGCCTTTGGCACCGTCCAAGAGATCGATCTCGACATCTCCTACGACGACTCGGATCTGTATGACGGCGAGATGCAGAACCTTGGGTTCGGCCTCAACCCGTACGGCCTGATCGCCTTCGAGGTCGACAAGAGCAGGTTCGGCGATAGGGACGACACCGGTATCTACGCCGAGGTTGGCGTGGAGCCGTCCGTCACGGTCATGGGGGATTCGGAATACCCCCTCACGATTGGCATGCCTCTCACGATGGGTATGTCGGTCGACAACTACTACCTGCCGAGAACCCTCCCGAATGGCGCCAACCCCGGCGATGACTGGTTCGGCTTCGCTTCGGCTGGTCTCGGCCTCGGCGTGCCGCTCGCCTTCATCCCGGCTCGTTACGGCTCGTTCAGTGCCGGCGTTGCGGGCCAGTGGCTGGCGCTTGGCAGCAACCTGCAGCGCTTCAACAACGGCCCGGCCAACGGTGTCGTTGGGACGAAGACCAACCCGCGCGAAGGGCGTTTCGGCGAGTGGATCGGCGTTGCCAGCGTGAACTGGGAGTACTGATCTCCTAGTTCGAGGAACTCGTTCGGCATCGGGTTCGGTGTCGAACGCGCTACATCGACGGCCGGGAGGGGGCGCAATTTTGGCTCCCTCCCGGCCGTTCGTTTTTCCAGCCGCCGCGAATTCGGCCCAAGATTCTAGGAACTTCAGAGGTTCTGGACCCTTCCGGGTGCTCTGGACGGTTCGGGGAAGTTTCCAGGACGGCAACGTTTAGAAGCTCGCCCACGAAATGTTCTTGAGTCCGCTCGAGCGTTCGCCGTAGGAATCAGAGGCGATGTGGAGCCTGCGGGGGGTGATCGTGGCGTTGGTGGCTGCCCTTCTCGCGCCATCGCAGGCGAGCGCGCGGACTGGCCTTGTCGACCGCGACTTTGGTCGCCGGGGATTGGTTCGCACCGACCTCGGCAAGGGCGCGGACGCCGCTACGGCAGTGGCCGTCCAGCCCGACGGCCGCATCGTCGTGGCCGGGTACGCTCAGGGCGCCGAGGGCTCCGACGTGGCCCTCGTCCGACACCGAGCCGATGGAACGCTCGACGGGTCCTTTGGCGACGCTGGGAAGGTCCTGGCCGACTTTGCCGGCGAGGACGAAGCCTCGGCGCTGGCGATCTCCCCTGATGGCGGGATCGTCGTCGTTGGCTCGACGACACGCCCGGACGGTCTCCGTGCTCTCCTGATTGCCCGGTTCACGGCGAAGGGGGCACTCGACCCGGGCTTTGGCGACGCCGGGCGGATCGTCCTCGACCTCGGTCGCGCAGCGGCTCGCGGCCGCGCGGTCGTGGTGTTGGCGGACGGCGCGGTCGTAGTTGCCGGAGCCGTTGGGATGGGCGCTCGCCAGCGTTTTCTTCTCGCCCGCCTGGATCCGGCCGGACGCCTAGATCCGCGGTTCGGCGATGGGGGTGTCTCGCGTGTCTCGTTCCACCAGGGAGCTGGCGCGGCCTTCGCACTCGGGCTTCAGGGGGACGGGCGCCTCGTCGTCTCGGGCCGGGTGGCTGGTGATTTCGCCGTGGCCCGGTACGAAGCGAACGGAGATCTCGACGCGGACTTCGGCGACGACGGAGTGACCCTGATCGACGTCGACGGGGGGCATGACGTGGCGAGGGCCCGCCCGCGCCAGCCCCACCCACCAATACACGTGGCGGGCACCACAGTCCGGTCGGGCGAGTCCGATTTAGCGATCGCACGGCGGGG
>JAJCZO010000298.1 GCA_029262355.1 Deltaproteobacteria bacterium
GGCGTCGTCGTGAACGATAGCCTCGTTCTGGTCGACTTCGTGAATCGGGAGGTCGCGGGCGGCCGTTCGATGGAAGAGGCGGCACGAACCGCCGGAGCGAAGCGGTTCCGCGCGATCTTCCTCACATCGGTCACGACGTTCGCTGGCCTCGCGCCGTTGATGGTGAACGTAACGGAGGCGACGATCTACGTCGTGCCGATCGCGATCTCACTCGCATTCGGAGTCGTGGTCGCTACGGGGATAACTCTCTTCTTGGTTCCGAGTGGGCTCCTGATCGTTCACGATCTGGAGGTGTGGGCGCGTGCCGCACGCGACCCGAAGGCGCCTGGCACGAGGGTGGAGACGGGCTGAAATGAAAGGCGCGTGGGGCGCATGCCGCGCGCGATTCACATCGATTTGAGCCGCTTTGTAAGGTCGGCCATCGATTCGAAGTCGGCGCCGCCGCGCCCGGTGAAGTTCCCACCCATGTTGGCGAGGATGAAGTGGGAGCATCCGGCGTCGACCAGGGGTGCGGCGGAGTCGGCGATCTGGGCCGGGGTTCCGAAGTAGTACTGGTCCTCGATCAGCTCGGTGGTCATCCTGTCGCGCGCAGTCTCGACCGACTCGCGTGTCGCCCGAGATGGCAAGAGTTCGATCTGTCCTGCGAAGTCGTCGCCGTAGGGGTGATCGAGGCCGTGCGCTCGCCATACGCTGCCGGGGAGCCCGAGCGTGTTGTACGCGATGTAGAGGCTTTCCATCGCCTGTTCGAGGACGCTCGCGCGGTCGTCCCCGATGACCAGGAGCATGGTCTGAGCGGCGACGAATCCCTCCATGGATCTGCCCGCGTCGGTTGCCGCAGCCGAGATGACCCCGAGGCGTCGGCCATACTCCTCGCCACTCACGGGCTGGCCGGGGAGCCACCCGTCGGCGTAACGACCCGTGAGGCCGAGCATCTTCGGCGCGTGCGCACCGATGTACAGCGGTGGGGGGCGGTCCTGCCACAGCGGAAGATCGAAGATGGCCCCGTCGAGCGTGTAGTACTGCCCCTGGTAATCGATGGGGGCTCCCTCGCTCGCGAAGAGAAGCTTCAAGACTTCGAGGGCCTCGGCGAACCGCGCCACTCGCCGTTTGCTCGGCAGGCCGTACGGCTCGGTGTTTTCGCGCAGCCCGTTGCCGATCCCGAGAATGACTCTGCCCTCCGAGAGGTGATCGAGCGTCACGAATGTCTGCGCGAGTGATACGGGGTGTCGGCGAATTGCCTCGGTCACGGAAGTGCCGATTCGCACGTTGGGAAACTTGGCCGCGACATGCGCCATCACGGGCGCCGGATCGAAGAGCGCGTCACCGGAGTGGATGACGCTCGCCGCGGCACAGTTCTCCGGGGTCCACATCCACTTGGGTGCGAAGCCCATGAAGTGGTCGGGAAACCAGATCGTGTCGACCCCCATTTTCTCGGCTTGCTGGATCGAGTAGGTGGAGACGAATAGAGGGGCCAGACAACCGTCTTGATAGCCGACCGTGATCTTCGACATGCTCGCTTCATAGCGCGGACGCTTTGGAATCGATAGTTCCCCGGCTACCAACCGCGCTGGATTTCCCCGAAGAGCCGAGTCGAGGGGGCGGACGCCCGCGGGTCTCGCCTGCTTGAGGAAAGGCGCGAGATGAGAGAGCCTCGCGAGAGGGTTGTGAATGGGAAGAGAACGCGACGGCTATGTGCTCTCGAGTGATTCGCAGCGCATCGACCTACACACGGTGCACGCGTTTCTCTCTCAGGAGTCCTACTGGGCTGCGGGTGTACCGCTCTCCGTCATGGAGAAGGCGCTTCGGAACTCACGGTGCTTCGGGATCTACTGCGCGACCGAGCAGGTCGCGTTTGGGCGCCTCGTGACGGACTATGCCACGTTTGCGTATCTCGCCGACGTATTCGTGGTCCCGGCTCATCGTGGTCGGGGGCTCGCGAAGTGGCTTCCCGACGAGATTACGACGGATGCCGAGCTTCAGGGCCTGCGGCGCTGGATGCTGGCGACGGCCGACGCACACCGACTCTATGAGCCGTACGGCTTCACGGCGTTGAAGGCACCGGCGCGCTTCATGGAACTCCACGAGCCGGAGATCTACGAGCGGTGAGGCGCCCGCACCGACTTCTCTGATGGATCCGATCACCCAAGCAGTTCTGGGAGCGGCCGCCGCGCAATCGGTCGCAACCCGCGAGCGCACACCATGGGCTGGCGTTCTGGGTGGCCTCGCCGGGATGGCGCCGGATCTCGATGTCCTGATTCGCTCTCAAGACGATCCGCTTCTGTTTCTCGAGTATCACCGGCAGTTCACGCACTCGCTGCTCTTCGTGCCGGTCGGCGGGCTGATCTGCGCGGTCGTGCTCTTCGGGTTGGTTCGACGTCGGATGTCGTTCCTGGTCGCGTATCTGTACTGCGTGGTGGGGTACGCCACGCATGGCCTGCTCGATGCCTGCACGTCGTATGGGACGCAGCTTCTGTGGCCATTCTCGGACCTTCGCGTCGCGTGGAACAATGTGTCGGTCGTCGATCCACTCGTGACGGCGCCGATGCTCGTTCTGGTGATTCTCGCCGGGTATCGTAGGGCGCCCTGGTTGGCGCGCGTCGCATGCGCGTGGGCGGTGGCGTACCTGCTGGTCGGAGTCGTTCAGCGCGAGCGGGCCGAATCCCTGGGCCACGTG
The DNA here is from genome assembly GCA_029262355.1 of Deltaproteobacteria bacterium. GTDB lineage: Bacteria > Desulfobacterota > Binatia > UBA12015 > UBA12015 > VGTG01. The sequence continues at coordinate 2,675 of JAJCZO010000298.1, forward strand.
ATCGCTTCGCAACGTGGCCACGCGCCCGTACGGCTTACGGTGAAGCCTTCGTTCGGAAATCTCCTCCTGTGGAAGATCGTTTACGAGGCAGGTGATCGATACTACGTCGACGCGGCTCGGATGGGTTGGACGCCCACGCCGTTTGCAGGTCGCAGCATAGAGAAGCTTGCGAGGAGTCGGGACCTTTCGTGGCTCACGCACGGCAGCCAGCAGGAAGCCGACCTCCAGCGATTTAGTTGGTTCTCTGATGGGTTCATCTCTCTCGACCCAAAGCGGGGGGATCAGGTGATCGACATTCGGTACTCGATGGTTCCAAACCAGATCGACGGTCTGTGGGGGATCCGACTCGATCCGGAGGGGGCGGTCGATGACCACGCCGTGTTCTTCACGATGCGCGAGGTTCGTGCGGACCAGCGTGCTGAGATCACGCGGATGCTTTTCGAATAGTGGGGGTGGCCTGGTGTGAGCGGTTCGAGTACGTAGGCTCTGGATACCGTCAATCACCGGTTCGCGAGCTCTCGCGTGCTGGATCAGGAGCCTTCCCTTGAGTGATGAACAACCCCAGGCGCACGCCGCTGCGTTCCTAGAGAGTCTGCGTGAGGTCGTCGGCCTGAAGAGTGCACTTCGGGAGACGCGGGATGACGTCAACGTGCCGATGATCCGGCATTGGTGCGACGCGATGAGCGATCACAACCCGAGTTACACGGACCCGGACGGCGCGGCGAAGAGCGTGCACGCCGGCGTTGTCGCGCCGCCGTCCATGCTCGATACGTGGGCGATGGTGGGACTCGCGCCCCGTGGGGAGCAACTCTCGGATGACGGCCGGCCCGTCGGCATGCTGCCGGTCATGGAGAAGCTCGACGCAGCCGGTTTCACGTCGGTGGTCGCGACGAATACGAGTCACGACTACATGCGGTACCTGCGGCCCGGCGATCGGCTACGGCTGCGCTCGTTCGTGATGGACGTGTCGCCACAGAAGAAGACGTTTCTGGGGGAAGGTCACTTCTTCACGACCGCCACCGAGTACCTCGATGCGAAGAACCAGGTGGTGGGTCGGATCGAATTTCGGGTGCTCAAGTTCAAGCCCGGCACCGGCACGATCTCGGTGGACGCGACCGCGCCACCGGGTCCCCTCCCGCGTCCTCGCCCCGCGATCAGTCGCGACACGAAGTTCTTCTGGGACGGAGTCGACCAGGGGGAGCTTCGGATCCAGAAGTGCAAGGGCTGCAGTGCGCTGCACCACCCCCCGATGGTTCGGTGCCCGAAATGCGGAGGCTACGATCTCGGGTACGTCGTCGCGAGCGGGCGCGGCACCGTCTACAGCCACGCGGAGGCGCATCACCCGCAGTTCCCGATGTTCGACTACCCGCTGGTGGCGGTACTCGTGGAGTTGGAGGAAGGTACGCGCCTACTCACACACATGGTGGGCGTAGCCGAGGACGAGGTGGAGATCGGAATGCCGGTCGAACTGGCGATCCGGGCGACCGATCCCGAGCTGAACCTGCCTTTGTTCGGCCGCGCCCGTCCGCCACGCCGCGAGACGACGCTTCGTTTCGAAGACGTGAAGGCCGGTGACGACCTCGATCCGTGCCCGGTTCCGATCACGCCAACGCTGATCGTTGGTGGTGCGATGGCAAGTCGAGATTTCCAGGATGTGCACCACGATCCGGACCTCGCGAGGAAGCGCGGCTCTCCGAACATCTTCATGAACATCATGACGACCGGGGGTCTGACGACGCGGTACGTCACTGACTGGGCCGGTCCCGAGGCGATCTTGCGCAACATGCGGTTCCGTCTGGGTGCTCCCAACTATCCTGGGGACCTGATGACGTTCCGGGGCCAGGTGAACTCGGCCGCGCCGCGAGGCGGTAAGGGGATCGTCGAGATTGGCGTGCAGGGAATGAACCAGCTCGGCGCGCACGTGAGCGGGACGCTCGAACTCGAGCTGCCACGTCGGTAGGAGTGGAGAGAAGCAGATCATGAGCATGTCGTTTGCAGGAGAGACCGCGATCGTGGGAATCGGGGCCACGGAGTTCTCGAAAGATTCCGGACGCACGACGCTGCGGCTGGCGGTAGAGGCCTGTGAGGCCGCCGTTCGAGATGCGGGCCTGACGCCCGACCAGATCGACGGGATCGTGAGCTTCACCACCGACGTCAACGACGAGATCGACGTCGCACGGAACCTGGGCATCAAGGAGCTCACGCACTTCAGCCGCATCCACCACAGTGGCGGCGCTGCGTGCGGCACGATTCACCAGGCGGCGATGGCCGTCCACAGCGGCGCGTGCAACTACGCGCTTGCGTACCGTGCGTTCAACGAGCGGTCGGAGACCCGCTTCGGCGCTGGTGTTCAAGGGCTCGACAACGCTCCGAGCCCGATGATGGTGGACTTCGGCTGGTGCTTGCCCTTCGGGTTGCTCACGCCGGCGTCCTGGGTAGCGTTGCTCGCGACTCGCTACATGCACGAGTACGGCGCGACGAGCGAGGACTTCGGCCGCATCTCGGTCGCAGATCGAAGACACGCTGCGACGAACCCGAAGGCCTTCTTCTACGGGAAGCCGATCACTCTCGAGGAGCACCAGGCGAGCCGATGGATCGTGAAGCCCCTGCACCTGCTTGATTGTTGCCAAGAGAGCGACGGCGGCCAGGCGTTGGTCGTCACGACCCTAGAGCGCGCCCGCGACCTGCCCACGAAGCCGGCGGTCATCGCCTCGGCCGCGCAGGGCAGCTGGGACGATCAGCAGATGATGAAGAGCTACTATCGCGAGGAGATCACGGGTCTTCCGGAGATGGGTCTCTGTGCGCGACAGCTCTGGGGGGATACGGGGCTCGGTCCCGACGACATCCAGACCGCGGTGTTGTACGACCACTTCACGCCGCTCGCCCTGCCGCAGCTCGAGGAGTTCGGCTTCTGCAAGAGGGGCGAGGCCAAGGATTTTATCCGAGATGGCGCCATCGAGATGGGGGGACGCCTCCCGATCAATACGAATGGCGGACAGCTCGGCGAGGCCTACATCCATGGGATGAACGGGATCGCCGAAGGGGTACGTCAGGTGCGGGGCACCTCGGTGAACCAGGTGCCGGATGTCGAGAACGTTCTGGTCACGGCGGGCACCGGAGTTCCGACCAGCGCGCTGATTCTATCGCAACCCGGCTGAGTCGGGCAGGACCGGCTCCCAGATCGAGTAGCGGCCAGCCTTTTCCACGAGCTGAATGCGGTCGGTCACGTACGGATCGAGGATCGCGAGGTGAGTGTCCCGGAGGATCATCAGATGGCCGTTGGGTGGGTCGAGGTACCACCAGTAGTGCTCATTGCCGGCGTCCCACGGGATGTGGTCGATGACGCTCGTGCTCGCGTAGAATCGCGCGGAGAACGGCCGTTTCTCGACGAACACGAGGCGGCCCTCCGCACCGCGCTCTTTCTGGAAGGCGACGGCACGTTGGACGATGTCTTGTGACGACCACCCTTCGGCGATCATCGGGAGCCCGATGACGATCGCGAAGGAGTAGAGGACTACGAGACTCGCCGCGATACGGGCCTGCTGAGCGAGTCCAATGCCGATGCTCGCGAACGCGGCCGCGAGGAGAACCGCCGCGGCGGGGAGCACCGGCAGCACGTAGGTGCCCAGGATGTGTCTGGAGAAGCTGAGGAACGCGATGTTCGCGCCGACGGCGATGGCAAAAAACTGCAGGTCTTCGCTCCGCAGCCGTTCCCAGACGCGCACGCGCGCGTCGCGGTCGCGTACACGCCAGGCGAGAAGGGCCAACCACGGGAGGCACGCGATCAAGAAGAAGACGATCGCCGCGCCGGGGGGAAACTTGTGTCCGCCGCCGTATCGATCCCCATACTCCGAAGCGACGAATCTCAAGAAGTTCTCATTGACGAAGAAGTACTCTAGGAAGCCGGGGTTGGCGCGTTCCGTCAGTGTGAACCACGGCACCCACGCCAGCGCGAAGATCAGAAGTCCAGGCCACCATGCTTGTCGCGCAAGGTCGCGAAGGCGGCCCCTCCAGAGGCTCCATAGGAAGGTGGGGAGGCCGAACTGGACCAAAGCGATCGGCCCCTTGGTGATCATGCCGATTCCGAGGAGGGCGAACGTGGCGAGGCTGAAGCGGCGGGCTCGGGCCGAATCGGTCTCGCGCGTGAAGGCGTAGTGAGAGAAGAACGCTCCTCCGACCGCAAGGCACAGCAACATGTCGGTGAGCCCGATTCCCGCACTCAAGAAGAAGAGCGGTGAGGACAAGAGAATCAGGAGCGCTCCACGCAAGACGTCGGGCGAGAGGAGGCGCCGCAGCAAGAACCAGGTCAGGGTCAGAGTCGCGAGGGCCGCAAGAAATGAAGGGATCCGTGCGGCCAACTCGGACACGCCGAGTGCGCTCATGGACCCGGCTTGGAGCCAGAACAGCAGCGGTGGCTTGCTGAAGAACGGGATGTACTCGCCGTTCGCCCAGATCATCGGCGTGACGAAGTCGCCGCTTTGCAGCATGTCGCGCGACACGACGGCGTAGCGGGCTTCGCTCGGGTCGAGCACGGGCAGCACCGAGAGAGTTGCGAACCGAATCGCAACCAGGCCCGCGATGAGGAGCAAGAAGGTGCGTTGGCTCACGGAAGTTTCCGCGTCGGGTCAGAATACGACGACGCCACGTGCGCCGTGCCCTGCGTGCATCCTATCGACGGCTGCGCTGATATCCTCGAGCGCGGCGGCGCGAGAGGTTCAGCCGGCGCGGAGATCGGCGCCACGGTTCGCGGGACGACCACCCGTTCTCTGCCGGTTCTGCCAGTGCATGGGTTTCGCGCTTCGCGCCGAGCCCGGTTGGCTCCGCACGCGTCGAATCGCGAAGCCCGGATCTCTCGCGTCCGGTGTTTTCGAGAGCTTCTCGAAGGCGCCCGCCGCGTCCTCGGAGATCTCGAACGTGGTCCGAGAGTATTCGATGCGAATCGCTCCGACCTCTTTGCTGGTGAGCTGCCCACGCCGGCAGACGTGCGAGAGGACGCGGTTCGTCGTAGCGCCGTGGCGCTTGCCCCAATTGACCTCGAATCGGTGGTAGTTGCCACGTGGGGCGCGGGGGCCTCCACGGGCGTCCGGTCGGGCTTCGCTCGCGTCGCCGATGTCCTGGGGCGGACATGGGAGCTTGGGTTCGATCATTTCGAGGAGGGTCGCGATTACCTGACCGGGGTCGCGTTCTTCGAGGAGGAGCTTCGCGTACGCGGCCTGCTTCTCGGACGGGCCGGTTTCGGCGTCGAGAAGGGCGTGAAGCTCCCGGCGAGTCCCTTTGGTGAGCGCCTTCTGGATCTGCTCCGCTTTGGGGACGGGCCGCCATTCAGCCGTGACGTTCGCCGTCTGGTGGATCCGGCTCATGTGACGCTCGGCGTGGGCCGGGCAGAGCACGATGCTTCGACCTTTCTGGCCAGCGCGGCCCGTGCGACCGCTGCGGTGCGTGTACGTGTCGGAATCCGTGGGGACGTCTGCATGGACGACCACGCCGATGTTCGGGATGTCGATGCCGCGGGCAGCGACGTCCGTCGAGATCAGAACCTCGACGCTGCCGTTGCGGAACGCGCTCAACGTCTGCGTTCGTTGGGCCTGCGTCAGCTCGCCGCTGAACGGAAGGGCGGAGAATCCTGCGCCGGCGAGTCGCTCGGCGATTCTCGTTGCGTCGACACGCCGCCGTACGAACACGAGCGTGCGTTCGCCGCGGCCAAGAAGCAGTACGTTGATGAGTGCGGAGTCGACATCGCGCGGCCGGATGCGGTGCGCGATGTGACGGATATCGGCGTTGGCCACTCCAAGCCGCGTGCCCTCTACGCGGAGGGGGTTCTTCTGGAAGCGGTCGGCGAGGCGCTGAACCGCGCTTGGAAAGGTCGCGGATACGAGGTGGCTGTGACGCTCGGCGGGGAGCTGATCGAGGATGGCTTCGAGCTCTTCACGAAAGCCCATGTCGAGCATCTGGTCGGCTTCGTCGAGGACGACGTGATCGATCGACGCGCACGAGAGTGCCTTGGTGCGCATGTGGTCGAGGAGTCGCCCCGGAGTGCCGACGACCAGGCCGGGCCGCCGCGCGAGGGCGCGGCGTTCGCGAACGGCGTCCGAGCCCCCCGTGACGACTTCGACATCAGCCCCGGCGATGCTCGCGAACAGCCACCGCAGCTCGCCGGCCACCTGCACCGCCAGCTCCCGGGTAGGCGCGATCAGCAGGGCGAGGGGGCCGGCACGACGCGCGTCATGCCGGTCGGCCGCCGCGGCGAAGTCGGCCGCGAGGCGTAGGCCGAGCGCGACGGTCTTGCCGGAACCCGTCTGCGAGGAAATGCGGAGGTTTCGTCCCGCGCCCTCGGCGGAGAGGACGGCGCGCTGGACGGCCGTGAGCTCGGAGAAGCCGCGCTTTTCCATCGACGCGCGTAGAGGAGCCGGCACGCCCTCAAAAGGAGTGATTTCGTTCATGGGAATCTCGCAGGGTTCTTTTGGTCGGCGTGCTCGGCGATCGGGAGAGATCACCGAGGTGGGGTGAGGTAGGAAGTCGAGGGGACTAGGGTCCTCGACGTGTTGCAATGCTCACGCGGCCACTGTGCCGGCGTGTGCAGAGTGCACAGGGTGCGCTCGTTCGAGAGCGACTCAGCTGCCGGGTGTCCGGCGGCTCCCCATGATGAGCTTCTTGATGCCCTCTTCGAATGCGACCTCGCAGACGGTCTGGGAGTTGAGCCCGATCACGACGCCTTCGCCGAACTTCTTGTGCTTCATGTGGATGCCGAGGGTGTACTCGCCCGACGTCTCGTAGGGCCGAGGAGTACCCGTGACGTTCTTCATCACGGCCTTCCACTGCTCCTCCGGAGGGATGTCCGGAGCGGCCTTCGCGGCGGTCTTTCGGGTGGCCGTGCCCGGGGCCCGGAATGCGTGCTGCCCTTTGCAGGTGTGGCACTCCACGCGGGTGGGCTTCCAGCCGATCTTCGCCAGGACGATGTGCTTGGTGACGCCCTTGCACTTGGTGCATTTGGCGTCGACGTCGTCGCCGACTTCGATCGTCTTGGGCGGGGGCGGCGGGGTCTTCTTTGCAGGGCTCATACGGAGGCGATCCTATGTGAATCGAGGTCTGCGAATGCTCGCAAGTAGCGTTACCGGCAGGAGAAATTGCCCCCGGGCGCGAGAACCTCTGTCTCATTTAGGTACGGGAGGGCCGGCCCGGACGCAAGCTTGGCCCGCAGGGGGCACTGGGGGGCGTTGTGGAGCCGGGTCTGCGGCTTTGCCGCCTAAGAGAGCCCGTAGAGCCTCTTTACGTTCCCGCCCAGAACCGCCTCGCGTGTGCTGGGGGAGAGCGTTTGGACGAATCGGGTCAGTGCGGGCACCCACGTGGAGGGGTGATCGGGATGGGGGTAGTCGGTTGCCCACATGAAGCACTCGGCGCCCACGTGATCGATCACCAGCGGCGCGGCGGTCTCGTCGGGGTCACCCGAGATGAAACACTGGCGGCGGAAGTACTCCGACGGGGGCCGGGTGAGAGGTGTCGTGCGCCCGAGATTCGTCTCGTAGATGGCGTCGATTCGGTCCAGGAAGGCCCCGACCCACCCGCATCCGGATTCGAGCACTCCGAGCTTGAGCTTCGGGAACCGCTCGAGCGTTCCGAGTGCGAAGAAGGACAAGAGCGACTGCTGCGCTCCCTGGCGCAGCATCGTGTTGTAGAAGAACTCGCTTGCCATCCCGAGGCGCTTGAAGCGGATGGGAACGGCCCATGTGGGCTCGATCGTCGGGTGGATCGCGATCGGCACATCGAGCCTGGAGGCGGTCTCGAAGAGCAGGTCGTGATCTTCGTGGCCGTGCGCCTTGCGCGCGTGATTGAATGGCGCGAGGAACGCACCGCGGCATCCGTCATGCACGGCGCGCTCGAGCTCTGCCGCAGATCCTTCGATGTCGAGCAGCGTGACGTGGGCGATCGGTACGAGTCGCCCGCCGGTGTCGCGGCAGAAATCGGCGATCCAGCGATTGTAGGCCCGCATATACGCTAGCGAGAGCTCGGGGTCGGACAGTTCGGCTTCCCAAAGAAGGCCGAGGGTGGGGTACAGTAGGACCTTCTCCAGGTTCTCCCGGTCCGCCATCTCGACCCGCTCGGAGGCGACCCCGCCGCCGTACGGGATGTTCTCGGAGTACTTCCGGTCGGGGCTCAGCTGGGCCAACTCCTGCCCCATCGCGCCCAGCATGCCCAGCGAGCCGGGACGCGTGCGCTCGGCCGATTCTCCGTCGATTTGGAGGTACTCGAATCCGTCATCGCCAAGCCGAATGCGCAGGGCGCGAGGCCGATACTTCTCCTCGAGGTACTCTTCCCAGAGATTGGCCGGTTCGAGAACGTGACCGTCCGCGTCGATGGTCCCTTCGTACGGGAAGGGGACGGCTTCGTATGCCATCCCGCATCCGTAGCGCACGAGCCGCTCGGACCGAAATCGGCCGCGTTCCTAGTCTGAATCGGTTCGGAACAGCCGCGCCCGTGCGCGTGTGAGAATGTCGGTAGTGCCGGCGACGAGGATCTCGCCCTCGGCGAAGAAGCTTCTGCCGCGCCGCTCGGTGATCTTGCCGCGGATGAGGAGCGGAGTTTCGGTCGGCAAGGGCCCCTCGTAGCGGACGGTCAGCTCGCCCGTCACCACGGGTGCGCCTTCCTTGGCGTAGGCCGTCATGCAGAGCGCTTCGTCGAGCAGCGTGGCCTGAATTCCGCCGTGCACGACGCCGGGGGCGCCGCCGAGATGCTCAGCGGCAGAGTACTCCACCTCTACACCCTCTTGGGTTTCGAAGAACCGAAGCCCGAGGCCCTTGGGGTTGTCGGGCCCACATCCGAAACATGTCCGGGCATTGTCGCTCTCGAAGATGATCTCGCTGCGGCCATAAGGAGGCACCTCAGGTGAATAGTGAAGGCCCCGGCCGCCGACAAGCGCGAGGGATCGGCCACGGGTTCTGGGTTGGTCCGACGGCGTCCGGGGGGCCCAGCTCGCGAGGGGCGATGTCGCGTTGACCCAGCCCAGCCCGACGTCTTAGACCGACGTCCATGACTCCCGAAGAACTCGTCGAGATCGAGAAGATTCGTCAGCTCAAGTCCCGCTACTTTCGCACGATGGACCAGAAGGATTGGGACGCGTGGGAGCAGGTCTTCTGTGAGGACGTCAAGATCGACACGACGCAGGACGGCGCGCCGCCGATCAACGGCCGCGCAGCCTTCCGCAAGTTCCTGTCGCCGCTCTTGCAGAACGTGAAGACCGTTCACCACGGTCACATGTCGGAGGTCGAACTCACGGGCCGCGATACCGCGCGCGGCATCTGGGCGATGGAAGACATGCTCTGGTGGCCCAAGACCGAAGGCGGACGTCACCTGTGGGGTATGGGTTGGTACTACGAGAGGTACCGCAGAGATCCGGACGGTGAGTGGCGGATTCTGGAACTCGTGCTGAAGCGCGCCCGCGTGGAGCAGGACGGAATGCAGACGTTCCCGCCTGCGCCTTCCTGATCCCGCAGGAGCGGCGCCGTCGGCTCAGACGTTGAAGCGGAACTCGACGACGTCGCCGTCTTGTACGACGTACTCTTTGCCCTCGATGCGGAGCTTGCCGGCCTCTCTTGCTTTCGCGAACGAGCCGAGCCCTTTCAGGTCGTCGTAGCTAACGGTCTCGGCCGCGATGAAGCCGCGCTCGAAGTCCGAGTGGATCACTCCGGCGGCGCCCGGCGCCTTGGTGCCTGCGGTGATCGTCCAGGCGCGCGTCTCCTTCTCGCCCGTCGTGAGGTACGTGCGGAGACCGAGGAGCTCGTAGACCGCCTTGATCAGTGCGCCGACTCCGCTGCTCGCCACTCCGAGGCTCTCGAGGTACTCGCTGGCCTCTTCGTCGCTCAGGTCGATGAGCTCGGCTTCGATCGCCGCACTCACCACGACGGCACTTGCGCCGTGGGTCTGGGTCACGTGTTTCCGTACGACGGCCACATGCTCGTTGGAATCGGGGTTGGTCGATGCTTCGGCGAGATCGTCTTCGGATACGTTGCACGCGAAGATGGTCGGTTTCGATGTCAGGAGGAAGAAGCCCTTCATCAGCTTCCCCTGTTCATCGTCGACCTCGAGCGTGAGTGCGGGCTTGCCGTCGTTGAGGTGGGGCATCAGCTTGTCGATCAGGACGTTCTCGGCAGTCGCTTCCTTGTCGCCGCCGCGGGCCTTCTTCACGTTGCGTTCGCGGCGGCGCTCGAGCATCGCGATGTCGGAGAGGATCAGCTCCGTGTTGATCACTTCGATGTCGCGCAGCGGGTCGACCGATCCGTCGACGTGGTGAATGTCGGAGCTCTCGAAGCAGCGTACGACTTGCACGTTCGCGTCGACCTCGCGGATGTTGCTCAGAAACTGATTGCCGAGTCCCTCGCCTTGGCTCGCTCCCTTCACGAGGCCGGCGATGTCGACGAACTCGATTGTGGTCGGGATCACCTTCAGCGACTTCGAGAGCTCCGACAGCACTTGGAGGCGCTCGTCGGGGACCGTCACGATGCCCTGGTTGGGGTCGATCGTACAAAACGGGTAGTTTTCCGCCGGGGCCTTCCGGGTTCGGGTGACCGCGTTGAAGAGCGTGGATTTTCCGACGTTCGGGAGCCCGACGATGCCTGCTTGCAACATAGGTGGGCGAACCTAGACGATGGGGGCCTCTGGCGCACGGTGCTATGGACCCCGCGGGGGAAGCGGATGAAGCCGGCTAGCAGGGATCTACAGACCGAGGTCATCGACATCGCAATCCGCCTCGGGGCCTTGGGGCTGCTTGCGAGCGCGTGTTTCTGGATCTTGGCGCCGTTTCTCCTCGCCGTCGCCTGGGGCGCGATCATCGCGATCGCGGTGTACCCGGTTTTTCGGTGGCTGACCGAACGTTTTGGTGGACGCGAGACACTCGCTTCGGCGCTGGTCACCCTGCTTCTCTTGGCGCTTCTGATCGGCCCCTCGTTGATGCTCGCCGGGAGTCTCTGGGGCGGCGCGCAGGCGCTCGCGGGCGAGGCCCAGGCGGGTGCACTCCGGGTGCCGCCTCCGCCCGACGCCATCGAGTCGTGGCCGGTGATCGGACAGAAGTTGCACAGGCTTTGGGCACAGGCCTCGATGAATCTCGAAGCGGTCTTGGCACGGTTCACACCGGAGATCCGCGATGCCACGACCTGGATGATCTCGACCGCCGCGGGGACGGGTTTCACCCTGCTCCAGTTCCTTCTCTCGATTGCGATCTCGGGAGTCCTGCTGGCGCGCAGCGAGGAAGGGGCGAAAGCCGCGACGCAGTTCATGACCCGACTCGCAGGGGAGCAGGGCCCCGAGTACGCCGCGATCGCAGCCACGACGGTTCAGAGCGTGACTCGGGGGATCCTCGGGGTCGCTCTCATTCAGGCCTTGGGGGCCGGGCTCGGGTTCCTCGTCGTGGGGCTTCCCGCCGCTGGCGTGCTCACGCTGGTTTGCCTGATCGTTGGAGTGGTTCAGCTGCCGATCGCGCTGATCACGATACCGGCCGTTCTGTACGTGGTGTCGACGACCGGCACCTTGACGAGCGTGCTGTTCATCCTTTGGAACGTACTCGTCACGCCGGCCGACAACGTGCTGAAGCCGATCCTGCTTGGGCGGGGCGCGCCGGTCCCCACCCTCGTGATCTTCCTGGGGTCGATCGGCGGCTTCGTCGGAGCGGGGTTGATCGGACTGTTCGTTGGCGCGGTGGTGCTGTCCCTCGGCTTCGTCCTCTACGAGCGGTGGCTCGCCCAGACGGACGACTCGTCAACGCCTGGAGATGAGCGCTCCGTTGGTTTGTAGTCCGGCGTACCGGTGCCCATTGCTCGGTTGCCGGTTTCACCGCTTCGATGCCCTTCTTCTTCGACCACGGTTGCCCTGAGGGCACCGGCCGCGATATTGCCACCTCCGAAGGCGGTCCACGGTTCGGCAAGGAGGCGACCTCATGAAGAGAGCCTGGCAGCTTTGTCAGTTGATCACTGGATGTGCGCTCGTATCGGTGCCGCGGCCCGCGGCAGCACAGCCGCCGGAGTCGCCGTCGGGGTACGTCGAGTCGATCGAGACCCCGGGCGAGGCGGGCGGCGTCGCGGACGAGGTCGACGCCGGTGAGGCGCAGGCGGCGGCGTTCGAGAAGGCCTCGAAGGCCGAAGGCGTATCTCGGCACGAGATCAACACCGTCGAGGAGATCGTCGTTCAGGCGCGGAAGCGCGAAGAGTTCCTCGAGGACACTCCGGTGTCCGTGACGGCGCTCGGCGAGAATACTCTGCGGGAGGCGGGCATCCAGCGCCTAGACGAGATCCAGACGCTCGTACCGAACCTGACCTTTCAGTCAGACAATACGGGTGGACAGAGTCAGATTCGCATCCGTGGTGTCGGGACCTCTGCGCCTGCGATCGCGTTCGACCCCGGCGTTGGGGTCTACATCGACGGTGTATTCCTTCCTCGTGCCTTCGGGACGCTCGTGGACATCGTCGATGTTCAGCAGATCGAGGTGCTGCGAGGCCCGCAGGGGACGCTGTT
>JAJCZO010000299.1 GCA_029262355.1 Deltaproteobacteria bacterium
TCTTCGAGGAAGGTGGAGAAACGTCACGGATCTCGGGGTGAAGAAGGGCCCCTTCTACGTTCTCGTGGGCGCCTACATGCCATGTGTTCTGGTGGAAGTGGGTTTTCTGACGCATCCATCCGAGGGCGAGCGCGTGGCGTCCCCGCGATACCAGCGCGACCTGGCCGAGGGCATCAGCCGGGGAGTCCGCGCGTTTCTGACGACCGCAGATTCGAGCGCGAATCTCTGAGGCGCGTCTGGTGAGCACGACCGCGAAGCCGGCCGAGCCGTCGCCGTTTCCCGGCGAGCGGGCCGCGTTGCCGCCGGCCGACGAGAATACAGAGCTCGGCGCCGTAGCCCGCGAGTATGTCGTGGCGACGCGCGATCAGATTCACCGCTGGCACGACGCCGGCGCGACCGGTTCGGACGTGGTCGAGGCGTTTACGATCGCCATCGATGAGTTGATCGCGTGGCTCTATGACGCGGCGACCGCGAATTTCCGCCGACGTTACGTTCAGCTCGATCAGAGCTGCACGGTGCTCGCACAGGGTGGCTATGGGCGGGGCGAGCTCAATCCGCACTCCGACATCGATCTGCTCTTCTTGTACCCGCACAAGATGACGCCGTACGTGGAGACCATCACGGAGACGATTCTCTACGCACTGTGGGACACGCGTCTTCAGGTGGGGCACGCCGTGCGCACGGTGAAGGATTGCGTTCGCATTGCGGGTACCGATCTGACCGTCAAGACCGCCTTGATCGACGCGCGCTACCTCTGTGGGGAGCCGACGCTCAGCGAAGAGTTCTTCCGCACGCTCGAGCGGGAGATCAAGCCCCGTGGGACCGCCAAGTTCTTTCGCGAGAAGCTTTTGGAGAGTGAAACTCGCCGGCATACCTACGGCGACTCCGTGTACCTGCTCGAACCGCAGGTGAAGGAGGGGCAGGGTGGTCTGCGCGATCTCCATACGGCGCTGTGGATCGCCAAGATCAAGTTCAAGATAGCCGACCTGCGAGAGCTCGCGGTCAACGGGGTGATGACCAGCCAGGAGCTCGCAGACATCGAAGGAGCGCGCGACTTCCTCTTTCGGGTCCGCAACGCGCTGCATTTTCTCACCGGCACGCATCAAGATCAGCTGACCTTCGACTTGCAGGAGCCCATCGCCGAGAACCTCGGGTACGTGGTCAAGCAGGGCGATCAGCTAAAGCCAGTCGAACACTTCTTGCGCGACTACTACCTGCAGGGCACCGAAGTCATGCGCTTCGCCACCGCGATCATCGATCGGTCGGTCAATCCGCCAGGGCCGTATCGGTTGATCGGCCGAATGATGGCGCGCACCATCCGACCCGGAGTCCAGATCGTCGCGGGCGAGCTCGTCAGTGCCGACGACGAGCTCTTCGCGAAGGATCCAATCGAGCTGCTCCGCGTCCTCGCGGATGCGCAGCGTCACGGGGTGAAGATCGCTCCCGCGTTTGCAGACCTCATGCGACAAGAGGCCTGGCGCCTCGGAGACACGGAGCGTGCGGACCCCAAGCTCACGGAGGCGTTCTTCGGAATCCTCCGCGGCCAGTACCGGGTGTACGAAACGCTGCACGAGATGCACAAGCTCGGCATCTTGGCGCAGGTGATGCCCGAGTGGGCACACCTGCTCTGCCTCGTGTTGCACGATTTCTACCACATCTACACGGTCGACGAGCATTCGTTGATGGGGGTTCGGGAACTCGAGAGATTGCGCAAGGGCGAACGAGCCGAAGCCCTGCCACTGCTCACCGACGTGATGCGGCTCGTCGACAAGGTCGAGCTTCTGTTCCTGGGGATGATCCTGCACGACATCGGCAAGGGCATGGGCGGGCAGCATTCCGAGAAGGGCGCGGCTCTCGCGCGCACCATTGCCGGACGCTTCCGCCTCAACGAGGACGATGCGAAGGAACTCGAGTTCATGGTGCGAAACCATCTCGTGCTCTCCCATCTTGCCCAACGTCGCGACATCCAGGACGACAAGCTGGTCAGAGAGATCGCCCTGATGGTCGGAAGCCCGGAGTCGCTCAAGCGGCTCTATCTGATGACCTATGCCGACATGCGCGCGACCGGACCGAAGGTCTGGAACAACTGGAAGGACATGCTGCTCGGCGAGACCTATTTGCGGGTCAACGAGGTCTTTGAGCGAGGGTTCGAGCCTGAGGGGCGAGGGGCGCGTGTCGCTCGCATCCAGAATCGGGTGCGCGGCAAGATCCAGGAGGAGGACGGCGAAGACGCGGCCCTGCGCTTCGACGACTTCGTGGCCTCAATGCCGGGGACCTATTTCCTTCGAACGCCTGAGCATCTGATTTCAAAGGATGCCGCGCTCGTGGAGACCGCCCGGCGTGACGGGCGCTTGGCGATGCGCGTTACGCACTACTACGACCGGGAGTTCACCGGGTTCACGGTCGCGTCGCTGGACCGGCCCGGACTGTTCTCGGTGATTACGGGGGTCCTCGCGGCAAGCGGGATGAACATCGTCGGTGCGAGGATCTCGACCTCGACCGATGGCATCGCAGTGGATTCCTTCCGCATCTCGCACCTGGAGCGACGGGAGATCGCGGTCGATGACGAGCGGTGGGAACGCGTTCGCCGGCTTCTGGGTGACGTACTCGATGGAACGACGGACCTCGAGGGTCTCGTTGCCCGAGCGAAGAAGCCGGGAATCCTCGATGTCCGCAAGCCGCGACCCGCCGCCCACGGCGTGCGGGTAGACAACGAGAACTCCGACGATTTTACGATCGTCGATGTCTTCGGTCGGGACCGGGTCGGGCTTCTGCACGACATCGCCCAGGCACTGCGGCGTCTCGGACTCGAGATTCACCTCGCGAAGATCTCAACCGCAGTCGATCAGGTGCTGGACGTTTTCTACGTGAGTGAGACGGACGGCTCGAAGTGCCGACGGGAAGGTGAGATTCGCCGGGCTCTCGAGCCAGTAGTGCGCGCCGGCAACGACGCTGGCGGCTCGCCCGAGGGCGCGGCGACCGACGTTCCGGGCGCCGGGTGAGGTCTCCGTGGAACTCGACCAGTTGATCGATCGACACCTCGCCCGATTGCGGGCGGAGGTGGGAGTTTCGCCGCACACGTACAAGGCCTACGCGGACGATCTGATGCGGTTCACTCGATTCGCGCAGGAGGAGTTCTCCATCACCGCGGCCGAGCGGGTCGGCCGCGAGTTGGTGCTGTGCTTCCAGGCGGCCGAGGCTGATCGTGGAATCGGCGCGCGCACCCAGGCCCGACGGCTCTCGGCGCTGAGGGGGCTCTTCCGGTTTGCGGTGAGCGAGAGGGTCGTCGAGGAGAGCCCCCTCGCGGATCTGAAGCAGCCCCGCCAACGTCGGCGCCTGCCGTCGACGTTGAGCGAGAAGGACGTCGAGAATCTCCTGGATGCCGCCGATCGCACGCGGACCCCGTTGCGCGACCGCGCGCTTCTGGAGGTGCTGTACGGCAGCGGCCTTCGCGTGACCGAGGCGTTGGGGTTGACGCTCGATCGTCTTCATCTCGACGAGTCGGCGCTCCGCGTGGTCGGGAAAGGGGATCGCGAGCGCGTCGTCCCGCTCGGGCGGCCGGCGAAGCGGGCGCTCGAGCGCTATATCGACGTGGAGAGGCCCCGTTTGGCACGGGCGGGTGCTCGCCACGAGATCTTCCTTTCTCCGCGTGGGAACAAGCTGTCGCGGCAAGCGATCTTCGCACTCGTTCGTCGATTGGCCGAAGCGGCCGGGCTCGAGTCGGCGCCATCGCCTCACGGCTTGCGCCACGCATTTGCGACGCATCTCGTGGAGCGGGGGGCTGACCTGCGTGCCGTGCAGTCTCTGCTTGGGCATGCGAGCATCTCCACCACCGAGGTCTACACACATGTGAGCCGGGCGCATCTCCGCGAGGTGCACGGCAAGCACCATCCACGCGAGCGAGCCTGGAGCCGGTCGGAGGGGAGGAAGAGGACGTGAGCACGAGTACGGGAGCGGGCGGCGGCATCGTCGTGAGCGGGATGCGGCCGACGGGCAGGCTGCACCTGGGACATCTTTTGGGGACCTTGAGGGACTGGGTTTCCCTGCAGGAGAAGTTCGACTGTTACTTCTTCGTTGCGGATTGGCACGTTCTCACGACCGACTATGAGCGCCCGGAGCGGGTGTCCGAGTTCTCGGCCGAGATGGTGATGGACTGGCTCGCAGCGGGCTTGGATCCCGAGCGCTGCGTGATCTTCCAGCAGTCTGCGATCCTGGAGCATGCGGAGCTGGCCCTTCTGCTGGGCATGCTGACGCCGGTGAGTTGGCTCGAGCGCAATCCTACCTACAAGGAACAGCGGGAGCAGATTCAGGGGCGCGATCTCTCGACCTTCGGGTTTCTCGGGTATCCGGTGCTCCAGGCAGCGGACATCCTGCTCTACAGGGGGTCGAAGGTTCCGGTGGGCGAGGATCAGGTTCCCCATGTGGAGCTCACGCGGGACATCGCTCGTCGCTTCAACAACTACTATGGATCGATCCTGCCTGAGCCCGAGGCCTTGTTGTCGCCCTCTCCGCGCGTGCCCGGTACGGATGGTCGCAAGATGAGCAAGAGCTACAACAACGCGATCGCGTTGGACGAGGACCCCGCCTCGATCGAGAAGCGTCTGGGGCGCATGGCAACCGATCCCCGGCGCGTTCGGTTGACCGATCCCGGCGATCCGAAGGATTGTCCGGCCTTTCGTTTGCATCAGATCTATTGCACCGACGACGAGATCGAGGCCGTGACCGAGGGCTGTAAGACCGCCGGGATCGGGTGTCTCGACTGCAAGA
Organism: Deltaproteobacteria bacterium; assembly: GCA_029262355.1. Taxonomy (GTDB): domain Bacteria; phylum Desulfobacterota; class Binatia; order UBA12015; family UBA12015; genus VGTG01. The sequence continues at coordinate 4,768 of JAJCZO010000299.1, forward strand.
AGATCATGATCAAGCACGTCGTGGCGGAGCTGGCGCCGCTGCGCGAGCGGCGTGCAGATCTGGCGGAGAACCCGGAGCGGGTGCGAGAGATCGTAGCGGCAGGCACCGAGAGAGCCCAGGCGGTGGCTCGCGAAACGATGCGCCAGGTACGCGATGCGATCGGGTTTTAGCCGGCGGCGTCGCTCGCCGGGTCGGTCTCTGGTGTGCTAGGGTTCGCGTAGGTCTGCATGTCCGAGATTCACAACGTCAAGCTCGAGGAGTTCGAGGGGCCGCTCGATCTCTTGCTTCATCTGATCAAGAAGCACGAGGTGGACCTCTACAACATTAGAGTTGCCTCGATCACGGATCAGTATCTGGCATCGCTGGCCGCGGCGCGGGACCTCAACCTCGATATCGCCGGTGAGTTCTTGGTCATGGCCGCGACCCTGATCTACCTCAAGTCTCGGGCGCTGCTGCCACCCGAGGAGCAGGACGAACTGGACGATGAAGAGCCGCTCGACCCCGAGCAGCAGCTCATCGAGCAACTCCTGGAACACGAGCGCTTCCAGAAAGCAGGCGCGGCGCTGGCCGCTGGTCCCGTCCTGGGGCGGGATGTGTTTCGCCGCACGGTGGTGGAGGCTGCCCCAGGACAGTTCATCGCCCCGCCAGTGCCTCTGACGATGGGTGACCTTCTTGCCGCCCTAGAGCGCGTGCTCGAGCGGCGGGCTCGGGCGATCGTTCACCAGGTGATCGGCGAACGGCTCAGTATTCGAGATGGGATCGAGTTGACGCTCGAGCGGCTTCATACGATGCGGCGATGTAGCTTCGAAGAGCTCTTCCCCGAAGACGCGTCGCGGATGCGGATCATCGTGACGTTTCTCGGGATTCTCGAGCTCATCAAGCACGGCGCCGTGATGGCGGTGCAGGGCGAGATTCACGGGGAGATCCGGGTCGAGCTGGTGCGGGATGTCGACGCGAACCGGATGCTCGAGCTCGAGCTCGAGCTCGAGACCGAGGACGAGGAGGAGCTGGCGCAATGAGCAAGCCCGATGCGAGCCAGGAGGAGGGGGCGGCCGCGTCCGAGGAGAACGTGACGCCGGAGAGCGACGTGGTGGACTCCGAGGAGGCATTGGCTGCCGAGAGCGGCGTGGCAGACTCCGAGGAGGAATCGGCTGGGGAGAGCGACGCGACCGAGGACGCCTCGGCCGAAGGGGAGGGCGAAACGGAAGCGGTGGCCGAACAGGAGCTGCCTCCGCTCGTCCCGGTGCTCGAGGCCGCGCTCTTTGCGTCGGCGGAAGCAGTGCCTCTCACGCGGCTTACACGCGTCCTCGGCGCCTGGAGCCGAAAGCAGGTCGTGGCCGGGTTGCAGGAGCTCCAGCAGCGGCAGGAGGAGCGCGGAAGCGGTGTTCGTGTCATCGAGACCGCCGGAGGCTTCCAGCTCCGTTCCGTTGCGGAGTACGCGCCCTGGGTGCGCAAGTTCTTCGCGGAGAAGCCTCCCCGCCTCTCGAGGGCCGTTCTCGAAACGGTGGCTGTCGTGGCCTACCGCCAGCCTGCCACGCGGGGTGAGGTCGAGGCAGTGCGCGGCGTGAATTGCGATGCGGTACTGGGCGCGCTGACTGCGCGTGGGTTGATTCAGGTCATCGGTCGCCGACAGTCGCCCGGCCGTCCGGTAGAGTACGGTACGACCCACGAGTTCCTCGAACTCTTCAGCTTGAAGGAGCTCGGCGACCTGCCGCCGTTGCCCGATCCGGCATCCCTCGCGAATCTGATCGAGGAGGCGCGGGAGGAGGAGGCGGCCGAGGCTCTGGGCGAGCCGGAGGATGCCGTAGACGGCGAGGCTCAGCAGGGCGAGGACGGCAGCCCGGAGGCCGGTCGAGCCGAAGTCGACGCGACCAGCGACGGAGAGGCGGACGAAAACACGCATGAACAGGAAGCCGCTGGCGAAGAGCAGGACGAAACAGATGGCGCCGCCGACCGACCGGCTGCAGAAGCTTCTGAGTCAGGCGGGGATCGCATCCCGGCGATCCGCGGAGACGCTGATTCAGGAGGGGAGAGTTCGGGTCAACGGGAAGGTGATTCGCGAGCTGGGAGCGAAGGCTGACCCGGTCAAGGACCGCATCACGGTCGACGGCCGCGCGACCGTCCCGGAGCGACTGCGGTACGTCGCGTATCACAAGCCCGTCGGAGTGGTCAGCTCGATGTCCGATCCGGCCGGACGTCCGTGCATCGGCGACGTCACCAAACGACTGAAGACACATCTCTTTCCCGTAGGGCGTCTGGATTTCGATTCGAGCGGCTTGGTTCTGCTCACGAACGACGGCGAAGTCGCGCAGCGGCTCTCGCACCCGAAGTACCAGGTCCCCAAGGTATACCGGGTGAAGGTTCGCGGCCATCCGGAGGAGAAGGCGCTCTTGCGGCTGCGCAAGGGCCTCCGCCTGGCGGACGGGCCGACGGCTCCGGCTGGGGTGGTCGTCGAAGGGAAGCTCGAGAACAAGGCTCGGCTGCGCATCACAATCCGAGAGGGACGACAGCGACAGGTGCGCCGCATGTTCGACGCGGTTGGACACTCCGTGGACAAGCTCTCGCGGGCGTCCATCGGCCCGATCAAGCTCGCGTCGTTGGCGGTCGGCGCGACGCGGGAGCTCACGACCCGCGAGGTTCTCGCGCTGCGTGCCGTCGTGCGCGTCGGAGGCAACGACGAAGCGGCGCCGGTTTCGAGCGAAGGGAGCGCTCCGGTCAAGAAGAAAACGTCTTCAGCTCGGGGTAGCGCTTCCGCCAGCGCTGGTACTCGGCGTCGCCCGCGTCGTTGAAGCTCGGGTCTGGCTCGAGAGGGCGCACGCGCACCATTGCTTTGGCCGCAGCGGGAACACTGCTGTGTGCATTTGCGCCGACGGCGGCAAGGAGCGCGGCACCGAGGGCCGTTGCGTGGGGCTCGTCGGACACCAGAAGCGGTCGTCGGCTGGTGCGTGCGAATTCGCGTAGGAGAGTGGGGAGTCGAGTCATGCCGCCGGTGAGAGTCAGTGACGCGGCTGGTTGACTCCGGACCTCCTCGATCTGCTCGAGGTTGGCTCGCGCGGCACAGGCGACGTTGGCCAGGAACGCCCGCAGGAAGCTGCCGGTCGTCGGTCGGACTCCGAAGGGTGGGTTGTCGAACACGAACGCCGCCGGACGGCTCGGGTCGAAGTTCAGGAGGTCGAAGATCTGCGGGCCCGCGAAGCTCATCACCGCGCTCGCCGATTCTGGGATGTCGGAGATGAGCTGCTCTGCGCGTTGGTAGGCGTCGTCTCCGTCGAGTCCCACGATGCCGAGGAGCCACTCGAATGCGATCCCGGTGTCGCCCGCGTTGCTCTCGAGCGTCCATAGGTCGGGAACCACGTGGCAGCCCGTCCAGAGCTTGCCCGCCTCGTCGAACCGAAGGTCGGCGTCGACCATCATGACCGGAGTCGTCGTGCCCAGGACGGCTCCGGCGTGTCCCGGCTGGACGACCCCGGCGCCGAGGAGTGCGCACTGGGTGTCGGCTCCCCCGGCGAAGACCGGTGTTCCCGGCGCAAATCCCGTCTGCTCAGCCGCTTCGTTCGTTACACGGCCAAGCGCAGTGCCCGGCTCGACGAGGGGTGGAAGCAGGCCTTCGTCGACCGAGAACATCTCGAGGATCTCGGTGCTCCAGCTGCGGGATGAGATGTCGAGCAACATGGACTCGCCCGCATTCGACGGTTCGCACGCGAGGGTGCCGCTCAGTCGATAGGTAATCCAGTCGTTCAGGCTCAGCACGTGTGCGACGCGTGGTTCGCCTTTGAGCTTCCGGAATCGAAGTAGGCGAGCGAGCGAGAAGACGAACGGTGGCCAGTGTCCCGTGATGCCGATGGCGCGTGCCGCGTCGAGCCTCTCCATCACCTCGAAGCCACCGGCGAGACCGCGGCCGTCCATGTTCGGGGCGGCGTAGATCTCGTGCCCTTGAGCGTCGAGGAAGACGGTGCCGAGGCGGAGCGCCGTCGCCGCGATGCCCGAGATGGAGTCGGCGGAGACTCCGGCCTCGGCAATGGCCTTGCGGGCGCACCGCCCGAGGGCGGCCCAGAAGGCGTGCGGATCGAAGCTCGAGCCGTGAACGAGATCTTCGTGCTCGTAGGAGACTTGTTGATAGCCCCAGGGCTCTCGTACGACGGCGAGGCGCGCTCCCGCGGCGTCGAAGATCGCGCACTTCCCTCCGCCCGTGCCGAAGTCCAGTGCGGCGAAAAAGGGGTCTTCGCTCGGCATGACTCTGGACTGTCCCGCAACGCGCAGGCTCCCGCAAGCGATCGAGTCGCCGGGCGCGCCTGTCCGCTCGCTCAGTGGGAGTGTTCGCGGGCGTCGTGCAGCATGCCGCGGAAGAACACGATACTCACGACGAAGGGTAGGGCGTAGTACGACACGCGAAAGAGGATCAGGGCGATGACCGTGGGTGCGAGGGGTGTCCCGAGCGTCGCAAAGAGCGCCGTCGTCAGGCTCTCCATGATTCCGAGCCCGCCTGGGGCCAGAGAGATCATCGAAGAGAGGATCGCGACCGAAAATCCGACGGTGATCAGCGCGGGGGCGACGAAGAGGTCGACCGACCAGAAGCAGCCCCACAGTACGGCGAGTGTCGCGACCCAATCCAGTAGGATGTAGATCGTGGGTACGAGCATGCTCCGCCAGTTGGCGACCATGAAGTGAAAGCCGTCGTCGACGTTGTGCAGGATGCGCCAGATGTGCATCCGCCGTGGGACGCGATGCTCGGGGAGGAAGCGTTGCGTGAGGCGATGGGCTACGTCGCCGCTCCACAATAGAACACGCCGTCGGGCGCTCGGACGAACGAGCAGGACGACGCACAGACCCATGATTAGAATGAAGATGCCAAGCAGGGCGCCGGCCGCCACGAGTGCTGTCGCGCCGAGCGACTGGTGGCGGACGAGGAAGTAGAAGCCCATCACGAGAAACACCAGCAGTGCGAGGTTCGTGAGCAAGCCCTGAACGAACGAGATCGTGACCGCGCGGCCCATCGCGATGCCGTGGCGCCGGAAGAAGTACATCCGGACCGCGAAGCCCGAGAGCCCGCCTGTCGCGACGAGGTAGTTCACGGTGTTCGACACGAAGGTGATCCGTAGCATCGGCGTGAATCCCACCGGCGTTCCCGCGGCGGCCGCGATTCCGTCGTACGAGAGCGCCATGAGCACGTAACTGAAGAGCGTTGCGCCGATGGGAAGGGCGAAGCGTAGCCACGAAATTCCAGCCGCCGCTTGGCCGAGCTTTACACCGTCGCTGTAGAAGAACAGTGCACCGAATCCGGCGAGCGCGCACAGCACCGCGATGGTGATGACACTGCCCGCGCCGGCTGGGCCTCTTGCGCGGGGCTCGGACTCGAGTGGTTCGTGGCTCTCAGCGTGCACGGCGCCCCGATCCTAGCAATGCGGTAGCGCGGCCTTTGAAGAGCCATGCCGCGAGGCCGCCCACGGGACCGCCGACGAGTGCGCCCACGATGGTCGCTCCGAAGAGTTCACGGAACGTTGGTTGAGGAGACGCTACGGTCTGGAATGCGAAGGTGGACGTCAGTGCGGCGGCGGTCGCGATGGTGAGCGAAGCCGCCGTTTCCCCGGCGGCCGTTGCCCGGTCGAAGGCCACCGCCGCGACGACGAGGGCCGCGGCGATCGGTATCGAGAGCCAGAGCGGGAGCTGTGTGTGGGGATACAGCCCGAGAGTCAGACGACGCTCCGCGCGGCCTCGCATCGCGAACTCGGTTACGAACAGGTCGTCGTTCGAAGGGTTGTCGAGAACGATCCGGGTGGCGGTCCGCGCCCGGAGAAGATCGATGTCTTCGCGGCGTCCGCGTGCCTGGCGCTCCCAGCTCTCGATGAGCTCTCCCGCGTGGATCTGCTCACGGCCCACGGAATCGGAGAAGGTGAGGCGGTAGCGGGCTGCTCGCGTCGAACCGGGAACGCCCGGCTCGAGGTGTCCCTCGATGACGAGGTCGAGCTGCTGGCCATGGCCAGCAGCCGGCAGCGTCGTGGGCAGCTCGTCTGGCTTGACCTCCATCGTCGCGATGCGCGGCGCTGGGTAGATCCGTCGGTAGACCGGGCCGTAGATGGCGGCGACCCAGACGATGCCCAAGAGGACCGCGGCCGAGCGACCGCGGGGGCTGAGCCGGTACGCATATCTCATCGGGAAGAACAGCACGATGAGGGCGAGCAGGAGTGCGTCGGCTGCGAGTGCCGGAGGCGTGTTGATCACGTCGAGGTTGCCCAGGATGTAGAGCAGGAGAAATCCGGCGCCTCCCGCGGACGGCGGCAGCCATTTGCGCAGAAACTCTCCGTCGAAGGACGGTCTGCGACGCGCCCGCGCGCTTCCCGAGGCCGGCAGCCTTCGACGAGTAGATCGGACGGCCGACCGTGGCATGCGGCAACGGTAGCATGTGGTCTCACCGGCGCGAAAACCTCGCCAGCTGCGTAAGTCGATGGCCCGCGCGCCAAGACGTCGTCGCTGCTCACGAGCGTGGCGGGGCGCCCCACTTCACGCCCGCGCCGATCCAGACCCGGGTAGGTCGCGACGACTCCCGACCCGGTAGCCGCTAGGCGTTACGAGATCAGCGCGAGCCGGTTCGAGGGGCCGTAGGCGAAGTCCGGGAAGACGGTGGCGATGTCGTCGTTTCCGAGATGGCGTTCGACCACCTCGGCGAAAAATGTCCGGAAATCGGTCGTCACGTCGAGGTCGCGTCCCTCGTACAACTGCGAAGAACCCAGGCCGGGCCAGTCGCCGTAGACCTTGCCGCCGGCCACGGTGCCGCCGAGGGCAAGCATGGCGGTGCCGTGTCCGTGGTCGGTTCCGCCCGTTCCGTTCTCGGCCGCGGTGCGACCGAACTCACTCATGGTCATCAGGCACACGTCGTCCATCGCATTGCCGAGGTCGATTCGGAACGCCGCCATGGCATCGGCTAGTGTGCGAAGGAGGTCTGCGAGCTGTCCGTCGGCACCACCCTCATTTACGTGGGTGTCCCAACCTCCGACTTCCAGGAACGCGACCTCGACACCGAGATTGCTCTTCAACACCTGGGCGATTTCGCGAAGCTGACGACCGAGGTCGCCGTTGGGGTAGGCCGCGCCGTTTGCGGGCGTGTATCCGCCGAGGTTGGTGAAGATCTCGTAGTTGTCCAGCGTCTCGCCGACCGTGCGGCCGATGAGGTCGGTACGTCCGCGGTACAGGTCCTCGATCGCGGCGCGCGCGAGCTCGCCCTGTCGCCCAGAACCCAGGTCGAGGTCCAGAAGGCTCGCTGCGGCGTAGACGCTTTCCGATCCGGCGAGGGCGCGGGGCACGTTTCCCGTGACGGCCACGGCGCGGAGGGTCGTTGGCTTCGCTGGTGAGGTCGTCTGCAGATGTCGGTTGATCCAGCCGTCATCGGTGGTCTTGTCGCCTGGCGTTCCGGTCTCCATGTACTCTTGCGCGTCGAAGTGGGAGCGCGATTCATCGGGGGATCCGCAGGCGTGAATCACGGCGAGCTCGCCGTCGTCGAACATCGGTTGCAGCGCCGACATCGAAGGATGGAGCCCGAAGAATCCATCGAGATCGAGTGCGCCGCCGTTCGCACCTGGCCGCGGGATCGCGATCGAGCTTCGTAGCGAGTAGTACCGAGACTCTCCGTACGGCACGATCATGTTGAGCCCGTCGACCGCTCCTCGCTGAAAGAGGCAGACCATGACGCGGCCGGGGGTGGTCTGCGCGTCGGCTGGTCGCAATAGGAAGCGGGGCCCCAGGCCGAGACTTGCCGCGGCCGCAAGGCTCCCGGTGACGAACTCTCGTCGATTCATCGTGGAATGCAACATCGCTAGCCTTCCTTCCTACTGAAGCTGGAACTCGGGGCTGCCGAGGACCATGGCGGCGAGAAGGCCGGGTTCTGCCCCGTCGGCGGCCGCCTGGGAAAGTGCTGCGCGGGTCGTGTCGCTCGGCAGCTGGCCGAGAAGGTACTGGGCCAAGCCATCGGTACCCCAGATCGCCACGATTGGCTCCCACAGAGCCGCGTCGACGCGTGCACCTTCGATGCGGTCGGTGACGGCGAGGAACCCGAACTCGAACCGCGTGACCATGCCACCCGGACTCAGGATTTCGTCTCCCGTCTCGGGCCAGCCGGTCGGCGGGCCGGCGCGCAGCTGCGGTTGGCCGAGGTCTCCGACCAGGCGGCTCGCTGCGACACCGAGGGAGACGTCGGCTGCCGTCGCGCGAAGTGCGCTGGCGACGAGTTCGAGCGGCGTCTTCACTTTGTTCGATCGATACTTGGGCTCATAGAACTGGTCGGAGAGCAGGACGCTCGCGACGGTCCAGCCAATATGCCCGCCTGTTGCGAGGAAGACCTCGGCCGTTCGGTCGACGAGAGATTGCGGGGGGTCGTCGGCAACGAGGCGCTGTAGAATCTTGTGCGAGAGGAACCGCGCGGTGGATGGATGCGTCGCGAGCAGGTGCAGGATCTGGAGCCCCTCGCTTCGGCCGCCGGCCGGGATCGTCGTGTCGAGAACGGTCTTCGCGCCGCCGACGTGGGCCTGGGGGAAGAACGCGAAGGTGGGGGTGCCGCTGCGTGGCGGAACGAATGACCAGCCCGTGAAGGCACGTGCGACTTCGATCACATCGCCCTGGCTGTAGCCGCCGTCGACGCCCAGGGTGTGGAGCTCCATCAACTCGCGAGCGTAGTTCTCGTTGATGCCGCTTCCCCCGCCCCGAGAGCCGGGCGCGACGCTCAAGTAGTTGTCGAGATAGTACAGCATCGCCACGCTCTCGGCAGTGGCGCGGAGTAGGTCTTCGAAGTAGCCGAGAGCATTCGGTCGGATTGCATCGCGGACGTACCCGACCACTGCGTAGCGGATCGGCCCGTCCTGGGCCGATACGTTGAAGTGATTGAACCAGAAGTCCGTCATCACCTCGCGGAGCTGTGCCTTGCCATGGACGGATCGAGTCATGTTCGCAGACGCAACCTCGACGGGAATGCGTTGTGGCGGGCCGATGCCCATGGGGCCGTCGCGGGGGTTCTGCTGTGGATAATTCTCGAGGAGTTCGGAGCCGTTCATCGTCAGAGCGGGATAGATCGAAAGTTTCTGGTCGAGCTCCGGGTCTGAGATCGACGCTGGGTTGAGTTGCTGCCCGACCCAGGCCGCGCGTCCGGTGCGGTGGACCTCCTCGAGCAGCTCCGAGGTCGGGCCGAAGGCCGCGCGATTCAACAGGTGCACGACACGCGCGTCTTCTGCGGCGCTCGACATGGAACCCAGCGGTCCCTCGTTGGCGCTTGTGGGCGCCGGCAGCGCCAACAGGACTGCGAGTGCGAACTGCGCAAGTGACGTGCTCATCATCACAACCTCCATCGGCCCGACCAGCCGTCTCATGCCAGTAGGATGGCACGAGGGCGGAGTTGGTAAAATGGGAAACTATCCCTTTTTTGTGAGCGGAGTTTCCACGGTCGTCAGGGCCCGTTGCGCGAACTGAAAAAGCTCGGCGGGCCGGTGTGGTCCGTGTCGAACGCGGCCCATCGGCCGCACCAGTTCGAGTGCCAGGACCTTCTTTCTGAAGTTGCGCCGATCGAGGGCGCGGCCGAGGATCGTCTCGTAGACCTTCTGGAACTCCGCGAGGGTGAAGCCGTCCGCCAGGAGACCGAATGCGATGTTCGTGTAGGCGAGCTTCCCCCGGAGGCGATCGAGGGCTTTGTCTGCCACGGCCCCGTGATCGTACGCGAGCGGCGGGAGATCGCTCGAGGGGAACCAATGGACACCCGGCGCTTCCTCGGTCTGCGGGACGAGGGCCAAGTAGGCCACGGAGACGACCCTAGAGCTGGGGTCGCGCCCCGGTTCGCCGAACGCGTAGAGCTGCTCGAGGAACGAACCGGTGGGGGATAGGTGGCGTTCCAGGCAACGACGCGCGGCGACGTCGAGAGATTCCACGGGTTGCACGCGGCCGCCCGGAAACGCGAATAGCCCGGCTTCGTCCGCGTGTCCCACGCGAACGAGCGCCGCGTGAAGCGCGCCGTCTCGGAGCCCGAACGGGACGACGTCGACGGCGACGGCAACCGACGCCACGTGGCGGTCCTCCATCGAAGGGGCGGTCTCGACGGGGTGGTCTTCCTTGTTTGCGCGGGACTGTCTTTCGCCGCTCACGAAAGCTCGAGCATGCGCTTGAGCGAGCGCTCTGCGCCGGCCCGAACGTCCTCATCCAATTCGATTGGGTGACTCATCTCTTCGAGGGAACGCAGCGTGCCTTCGAGCGTGATCATCTTCATGTACGCGCAGAGCTTGCAGCTCTTATAGAAGGTCTTCTCGGGCAGCTCGAGCAGCAGGCGGTCGGACAGCCCGCATTCGGTGACTACGAGGAACTCTTGGGCGTCACTCTCTCTCGCGTACCCGATCATGCCGCTCGTCGACAGTACCGCATCCGCGAGATCCAGCACGTCTTGACGGCACTCCGGGTGGGCGAGAACCTTCACGCGAGGGAGATGCTTGCGCACGCGTTCGATCTGCTCCGGCGTGATCTGGTGGTGTACGTAGCAGTTGCCGTCCCACGCGATGATGTTCTTCTTCGTGTTCTCTTGGACGTGGCGTGCGAGATTTTCGTCGGGCACGAACAGGACGTTGTTGGTCGGCAACTTCTCTACGATGTCGGTGGCGTTGGAGGAGGTCACGCAGACGTCGCAGACCGCCTTCACCTCGGCTGTCGTGTTCACGTAGCAGGCTACCTGGAGGTCGGGGTAGACGGCCTTGAGCTCGTCGCGCCGCTCTTCGAGGGAGTCGGCATCCACGCTCTCGGCCAATGAACAGCCGGCCCGTAGATCGGGCAGCAAGACCGTGCGCTCTGGCGAGAGAATCTTCGCCGTCTCGGCCATGAAGTGCACTCCGCAGAAGACGATGACGTCGGCGTCTACGGTGGTGCCCTTGCGCGCCAGCTCCAAGGAGTCGCCCACGAAGTCGGCAACCTCGAAGATCTCCGGGCGCTGGTAGTTGTGCGCCAGGATCACCGCGCGGCGCTCCCTCTTCAGTTCTCGAATTCGGGCAACGGTGTCGGAGATCTCGTCGCACCGGTCGCGCGTGTAGACCGCCGGACTGCCGAGCGGGGCGAAGTCGCGGAAAAGCTCCTCGCCGGAACGCTGCTGGTTCTCGGGCATCGAATGGCACTCCCTTCTAGTTGTGTACGATTTACACAACCGGAGGGCTGCCCGCAAGTCCCGCCGGGGAGGGCGCTCAGGCCCCTGCCAGCATCATCTGGCCGATGAGCAGTGTCGGGGCACAGATGCCGGCCCGAAACTCGAGATCGGAGCCGACCATCTCGATGTTGCGGAACATGTCGAGGAGGTTGCCGGCGATCGTGACCTCCTCGACGGCGTGCGTGAGTTCCCCGTTCTCGATCCAGAGGCCACCCGCCCCGCGGGAGTAGTCGCCGGTGACTCCGTTCACGCCGAACCCCGATAAGCTCGTGACGTAGAGTCCCTTGTCGACCGACCGGATGATGTCCTGCGCCGAGTGCTCACCCGCCGCCATGTACATGTTCGTGGGGGAGGCCCCCGGTGCGTCGCCGACCGACCGGGACGCGTTTGCCGTCGACGACATTCCGAGTTTGCGGGCCGAGTAGGAGTCGAGCAAGTAGCTCGCGAGCCGGCCGTCCTCGACCACGACGTTTCGGCGCGTGGCGAGGCCCTCGCCGTCGAATGGTCGCGAGGCGAGCCCGCCCTCGAGTCGACCGTCGTCGATGACCGTGACGTCCGGGGAGGCGACCTGCTCGCCCATCTTGTCGAGCAGGAAAGACGCGCGATGGTAGAGCGCGCCACCGCAAACGGCCGATGCGAGGTGACGGAGGAGGGAAGCCGCGCTGATCGGATCGAAGACTACGGGGATGGTTTGGGTGGGAACCTTCTTCGCGTTCAATCGGCGAAGTGTTCGGTCAGCGGCGATTCGGCCGACACTCTCGGGCTCGGCCAGCCGCGCGTACGCGCGTGAGCTGTCGGACCAGGAGTCTCGTTGCATCTCGTCGCCGTCCGTCGCGACGGGCGCCACCGAGATGCCGTATCCCGTGGTTCGGTAGCGGCCGCGGAATCCGGTCGACGATCCGTACGCGATACGGCTGCCAGAGTGGGAGAACTCCGCGCCCTCGGAGTTCGTGAGCCGAGGATCGACGCCGAGGGCGGCTGCTTCGCAGCGGGTCGCCAGGCGCACGCGGTCATCGGGCGAGATCGAATCGCCGGCCTCGTCGGCAAGGGCGAGCTCGGGGGCATCTGCTGCGAGGTCCGAAGCGGGGGGCAGGCCGGAGTCGGGGTCGGGCGCGACGATGCTCGCCATCTCGACCACGCTGCGGACGAACGGCTCGATCGCATCCCCGGTGAGGTCGGCGGTCGATGCCATCGCGCTGGCCTTGCCTGCGAAACATCGAATGCCGAGCCGTCGCTCTCTCGACATCTTCACGGTCTCTACCTCGCCCAGCCGCACCAGGGCCGCGCCCGAGGTCCACTCGACGTAGACCGCATCCGCGTCGGAAGCGCCCGCACTACGGGCCGTCTCCAGGGCGAGGTCGACGAGGTCGGTCGTGCTGCCATCGTGCGTACTCATGCCTGGGTTCCGCCTACGGTGATGCCGTCGATTCGGATCGTGGGCAGACCGACGCCGACCGGCACCGACTGACCATCCTTCCCACAGGTTCCGACCCCGTCGTCCAACGCGAGGTCGCTGCCCACCCGCGTGATGCGCTTCATCACGTCGGGGCCGTTGCCGATCAGCGTGGCACCCTTCACGGGCCCGGCGAGCTTGCCGCCCTCGATCCGATACGCCTCACTCGCGGAGAAGACGAACTTCCCGCTCGTGATGTCGACCTGTCCACCGCCGAAACTGACCGCGTAGAGCCCGCGGTCGACGGAGCGAATGATGTCTTCGGGGTCGTCCTCTCCGGCGAGCATGAAGGTATTGGTCATGCGCGGCATGGGATAGTGCATGAAGCTCTCCCGGCGTCCGTTGCCGGTAGCGGGAACGCCCATGAGGCCCGCGTTCAAGCGGTCCTGCAGGTAGCCGCACAGCTTGCCCTTCTCGATCAGGACGTTGCGCTGCGTGGGGGTCCCTTCGTCGTCGACGTTCAGTGAGCCGCGCCGCGCTGCGATCGTGCCGTCATCCACCACGGTGCAGAGCTCCGACGCGACGGACTCGCCGAGGAGCTTGGCGAAAGCCGAGGTTCCCTTGCGGTTGAAGTCTCCTTCGAGCCCGTGACCGACCGCTTCGTGTAGGAGGACGCCCGGCCAACCGGGGCCGAGGACCACGTTCATCTCCCCTGCCGGCGCGTCGGTGGCGTCGAGGTTCACGATCGCCTGGCGGGCTGCCTCGCGGGCAAAGCCGAGAGCGCGCTCTTCGCCGTCGATGAGGAACCCGAAGGCTACACGTCCTCCGCCGCCGGCGGATCCCTGTTGGCGCTTCGCGCCGTCCTCGGCGATGCAGTTCACACTGATGCGGAGCAGCGGCTGGTGGTCCGCGACCAGATCACCCTCGGAGTTCGCGACGAGGACAACCTTGTCTTCAACTGCGACCGACGCCATGACGTTCTTTATCCGTGGGTCGAAGCTTCTCGCGGCGTGATCGACGCGGGACAAGAGCGCGGCCCGGTCCGTTAGGCTCGGCAGTAGCGCGCTGGACTCGACCGGGTAGAGGTCGTGTCGGGGTGCAGTCGGTGTGCCTCGCAGGTCGACCGAGCGGGACTTGTCGCTCGTGGCCCCGATGGCGCGCGCGTTCTCCGCGGCGAGCTTCAGGTTGTCGATCGAGATCTCGTCGGAGAAGGCGTAGCCCGTCTTCTCTCCCGCGAGAACCCGGACCCCCACGCCTTGCACGATGGACTGGTTCGCCTTCTTCACGATGCCCTCATCGAGTGAAACCGAGTGAAGCACCCGGTGCTCGAAGAAGAGGTCGGCGAAGTCGGCGCGTCGGGCCAGGGCGGCGCCCAGCGTGGCTTCGAGCGCGGCGACGTCGAGTCCGAACCGCTCGGCGATGAGTTGGGTGGGTAAGAGGGCGTTGGAGTCCGCAGAGGTCGTCACCCTCGGATCATCCGGGCTGACGCGGATAGAGTCAATTCGACTCACTGCAAGGGCGGAAGCTCTCGCTTCAAGCGCGTCGCGACCCGCCGGATGACGTCGGCCTCGGGATCGTCCGGGACCCGCTCGAGATAGGCGTCGAGGTCGGTCGCCGCCGCACGCGGGCAGTCGAGTCGCTGGAACAGCGCCCCGCGGTCGCGCAGCCACGCCGGGTTCGCGGGATCGAGGTGCACGAGTCGGTCTACGTCGGCCAGTGCGCGATCGATGTCGTGCAGTTGGAGATGAGTCGTGCGGAGATTGACGAGCATTCGGGTCAGGACCGAGCGCGTATCGGCCGGATTCTGGAGGATCCGTTCGAGATGCGCAGCCGGATCAGGAGCTCCGGCCTGCTCCAGTTGCGCGAGCAGAACCTCGCGCTCGACGATGCGCGCACCATTGAATGGATCGAGGACGGCACCCTCGTCGAGGACGAGGAAGTGGCCTGGTGCGTTCAGACCGACGGCGCTTCGACCGACCGTGTGCGCCACGCTCAGGTAGACGACCGCAAGCGTGATGGGTATCCCCAGTCGCCGATCGATCACGTCGTTCAGGAGGCTGTTTCGGGGGTCGTAGTAGTCGTCGGCGTTGCCTGCGAAACGGTCTTCTTCGAAGATCACGGTGACCATGGCCTGTCGCATGGCGTCTGCCGAGGCGCCGGCCATCGCGATCTTGGTCACGCGTTCGGCCAGTTCGGCGAGATAGGCCCGGTAGGAGTCGACATCGAGATCGGGGTACTCCTCGGCGGCGATCCAGAGGGCACCAACGGCGAGATCACCAGACGGGTCGGCGGCAGCCTCGTACAGCCGCGCGCGGATCTCTTCGACGGGGCGGGGGGCCATTCCCGGACGACGCTAGCACCCCTTCTTAGTGCCTTGTAGGGCCTCGAACAGGTGTTCCGGAGGTGGACTGGACAAGCCTCGGGCTGGGTCTCTATACTCCTCGGCACTTCGGGGATTCTTCCTCGTGAACACCCTTTGAGATGGCTCAGGCCAAGGGACCCGTGGTCTCGTTGATGTCTGCGGTCGAGGGGCCAGACCCACTGGTCATCCTCCCGCACGACAATCCGGACCCAGACGCACTCGCGAGTGCTGCCGCGTTGCAGTACTTGCTTCGGGAGCTCTGCGACCGCGAGTCGATCATCGCGCTTGGGGGCATCATCGGCCGGGCCGAGAACCGTGCGATGGTGAAATATCTCAACATTGGCCTGGTCCCGGTGAAGGAGATCGAGTTCTCAGACGACACCAGGATCGTGCTCGTCGACACGCAACCGGGCCGCGCGAACAACTCCCTGCCGGTGGAGGTCGTCCCGACAGGCGTCATCGACCACCACCCCGCATACGGACCGAGCGACGGGATACCCTTCGTCGACATGCGGGACAATTATGGTGCCACGTCGACGATCCTGACGGAGTATCTTCGCGACTCTCACGTCACGGTGGAGAGCAAGATCGCGACCGCACTGTTCTACGGGATCGCGGCGGAGACTCAGGATCTAGGTCGCGAGTCGACCGAGGCTGATTTCGCCGCCAGCCATTTTCTGTACCCGTATTCGAACAAGCGTCGACTGGGAAAGATCGAGAACGCGCGAGTGCCGCGGGAGTACTTCCGCGCCTTCCGCGACGCGATCGACGAGGCCACGGTCTACGACAAAGCCATCATTTCGGATCTGGGTGACGTGCTGTACCCGGACATGGTCGCCGAGGTCGCGGACTTTCTGTTGCGGTTGGACGATGTCGAGTGGGCGTTGGCGATGGGCTCTTACAAAAAGGGGCTCTACGTCTCGCTGCGAACGACGGATCGAGACACGAACGCCGGCGAGATCTTGCAGAAGGTTCTTGGGAGCAAGTCGGCCGGCGGTCACGACATGATTGCCGGTGGTCGGGTGCGGCTCGACGGCAACGGCCTCGAGCGAGAGAAGATGGCCGTGCGGGTGAAAGAACGATTCTTATCGCGTCTGGAGCTTACGGGCGCGTCGCGCCAAGACCTCGTCTAGCCGCTGCACCGAGACCGGCTTCGATCTCCGCGCGGACACCGTCGTCGGGGTCCCCTCGGCCCGCTTCCAAGGCCGCACGGGCCGCCGGTGCGACAGAAGCGAGAGCGGTGAGGGCCCCCGCGGCCTGCTGGCGCACGATCGTCGCGTCGTGGCTTCGAAGTGCTTCGCGCAGTGGCGCCACGGCCTGCGGATTCTGGGTGTTTCCGAGGACCAGCGCGGCGTTGCGCGCGAGCCCGGCGCGTCCGGTCCGACGCACCGCGCTCTTGCCATAGCGCCGGTCGAAGCCAGAGTCGTCGAGGGCCAGAATCTCGTCGAGCCGAGGGGCGAGAACTTCGCTCGGAGCCGATGCGGCCTCATCGTTCCAGGGGCAAACCACCTGGCAGAGGTCACAGCCGAAGACCCATTCGCCTACGAGCGAGCGCATCGCTGTCGAGATTACGCCGCGGTGCTCGATCGTCAGGTACGAGATGCAGCGGCGTGGATCGAGGCGAAAGCCCTCTTCGATCGCCGCCGTGGGGCAGGCGTCGATGCAGCGCGTGCAGCTGCCGCAGCGGTCCGTGACCGGAGCATCCGGGGAGAGATCGGCTTCGAGTAGGAGCTCTCCCAGGAACGCGTACGACCCTCGCGTTTCGCTGAGGGTGAGGGTGTGTTTCCCGGTCCACCCCACGCCGGCGCGCGCAGCCCACTCGTGTTCGAACACCGCCCCGGTATCCACGAACGGTTTGACCTGGGTGCTGGGGAAGATGTCTTGCACCGCGTCGGCCCAGCGTTGGAGCCGCTCCGTCATGACGTCGTGGTAATCCGGGCCCAGGGCGTACGCCGCAATTCGTCCCCTGAGCTCTCGACGCCAATCGGCCGGAGGCGGAGGCGGTGCCTGGTACGGGAAGAAGGCGCTCAAGACCGAGCGGGCCCATGGGTAGCGGCTACGGGGGTCGAGGCGTGCCTTCTTGTGGTGCTGTAGGAAGCGCATGTCGCCGGCCCGGCCATCGGCGAGCCACCGCTCGTAGAACTCTTCGCGATCCAGGGGCTGGATTCGAGCCACGCGCGCGTCTACGAATCCCAGCCGTTCCCCCGCCGAAACGAGGGAGCGCTTTTTGTCGCCGGTGGGCACTTCCGGAGCTTCGCGCGCCGGCCGTTCGGTGACAAGTCGCGGCAATCCGTTGCCGACCGTCAAGCGCTCGTCGCCACGAGGTGCGCAGTGCGATAGCGCCTCGAACACGGCGCGATTCTCCTCGATCGTCTCATCCTAGCGTGAGTGCGCCCGGAACGAAGCGGCCCGCACTGCGTTTGACCGGGGGGAGAGCGCAACCCGCACGAATGCTGGTGGGTGCCGCCCGGATGTGCGGTGCGGCATGACCGTTGCTCTCCATCCGCCTCACTTGTCTTCGCACGGACGCGGAGACCCACCGACCACGAAGGGGCGAGCATGATGCAGAGCGCTGCGAGATCGACCACGACAGATCGTCAGCGAACGGAAAATGGTCGGCGATCCCCCTCGCGGCGTCGAGGTCCCAACGCAGCTCGGCCGCCAGAGCAGAGGCCGGTCACGGAGGAGGAAGTCACGGCCTACCTGCCGTTGGTGCGACAAGTGGTGGGGCAAGTTCAGGCCGCCCTTCCTGCTTCGATCGAATACGATGAGGTCATGAGCTGGGGGGTCGACGGGCTTCTCGATGCGTCGCGCAAATATGATGCGACCAAGGGAACGCACTTTCAGACCTACGCTCGGATTCGCATTCGAGGTGCCATCCTGGATCAGCTGCGATCTCTCGATTGGGTCTCACGCACGACCCGCCAGAAGGCGAATCAGTTGCTGCGCAACGTCCAGCAGCTCGAGCACTCGCTTGGCCGGCAGGCTTCGCACGACGAACTGGCGGACTCGATGGGGATCTCCATCACCCGTCTTCACGAGCTGAAGAACGAGGTTGGCGATCTCGCGATGGTGTCTCTCGAGGACGTCGCGTTCGGGCGGAACAACGAGCGAGTTTCCTTCGAGGATTACATCGCGTCCTCGACGGGCGACCCGATGGCCGCGCTTCTGTCGCAGGAGCGTGCTGGTGCGGTCGCGGAGGCAATTCAGCAGCTGCCCGAGAAGGAGCGCATGGTGATGCCGCTCTACTACAACAGCGAGCTGACGATGAAAGAGGTCGGCGCTCGACTGGGTATTACCGAGTCACGGGTCTCGCAGTTGCACACACAGGCGATTACTCGGCTGCGTTCCCTCCTGTCCGACTTCGGCCGAGAGGGCGCGCCGACGGTCTAGCCAAGACCTTCGAGCCGGCGCTGCGCTCGCGCGTAGTCGCCAGGGTCGTTGATGTTCACGAAGCTCGCGCCCGCCGGGTCGATGGTACGCAGTTCGACGTCGCCGAGTCTCCGCACGCGCACGGCGTCGAGCATCGCTACCGGGCTGCCGCCGCCGAGTTCTAGCTGCGCCGCGAAGTGTCGCGCCATCGTCTCTCGTCGATAGAGCGCGAGGAGCGGTTCGGGGCGACCGCCCGGGTTGGGGAGGACGACATCGAGCGCTGCGGTCGCGTGGGCGTGGAGATTCTCGACAAAGCCGCTTTCGAGGAACGGGCTGTCGCAGCCGGTCACGAACGCCCACTCCCCAGTCCCGGCGGCGAGCGCGGCGGCGAGTCCGCCGACGGGGCCGCGGTGGGGCAGTTGGTCGCGCGCGAGGATCACGGTGCTCGATCCGGCTGCGGCGATGGCGCGCCGAAGCGCGTCGACGAAGTCCGCCGGTGCGTCGACTTCGGTCCCGACCGAGAGGACGAGTTCGTGGCAGGGCCCGACGAGCGCGCGTGCGACGTGCGTGAGCAAGGGCCGGCCGTCGAGGTCGAGCAGCGCCTTCGGCGTGCCCATCCGGCTCGACTTGCCGCCCGCCAGAAGCACGCCGGTGAGGGCGCGGCTCATGAACGGCGGCTGCTCGATGTGGCCTGGACCTCCGGGCGCACGAGGCCGCGCTCGGTCAACATCGCGTCGACCTCGCGATCGTGCGGCTCGGTCGGCAGTGTCGCCACGACGTGATCGGCGTGACAGATGCCGAGGACCTCCCAGCCCCGATCTCGAAGGTCGGGGATGACGCGGTCGTATGAGCCCCCGCCGCGGCCGAGTCGGTTGCCTTTGCGGTCTAGAGCGACCGCTGGCGTGATCAGCGTTGCTGGCAGTGTGATCGTGTCGAGTTCGGCGGCGTCGCCGGCTGGCTCGAGCAGGCCGGCCGGCCCGCTCTCGAGGAGGCGTGAGCCAGGCTCGACCGCCACGAGTTCGAGGGAGCCGTCGTCGCGGCATCGAGGCAGCAGGATTTGAGCGCCGGCTCGGCGCAGACGGTCCATGAGGGGCGCGATGTCGAGCTCCCCGTCGTTCGCGAGGTAACCCACGACGCTTCGAGCCTGGGCCAGCGGGCCGGCCAGGGCGTGGCGCGCCAGGGCATCTGTCGCACGGGCCTGAGAGTCGGGCGAAAGCCGCCGTCTCGCTGCGCGCAGCTTGCTCCGGAGGCGACGTTTTGCGTCGCGTGCGTCCTGTCCGGCGTCCACAGGGGACCTTGTACCGAGTTGGGCCGGGCTGTTACAGTCCCTGTTTCACTTCGCGGCGCTCTTTCTGCTTGCCGCCAGCATCTGGAGACGTCCCCCGATGGCCCCCAAGAATTTCTACTTCACCTCCGAGTCCGTCTCGGAGGGGCACCCTGACAAGATGTGCGACCAGATCTCCGACGCCGTCGTCGATGCGATCCTGGCGGAGGACCCGACCGCCCGTATCGCGTGCGAGACGCTGGTCAAGACGGGAATGGTCGTTCTCGCAGGCGAAATCACGACCCACGCGAAGATCGACTACGCCGAGGTCGCGCGCGAGGCAGTGCGGGAGATCGGCTACACGTCGTCGGACATGGGCTTCGACGCAACCACGTGTGCGGTGCTGACGGCGATCGATCGGCAGTCTCCGGACATCAGTCAGGGTGTTTCGCGGGCCTCGGACGAGGAGCAGGGCGCGGGCGACCAGGGTCTCATGTTCGGCTTTGCTTGCGATGAAACTCCGGAGCTCATGCCGCTCCCGATCTCGCTGGCGCATCACCTGGTCAAGCACCTTGCGCAGGTTCGCAAGGAGGGCGTCTATCCGTTCCTTCGCCCGGACTCGAAGTCGCAGGTCACCGTGAAGTACGTCGATGGGCGGCCGCAGGCGGTCACGAGCGTCGTCATCTCGACGCAGCACAGCGACGACGTGTCGAACGAAGCGTTGCGTGAGGCAATGATCGAGGGCGTCATCAAACAGGTCGTACCGGCCGATCTTCTGAGCTCCGACACCGAGTACCACATCAATCCGACCGGTCGATTCGTCGTCGGTGGCCCGATGGGCGACTGCGGGCTCACCGGGCGAAAGATCATCGTCGACACGTACGGCGGCTACGGCCGCCATGGTGGCGGCGCCTTCTCCGGAAAGGACCCGTCC
This sequence comes from Deltaproteobacteria bacterium, assembly GCA_029262355.1. Taxonomy (GTDB): domain Bacteria; phylum Desulfobacterota; class Binatia; order UBA12015; family UBA12015; genus VGTG01. The sequence continues at coordinate 25,248 of JAJCZO010000299.1, forward strand.
AAGGTAGACCGGAGTGCTGCCTACATGGGGCGTCACATGGCGAAGACGGTCGTTGCGGCCGGGCTCGCTTCGAAGTGTGAAGTCCAGATCGCCTACGCGATCGGTGTCGCGAAGCCGATGTCGGTTCTCGTCGACACCTTCGCAACGGGCGTCGTCTCAGACGAGCAGATCTCCGATGCGCTGCTCGAGACCTTCGACCTCCGGCCATTCGGAATCATCAAGACCCTCGACCTGCTGCGACCGATCTATAGGAAGACGGCCGCTTACGGTCACTTCGGTCAGGCGCCCGAGGGTGGTTTCTTCACCTGGGAGAAGACCGATCAGGCCGGAGCGCTCGCCGAGCGCTGCGGGAAGACGGCGCCGACGCGCTGATGCCGACCGATCTCGCACCGCCCCGGGAAGGGGGCGGGTGCGAGACGCTCGGGTGATCACGGACGGAGAAACGCCAGGGCTTCGCGGCCCAGGTGCCGGCGTAGTCGATGCCGATACGCGGCGAGCGCACGATGTCCCTCGCCGTCACCGCTGAGAAGCGTCCGGCGGGTGGGACGAGCAGCTGGACGCGGCCGTGCCGGAGGTCAGTGTCGTTGTGGGAGCGTTCGATGCCTAGCGCGCGGGTCAGATTTCCCGGGCCGCGTGCGAGGTGTGCGTCGGTGGGGCGACCTCCGCGTCGGTCTCGCATCGTCGGAAGCCCCAGAACGGGCTCGAGGCCTCGAAGGAGGATGGCTTCCGGCACGTCCTCGTCGCCCACGACCACGTTCATGCAGTGGTGTAGCCCGTAGATCAGATAGACGTAGGTCCGGCCGCCTCGGCCGTACAGGACCTCGTTGCGCGGCGTGCGCCGGCCCCGGGCAGAGTGAGCAGCGAGGTCCTTTGGGCCGCGATACGCCTCGACCTCGACGATTCGGCCGGCAGTCTTGCGCCCGCCGATACGGCTGACGAGAACGAGTCCGAGGATGTCGCGTGCCACCTCGAGCACGGGGCGGCGAAAGAACGCGTCGGGCGCTGGGGCACCCAGGTTCGACGAGCGCAGGTCGAGGTCGCCATGCAAACCTCCACTCGGAACGGGTCGCCTACGGTGCAAACGGGATGCGGCCTTGAATCCCGACGTACGTCTCGGAGACGGTGGTGCCGCTGCCGAGGGGAAAGCCGAAGTTCGTGAAGAATAGCTTTTCGGGGTCCCGGTTCTCGCCGAATCCGAATACGAGGCTCGTCGGGAAGTCGAGGTCGCCGCTCACGACGAAGTCCTCCAGTTTGGCGCGGTTCGGTCGCACCGCCCAGATGCGATTGCCACCGGTGACGAACATGTCTCCCCGCTGGTCGAAGACCACGCCGGTTGGCAGCTCGATGCCGCTGGCCGCGACCTGCAGCGGCCCCGCTTCGCCGAATCGGTCGAGCTGCATGCTGACCACGCGGTTGCGCTCCGTGTCTGCGATGTAGAGGCGTCCGTTGGGTGCGAATGCCATCCCGGTCGGAGAACGAGCCTCGGTGGTCAACGTGTGGAAGCTCGTGTCGAACTCGATCGCGGCGATCTGCGGATTGCCGTTGAGGCCGCGGGCGGAAACGATGGCGCGTTGGGAGCTGTCGAAGACGATGGCCGTCGGGGTGTCGAGGCCGCTGGTCGCGATGCGGATGGCGCGGCCTTGCGAGACGGCGAGAACCTGGCCGGCATTGGGCGCCGCTGCGAAGATCTCGTCCTGCGGGCCGGTGGCGAGCCCGGCGAGCTCGTGGCCGGTCTCGATCCAGATTTCGCGGTCTCCACCTGGGGTGATGCGCGTAATCTCTCCGGTCACACTGCCGACGTAGAGATTGCCGGCTTGGTCGAAGGTCAGGCCATAGGGGCCGACGAGGTCGTCGACGATTGCCCGGGCGGGTGGAGCAGGGACATGAAGCGAGTCGGATTCCCCACCACTACTGTCGTCTCCGCCTCCGCACGCGCTCAGGGAGAACGCCACCAACGACACTACGACCCACGTACCGCGCTTGCTCCACCGCACCATCGCACCCTCCTCCGCCACCCACGTCCATCCACCAGGGACGGCGCTGGGAGCTCCAGGTCCTCAGAATAGCCCGATTTTGCGCCCTGTCGGAAGGGGGGGGCGGGTGGACTCTCGGCTAGTGGTGTAGGGCCTTGTACGGGGCCGGCTGGAGGCTTCCCACGGCCTCGGCGAAATGTCCGAACTCCTCGTCGCTCAGGTAGAGGTCGAGACCGTGGTCGAAGAACGAGATGCTCACGTTCGCCGAGCCTTCGTCGTCGACGAACCGAACGATGCGGAAGCAGTCGCACTCGTAGAGGATGTCGTCGTCTTCTCGCTGCGTCATCGCGTTCTCCCCCAGGGGGGCCTCGGCCCGCCAAGCCCCTTCGTAGCGAGCGCCGGGAGTCAAAGCCACAGGGCCCCTTCAGCCGCGGCGGAATCGATCCATGGAACGCCGATCCCGTTTGCTGGGGCGGCCGCTGCCGCGTTCCCTGGGCATGCTGGCAGTTTCCTCGCGCGGGGCGGGAGGGGGGCTCTTGTCGTCGTAGAGGAGCTGGGCCTCGGGGGCCGGGAGGCGTCGCTCTCCCAGGCCCAGGACGATCAGGTCGCGCAGTCCGCGGGGGCCCTGAATCTGGATTCGGTCGCGCACCCGGATCGGGCGATGCGCCGAGACCTTCACATCGTTCACGAGGACCTTCCCCCCGGCGCAGGCCTGCTGGGACAAGGTCCGGGTCTTGAATACGCGGGTGGCCAGGAGCCATCGGTCGACCCGCACGCTGTCGCCGTGATCGGACATGGACCGATCCCTTCCACGAAGTGCCTCGACCGGCAACGTCCGAGTCGGTAACGATCCTGGCCATGGTGGTACCGAGCTCCGCGCCGGCGGCAATCTGCCGCCCCGGTCGGGACGACGATCGACAGTACATGATCGAGCTCGCGGGCAAGACGTTCGTCGACTTCGGTGACTACCGGGCGATCATCGACCAGTGGCTCGATGCGCCGCGCGTCGGGAGCTTGCTGCTCGTGCAGGACGGTGTGCGCCAGGGGTTTGCGCTCGTGGCTCTGAGCCGGGGTATCGGGTTCTGGCGATCGGTGTCGGCCGAGCTCGTTGCGATCGCGCTCGAGCCCGACGTGCACCGCCGTGGGCTGGGCACGCTCCTCCTGAGCGCGGCCGAAGACGGGGCACGCCGATGCGAAGCACAGGAGATGCGGCTCCACACGGCGAACGAGAATCGGATTGCGCAGGCGTTCTTCACCTCGGCCGGTTATCGCCTCCGCGAAGGGCGAGCCACGTACTATCCAAACGGGCAGTCGGCACTGGAGTTTCGCCGGGCGCTTCGCTGAGCTCCCGCGCCAACGAATGGACTCACCGGCGGGCGCGTAGCAGGAGCTCGAGATAGCTCTCGGCAATCGGCGGGCGGTCGGCGAGTCCCAGGCGGATCGCGAGTCCGTCGAGGGCGTCGCGTCCCTCGGCCACCGACTCGGCTTCGGCTTCGATTTCACAAAAGGTTCCCAGGTCGGGGAGTTCGTCGATGCTGATCACAGCCCTGGGTGGCCCCTCTAGGACGAACTCTCTGCGCGATTTCTCGACGCTCGCGACTGGGATGAAGCCCAGGCGCTCGAGCAGGGTGCGTGCCGTCTCGAGGTCGGTACCCACTGGGAACTCGATCTCCTCGCGCGTCTTGCGCGGTGGATCGAGCTTCGGTCCTTTGTAGGTCACTCGCAGGCCGCCTGCGTCCTGTCGGAGGCGTAGCGCCTCGTCCGTCGTTGCGAAGTCTCGAGCCGGATGGGCGAAGTAGATGTCGTGCTGTTCGACCGGCGCGAGGGGGGACGCTCCGAGCGCTTTGAGCCTCGCCTCGAGTGCTCTCGCGGCGTCGGCATCGATCGCGAGCTTGATCTCCGCTTCGAGCATCAGGACGGCTCTCCCGGTTCCGATTCTTCGAGGTTGCGACGGTAGGCCTCGAGCATCGCATCATCGAGATTGCGGATCGGGTAGCGGTTGCCGGAGCTCAGGTTGACGACGCGCGCGCCTTCGAGGTCGACCCGCAGCACCTCGCCCGTGTGAATTCCCAATGCCTCATAGATTTCCAAGACAGGGAGCCCTGCCGCGAGGGCGTGGCGCGCGAACGCGGGATCGATCGTGGATGCGACGACGGCGGCGATCCCGGCCTCGAGCACTGCGCGAACCGGGCCCTCGTCGGTCGTGTCGGCGCCGAAAGCGGCGGCGACGAGGATGTCACCCCGTTTGACGCGCGTGGGGAACCCTGGGTCGACGGGAGTCATGAGTAGCTCTCCCGGGGCCTTGGCCCGTGCCGCACCCGGGGGCACGATGCACTCGGCCGGGACGTCGAGCCCGAAGGCCCAGGCCCGACCGGTGAGGATCGGACATCGCTCGTGTCCCGCGTCGTCGCTCATGGTCTGTGTTTAGTGACTCCAGCCAGAAATTCCATGGGGTCGCCGGCGACAATCGATTGATGCGATCTCGATGATGGTTCACTAGCCTGATTCCATGCACATCCTGGTCACCAACGACGACGGGATTTTGGCGCCGGGCATCTCGGCTTTGGCAGCGGCCTTGAAGCCGTTGGGCGACGTGGAAGTCGTCGCGCCGGAATCCGTACAAAGCGGCGCCGCTCACGCGATCACCTTCAACGCTCCCCTGATCTGCGAACGCGTTTCGGTGGACGGGGCGGTTTTCGGGTGGAGCGTCGACGGGAGTCCGGCGGACTGCGTGAAGCTCGGTGTGCACGAGTTGTGTGCGAAGCGGCCGGACCTGGTCGTCTCCGGGATCAATGCCGGTGCGAATCGGGGTGTCGACGTCATCTATTCGGGCACCGTGGCCGGAGCGGTGGAGGCAGCCTTCATCGGCATCCCGTCCTTGGCGGTGTCGCTCGAGGCGTCCGGCGGTTTCGACTTCGAACGGGCCGGAGCGATCACACGCGGGATCGTCTCGCAGGCTCTGGACGTTGGCATCGACCCCGGAACGGTCTTGAACGTGAACATCCCTCATCTCGGCGGCCGTGATCCCCGTGGAGTGAAGGTCGTGCGGCAGAGCACGGCGCCGTGGACCGACAGGTACGACCGTCGGGCCGATCCCCGCGGGCGGCCGTATTTCTGGCTGACCGACGAGGGGGAGCGCGGGCACTCGGACCCCGCGGAGACCGATCTGGCGGCGCTTCGGGCGGGTTACGTGACGATCACACCCCTTCAGCACGACCTGACCGAGTACAAGCAGCTCGATCGTCTCGATCGGGCCTGGCCCCGGGCCTGACCGCCCGGCCGCCCACGCCCGTGGACGCAGGGGCCGGTTGTGGTTCGGCCGCTGCATGGTATCTCCGCGAAATCATGTCGATC
>JAJCZO010000300.1 GCA_029262355.1 Deltaproteobacteria bacterium
GGGAGAAGGCGGAGGCCACCTGCGTCAAACCGTACGGCCCGTCCTTCGGAGCGCGGTCTGCACATGTGCCGTTCCCGACCGAGACGTCCTTGAACACATCGCAATCGCAGAGGGCCTTGCCCGGGGTGTCGGGAATCGGCCGACACGGAGCGGAGGAGCACAGGGCGAAGAGCTGGTCCGAGCAGACGACCGCTCCACCCTGCGCTTGGGCAACCGACGTGTCGCCGCAAGACATGGAGCTGAGCGCTGCGGCGAAGAGGGCTACCAACGCGCGGCACGCCTTGCTCGGCCGATGCCAGAATGTGGTCATGAGTGTAGCTCGTTCTCTCCGAGAAGTGGGTCCCAAACGAGAGACGCTACCACGGCAACCGTCCTCGTCCAGCCGTTTCTTCCCAAACGTTTCGTCTCGCCGACTCCCCGAGTCCGGTGCACCTGGCCCGTCCTGGAATCGAAGACGTGAGACGCACCGAAGGCAACCCTGTTCAACTCCCGGGGACGCGCCCACCAACCCCGCGCTTCCCGCCCGGCGCCGACGTCACCGCGCGATTCTCCTCGATGGAACAGCCTTCCGGCCAGTCCTGCGGCTGATAGTGCTGGAACTTCGCCGTCCGTCCACGCTCTGGATCACGCCGCACGATCCTTCCACTCGCGATGTCGAGCAGATGAAGGTCGTCCTCGGGCGGATCCTGGCGATACATCGGATATGGATCACAGCTCGACGCTCCCGGCTCGTAGCTCGGATCATTCAGCTGAATCCGGTAGATCGGGCATCCGGCCGCCGGGCAGGCGTAGTAGGCCTCCCCTCCCGCCACGTCCGGGCACGCTGGATCCTCATCCCCAACACCCGTGCAGCTCCCAAGCGGGCTCGGCCCAACCGGGTTCGCGATGTCCTGCACGACGTTCAAGAACAGAAGCCCGCGCTTCTCGTCGTAGAAGTACTTCTCAATCTCCGGCGTCCCGTCGGCGCGAACGAGTTCGTCGATCGAAGCCGCTGGGTGAAGCTCCTGGGGCGGGTAGATGCAGGCTGGGTTCCCCTGCTGGTCCTGCTGTGCACTCGTTCCCTCGGGGCAACCACCCGCCGGGACGGCCGTGACCCCGCTGGCGGGGCAACCCTTCGCCCCAGAGATCATGCAGCCCGGAACCTCGCGGTCCTTGCAGCCGGTCTGTGGGCAGAGGTTGCAGCGGTTCGAGTCGTCGAGGTCGACGCAGACTTGGTGATCATACCGGTTTTCGAGCTTGTTCCAGTACTGCTGCAGCATCGGATCACTCGGGTCGACGTTGCCGCCCCCGTACGACTTGTAGCCCCGCGTGATCGTGAACGGCGCCTTGCCCTCGGGATGACTACGACCGTCGGCACCCGTGTAGCAGACGCCCATACGCACGTGGAACGGGTTCGTGGGGCCGACATCCGCCTTCACCGCGTCGACGACGCCGATCGTAATGAGGCTCGGGATTCCAGAGCCGAGGTCCTTCCCCGCGACCTCGGGCGACGTGCTGCGACTGGCCGCGACGGTATAACCATAGCCGCTCGTCACCTTGGGTTCCCACACGCCGCGGGCGTTGCGACTCCGGAGCGTCATGGTCGGATGCTTCCCGAACTCGGTCGACGACTTCGTGAACGTCATGTCCTGCCAATGTTTGGCGACGCCGTCGGGACCCGGCTTCGGGAAGAGCGCCGAGAACTCGAGGGTCGCCATGCTTCCGGGCGAGATGAGCGACGTCGGCCGACCCTCGAACCGCGCATCCTGCGCGCCTTCCGCCAGGCACTCGTCGACCGAATCGAACCCCGCGTTGAACATGAGATTATTGAGCGAGATCGGGAAGGTGTCGAGGACGGGGTCGCCGTTTCCGTCGACCACGCGGTATCCCGTGAGCGTTCCGTCTAGATCCAGGATCGCTGTGTTCTTGTCGCCGTCGCCGAAGGGCCCGAGGTTCACGATCTCCGTGTAGATCTGATGTCGGAGATCGACGTTCTCAAAGAGGAGACCGCGACTCGCCGTGGCTGTGGGATAGCTGCTTTGGTTCGACTGGAACCAACCGAGTGCCGCATCGCCCTCATAGACGCCGTCGCGACCACCGAGACTGTCCGGATAGATGTACTCACGGAGAACCGCTTGATCCATTCTCGTCAGGTGCGGATCGAGGTCGACGAAGAAGTTGACGAAGCGGTCATCGAAGATCCGAACCGGGCCGTCGTAGATCATGACCCCCGCGAAGTTCCAGTGTGGCTGCGGATAGCCGAGGCCGATCTCGTCGCCACCTCGCACGCGACCCGCGGGCGCCGCCGTGCGGTCGATACAGCCAAAGAAGGCACCGGTCTTTCCGGGACAGGGGCCAAAGCGATCGACGTTGTTCTCGCTCATGCCCACGATGACCGAACCTTCGATCAGCGACCACACACCAGGCGAGTTCCCGTCGAGACCGCCCGAGCTGACGAGCGTCATGCTGTCGCGATTGGTTGCGAGCCGGGCATTGCGGACCGTGAACCAGACGGGGCGCAACCACACACCGCGGTTTCGATTTCGCGTGGCCGTGATGCCGTCGAACGTTCCGATGATGGGCCGCTGCTGCGTGATCTTCCCATGGCTGTCGGCAAAGAGCTTCGACGGGAAGTTCTGATCGGACGCGAGAGCGAACTCCGATTCATTGTACACGCCCGCGTAGCAGCCGTGCACGCGATTGTTCCGAAACTCACCGATCGGTTCGAACTTCAAGTCCTTGAACGCCGCCGGCCCGAGAGGTGGAACGTACCAATAGCCGCGGCCAACCCCCTGGCACCCCGCAATCGAGTTGCCGATGAGCTCGGTACCCGGATGGATGATCCAGAAGCCAGTCGCGGGCTCGGTGTAGTATTCATCCGGCTTGCAGGGCTGACCGTTCTTGATCGCTCCGGCGAAATTCAGACCACCGCCATCGTTGAGCTTCCAGCATGCACCGTGCGTCGGGTTCGCCGGGTTGTCCGTATTCGGAACCCGCAGCCCGTCGTAGTGGATGAAGGAGGCGGACGAGGCGTCGTTCGTCAGATGATCGCCGGCCCACCAGTGCTCGTCGATCAACGCCTGTCGCTCGACGTCCGTCGCCGCGTTGACGTCGAAGTTGTTGCTCATCGCGCCGAGCCCGAGATTGTCCTCGAAGTGGAGGCCGCTCTCGGTACCGATCTCTTGATAGAACATGTGGCCCACGATCCGCGCGCACACGTTGTTCGTCACGTTCAGATTTCGTGTCTCGTGGACCGTCACGCACTTGTTGAAGCTGTGATGGACACTGTTTGCGTCGACCAGCGGCTCGAACCGGACGTCTCCGTCCATGTGAAAGTGGATTGGGTAGCTTCCGAGTTGCGCCTTGCCGAACTTCTCGAGCTCGACGCCCTGAATCGAGGCCTCCGCGAAGCCCTGTAAGAAGCGGATCTCGCCACCCCAGTGACGGCTGTTCTCGTCACCAGCGGGAAACGAGGACGTGAGCTTCACGTTGCGACTGAGGAGGGCGACCTCGGCGCGCTCGTCTACACCGTAGTTGAGTTCCGGGCCGGCCAGGTAGTTCGCCGGCGACGGCGGGCCCGGGTCTTCACCACCGAAGTGATAGTACCGCAGCGGCTGCTCGAGGGTCACACGGGCGCCGCCATCGGCATGCTTTGCGACCCCGGCGATCTGCACGACCTCGATCTCGAACGGGCTGAAGCTCGTCGTCGCAACGGCGATCCAGTCTCCACGCTCCCAAGGGTTGGAGCCTGCGCTCACATCTCGCGCGAGCCAGAGGGTCGTGTCTCCACGGTTCGGCACCGGCGCCTTCACGTCGTTGTGTGCGGAATACCGGTCGGGGCCGGCGGGCCTTCGCAGATGAGTCCAGCTGACCCCGTCTGGCGGAACGCCCTTGGCTCCGAAAAGACGCAGGGAACCACCCTCGGCCACCTCGATACCCTTTTGACGGCCAGTACACTCTTGGGGGCTCGGGCACGGCCGCGCCCCCGTGAAGGTGACGGTCGTCCGCCCCGATGGGGTCGTGGTCCCGATGGGGCAGCCAGCGTGTCCAACCTCCAGCGAACCGCGCACGAGGATGCCCGCCGTCTCGAGTTCCAGATGAGAGGCCTCACTCACGGTCTCGTCTGCCACCACGAGCGTGCCGCCCGGCTCGATCGTGATCGTTCCCAACGCACTGTCCGTGGCTTCGGTGAAGGACCGATCCACGTAGACCGTGGTGCACGCGCCGTCACCCCCGATGGTGACGTCGCCGCCTGGGCCGGCGACACACTGAGAGAGCGGCGTCGCATCGGGTTGCATACACTCGGTTCGCACCGCCCCCGCCACCGGCCCCGCGACCGCGAGCAGCACCGCGGTCAGACAGCATACCATACGAGAGTTCATCGCCTTCACCGTCCCATTCCGTCCGTCCGTCCGTCGCCCTAGCCTGCGGCGCGCTCCCCGCCTTGGCGCAACTCCCCAGTGGAATCTCTCGGCACCTCGGCCACGTTACTTCAGTCATGTGCACGGAGCGACGCTCTTTCCTCGCGCGCCACGAACGCGCCATCTCCGCCCGATGCCATGTCCGCTCACATGCCTCCCGCCGAAGCGAGCAACCGCTCACGTCTCACCGCCATCGAGGATGGGACGCCGGTCGCGAGTCGTACTCGACCGAGCGGATCTCCATCGGGCGCGACGCCCTTGCGGGCCGTCCTGAGAGCGAGCTGCCGGCCCGCCGCCCGGTAGGCAAGTGTGGCCGGGCCACTAACCCATCATCTCGCCGAACGGTCCGTCCGATCGCCACATATAGCAGTTGGCCGTCATCCCACCGATCGGCTTGCCGCCGCCCTCCGGCCCGCCGGTCTCGGAAGTGGAGCGCCCAGCCCATTGCTCGGCGAGGGCGGCAAGGACCTGGAAGTGGCCCGGCGCGAGCTGCAACAGCGCGTCGAGGAGCACACGCTTCTGCGGATTCGTCCCACAGCTCTTCATCGCGCGAGAAGCGAAGCCGACTGCGAGGGGAACGTCCGTCAACCCGTCGGCCCACCCGGGTCGCTCGTGCCACGCGGCGCTCGTCACGGTGTCGGCGTCACGCTCCCGCTCGGAGATGCGAAGCTCTTTCAATGTCTGATCCGGCGTTTGCACGCGCGCAAAGAGGCGGACGTCGTGCTCGAGCTCGAGTCGGTCGAGCGAATCCTTGGCAATCGACTGTGGACGCAAGTAGAAGTCGCCGACCTGGACGGCTAGCTCGATGTCTTCGCCTTCGTTGTGGAAGCCGTCGAGAAAGAAGCTCCGCTGAAACACACGCTCGCCCACCTGGCGCTCGGCTCCAGGCGCGCGCTCTTGGGCGCGTTCTCGATCCAGCGCCTGCGGCACCGCGGAGGCCATGAAGTGAAAGAGGGTCAGCAAGTGGGAGCAGCCCCTTGCGCGACCAAACGCGAGCGACAGCTTCTTGCTGAACCCGTCGCCCAGGGACTCCCCTTCGAGTGCCTTCAAGTTGTCCACGGGATCGCGGCAGGACTGTCCGCAGCTACGCTCTGATCGCTCCACCGCGACGACCGGCTGTTCGGCGACGATTGATTCGATGCGTCGCATCTCCGGGTCGACCACGAGGTCGATGGACATCTGATGAATGAGGCCGGCCGGCTGAAAGCTCGTCGGCATCGCCGCGAAGCCAGTCTTACGTAGGTCGATGATCTCACCTCTCGCGTGCCAACGCCCCTCGTCGGCGAGGACCAATGCCATGGTGAGGGAACGCGTGTGGAGCGGGTGGCCAGTCACGAACAACTGCATTCAGACCTCATCTTCCCGAATCGGCGGCGACGAGCCGCTTTGCAAGAACGCGATTCGTTCGCATACCTGCGCGCCGCGCGCCGCGCCACTTGATCCACGAAACCCGATCGCTCGAGTCGACCTCGAGCATGGAGGCGGAGTAGGTCTCCGGCAACAGACCTCGGCCGACTCCCATGCTCCCCACGTCCTCCCCGAGCAGCCGGAAGCCCGAGCGCTGATCCCACGCCGCTGTCCCATGCGGGCGCCGCACCCTTCGTGCCGACGCTGCAACGCGGCGGGCTCTCTACGTCATGGAGGGCTTCACACCCGACGAGTTCTACGACACGATCGAGGAGCATCGAATCACCGCCACGTTCCTCGTTCCGGTGATGATCTACTACTTGCTCGACGCACCACGCGCCTCGACCGCCGACATGTCGAGCATGCAGACGATCTTCTACAGTGCGTCGCCGATGAGCCCGACGCACTGATTGCCGCAGCCAAGGATGCAAAAGGCTCGGTGCAGGCGCCGAAGTCGGTCGACTTCCGCGACTCCATTCCCCTCTCCGCAGTCGGCAAGCCGGACAAGAAGGCGCAGCGCGAGACCTACTGGGGCGACCAGACGCGCGGCGTCAACTGAGGCAACCCGCGGAGCCCACCCGGCTCCCAGCGATTCGCAGAGGCGATGCCTCCTCTGATCCGCGGTGATCGTCGCCTCCGTCTTCCCCCGACGCGTCAGGCCCGAGTGCGAACGGAAGCTGGAAGGTCAGACGGACCACGCGGCGAGGTCTGTTGCCGCCCCTGCGGTGATCTGGTGTGGTGGGCCTCGTGCTGAGTTCTCGAGCCGCCGCGGCGAATTCCGAGCGTCCGCCCGGCGCAACCGTGCTCATCGTGAGTCCGGTGTTGCCATGGCCTGCACTCGCCGGGAAGCACATCGACATCGCCGGCCACGTGACGTCGCTTCAGGATGGCGGCGCGCGGGTCGTGGTCGTCGTACTTCGAGAACTTTCAGACGAGTTCGTGAAGAGGGTTCACGCAGGAACGTTTCCCGCCGAGACCCGCCTCGTTCCGCGGACCGGCCGCTACGGCCCTCCGGCTCCCGATTGCGTGGAGGGCCTCCAGCGCGTCATCGATGACGTTCGCCCCGACATCGTTTGGTGCGAGCACGCGGACACGGTTCCGCTGGTGTCCGAGGTCCAACTACGCGGCGCCGAGCTCTGGTGGCGACCGCAGAACTTCGAACTCGGGCAGCACTTCGAGAAGGCGCGCCCCGGGTTTCGATGGACGGCGGAGAGCCGGATCGGTGCTCTGTGGACTTGGCTACCCAGCCGCACCGGCCGTCGCATACACGCGGCCGAGCAGGCAATGTTCCGGACGGCCGATCGGATCTTCTTCATCTCGAACCGCGACAGGCAAACGATGTCCGCGCTCTATGGCAATCGCGAGGGGATGTTCTGGTTGCCGCCTCGGCTCCCGTCGGTCGCGGTTCCCGTCAAGCCGGCCAAGGTCCGCCTCGATGTCGTGTACGTTGCGAACAACTACTCGAGTCCGACGCAGCTCGACGGGGCGGAGCGCCTGCTCGACGAGATCATTCCGCGCATCGAAGCCGCCGCCCCGGGCAAGTTTCGTTTCCATCTCGTCGGGAGAGGGAGCGAGCGTCTCGACGCTCGCTTTCCCGCGTCCCTCGTCGTCACACACGGCTTCGTCGACGACCTCTCCGCACTTCTCCGCGACATGGACGTGAGCTGCATCCCGGTCAGCATCGGCTGGGGGTTGAAGATCAAAATGGCCGAAGCGCTCTCGGCCGGGCTTCCGGTGCTGGCCTCTCCCGTCGCCTTCCAGAGCTTGCCACCCGCGCCGGGGGCCTTCTCGGCATGCGAGGACGCCGAGGCCTACGTCCGAGCACTGCTCGCACTCCGAGATCCCGATGAGCGGCGACAGATGGCGGACGCGGGCACGCAGGCCTGGGCCCGCTGGTGCAGAGAGGGAGAGTCGCGTCTCTTCGAGGAGCTGGCGCGCGTGTGCCGAGAAGGCGGACGGCTGGATAGAACGGGATGAGACACGACGACCGCCCAACCGAGCGCGCGGGGCCCACGCTTGGCGCCCTCCGAACGAATTCGTATGGTGAACTCGCAGCATGGAGACCGGATTGAGTCGCGAACTGGAGTTCGACTTCTATGAGGTCCGCGTCCGCGTCGATTGCGACAACGACGTCGTCCGCGACCGGGTGCGGAGCGATTTCACCTACTTCCTTGGCAAATTCCCAGACCCGGCGCCCATCGACCTCGACATCTCGGCCGCCTACCGCAAGCCCGACTACGATCGCCTGCCCCCGCTCAAGGCGAAGGTCTACACCCCACGCAACATCTGCTACACGCAGGGCGACATCACCTACATCGACTACTTCGGGCGCGCGCTCACCCGCTACGACCGGAGTCGGAACACCCTGGCCGTCGAATGCGACGATGTTCACCTCCTCCACGAGGTGATCTTCCTTTCCATCCTCTCGCGCGTCGCCGAGCCTCTGGAACGCCGCCACATCCACCGCGTGCACGCACTCGCAGTCGAGTGGCAGGGCTATGCCGCACTGTTCATGATGCCGTCGGGCGGCGGCAAGACGACCCTCGCAATGGAGTTCCTGCGTAGTGAGCTTCCGTTTCGGGTGATGTCCGAAGACAGCCCCTTGATCGACGCGTCTGGTCGGGTGCTACCCTTCCCCTTGCGATTCGGGGTGAAGGGAGCGAAGCCAGTGGGCTTCGACGACGAGCACATCGTCTACATCGAACGAATGGAGTTCGATCCCAAGTACCTGATATCGCTCGACGCGTTCGAAGGGCACATCGCCACTGAGCCAGCGACGCCGCGCTTTCTCTTCTTCGGCGAGCGCACGCTCGGCAAGGAGTGCGCCGTCCGCCCCGCGAGCTTCTTGGTCGGGCTACGCTACTTGCTACGCGACATGGTCGTCGGCGTCGGGCTCTACCAGGGCGTCGAGTTCTTGTTCCAGTCGTCTGCGCTCGATCTCCTTCGCAAGAGCAACCTGTTCGTCTCCCGTCTGCGGCGCGCCTTTGGGCTGCTTCGAAGCTGCGAGATGTACGTGGTCGAGCTCGGACGAGATCCACGACATAACACCGCCGAGCTGATCGACTTCCTTGGGACACGCGGGTTTGGCGTGACGGCGCGAGACCGCGCGGCGTAACATCAGCCGCCGCGAATGCGAACATCTCCGCGAGGTAGATCGGGCAGGGCAGATCGCGCGGATGGCTATCCGTCCGCGTTGCAGGCCGCCGGCCAACCGTCGTCGGCCCAAACCAACTGCCGAATGTTCAGCACCGGCTCGTAGCCGTTCTCGGCGTCGTACGCATGATGCACGAGCCAATCGGTGCCGTCTTCGGAATACACGTCCGCGTGCCCCGTCCCGATCAGACTTCCTTCACGCTCGATCAGCACGGTCCCGCCCTCTTCCAGCAGCGACACCCCGTCGCGATCAACATAAGGGCCCGCGAGGTTCTTCGAACGCCCTACCAGAATCTTGTACTTGGTCTCCGCTCCCTGACAGCAGCTATTGTGCGAGAGGAACAGATAGTAGTAGCCGTCGCGACGAATGATGTAGGGCGCCTCGATGATCGGATCCTCTTGAAGGAGATCGCGCGCTGCGAGGATCACGAAGTCGCGCGGGTGTTGCGTCGGCCGCAGGGTCACCGGGTCGATCTCGACCAGGAACAAGCCGCCGAGCGTCGAGCCGAACACGAGCCACGGCCTGCCGTCGTCATCGACGAACAGGTGGGGATCGATCGCGTTGTACCAGACGTCATCGACGCCGCAGATGAGGTCGAGGTTTTCGAACAGCGGCGTCGACCGCAACACGAGTCCGGAGTCCACCCACTGGTAGCGGGGGTCGGTGGGATCCAAAGTCACGTTCGTGGCGTACGCCATCCCGGCGTTGCACGTCCCACCGATGTGGCTCTGGTAGTACATCACCCAGCGGTCCCGATAGAACACGATGTCCGGCGCGCCGATGTGATCGGGGTTCGGCAGCACCTCAGTCACCCACGGCGGGAACTGGTCAAAGACCTGCCCCGCCCTCGTCCACGTCCGCATGTCCGGTGACGTGTAGAACGACGCGAGCGGGCTCGACGAGTAGATGTAGTAGGTGTCGCCTTCCTTCGCGATCGCGGGGTCGTGGATGGGAGTGACCTCGCTCGAGCGGTCGACGATGTTACCCGAACACGCATCGGGCTCGGGGGTCGTCGCCACCGTCGCATCGTCTCCGCAGGAAATGAGAAACATGGTGGCGACGACGACGGCCGTGCCGCGTGCGATCGTCGATAGCTCTGTCCCGGTCCCCGGTAAGGTCACTCCACCTTACTACCCCCACGCGCGGTCAAATCCCACACACAGTCCCCATCCAAGACTGGGACACAGGCGCTCCTCCCGGCAGATTGACGCCCGTGGAACGCCCGGCGCTACTGTGCAGATTCCCAGGCCGCCAGCCCGGCAGTTTGCCCACACCACCCAAAAGCGAGCCCCTGGTTACTAGTGCACCGCCGTCGACATAGGGTTAACGGATTGCCGTCTATCGGCGTTCGTCGCAAGGAACGGCGACGCAGGAATATAGGCAATCTTCCGAGGAGACGAGGCGCGGCGACGGACGTCGAGGGGCGGCAAGGCGTTAACGCTATGTCGACGGCGGTGCACTAGTCGAAAAGCGTCATGTCGGTCTGCAAGAGACGCCCGAACGGTTCGTCGCCCAGGTCCTCGTCGCCAGCCGAAACGAGGGGGAAGCGCACTTGGATGTCCCAGATGGGCCTCTGCTGATCATCCAGACACGCCACCGCACTCACCTCGAGCTCGGCCGGGTCGACCCACCCGGGCCATTCGTCCACCGACCGCCGCACGAGAGCCCCGAGCTCTTGCACGCTCGCCGTCTCCAACCCGGCGGAGTCGATCCAGTAGTGATCGATACACCAGGGATCCTCGATGACGGTGAGCGCGGCATACGGCCGGCCGTCGAGCAGCCGACCGCTCGGCGTCGCCGGACGGCACCCCTGCGCAAAGAGGCGACAGATCGGGCAGTCGTCGACCTCCGCGGAGCAGCTCGAACGATCGGGCAGGAAGTACCTCTGCCTCGGGTCACGCCGGCGGCGGTTTCGGACCCCCTTCTTCGGCCTTCGCTTCAGCTTGTTCTCTCGAAGTGGCATGCGCTCCCCAGTTGCAAGCGAAGTGCCGCCGCACCCTCTCGGGCACATCAACGTTTTCCGACGCCAGCACGTTCAACCGAAACGAAAGGCTTCACCGGACGTGCAGCGAAACGCTTCGATCTGAAGCGGGATCGCACGGGCCCCCTCGACGCGTCCCACGCCGGCCCCTATCGTGCGCCGATGCGTCGCCCTCTCTGCTCCCTCCTCACCCTGGCCGTTTGCCTGATCACGACGTTGGCCAACGCGAGCCACCTGCGCGGCCCACCGACCGAGGACGGTGCCGTCGTGGTCGACATCGGCTTCTACCTGAGCGACATCTCCAACATCGACGAAGAGCAGGAGACCATGGAGTTCGAAGGGATCTTGACTCTCCGCTGGAACGATCCGCGCCAGGCATTCGACCCGTCCGTGCTCGGCTACGACGAGAAGTTCTACCAGGGCAACTACCAGTTCTCGGAAACGTACGACGGCTGGTGGCCGCAGATGATCCTGGCGAACGAGGCGGGCAAGTACGAGCGGCAGGGCCTCATGCTTCGCATCGCGCCCAACGGCGACATGACATACATCGAAGAGATCGATGCGATCGCCGAAGCGCGCATGAACTTGCGCCGCCTGCCATTCGACCACCAGCGCCTTTACGCGCGGTTCGAGGTCCTGGGCTTCGATACCGAGTCCGTCATCCTTCGTAGCGACCCGACGACCACGGGGAAGTGGGAGAGCGCCAACCACTGGATCCACGTGCCGCAGTGGAATCCGCCCACGATCGCGGCCGTGATCGAGGAATACAATCCCGTCTACGGCGGTGCGACCCCCGACCCGGCCTCCGTGTTCGTCTTCTACATGGAGCTACGCCGCGACCCCGGTTATCTGGTGCGGCTCGTGATCTTCCCACTCACCGCGCTGGTGATGCTGTCGTGGTCGGTCTTCTGGATGAGCCGATCCTCGCTCGGGGAGCGGATGGACATCTCCTTCATCGGCATCCTGACGATCGTCGCTTACCAGATCACGATCAGTGAGCTGATGCCGAAGATCTCGTACGCGACGATCCTCAGCACGTATCTCACGATCAGTTTCGTGATGATCTGCGCGAGCGTGCTCGTGAACCTCGTGATCGGGCGAATCGACGAGGGGGGGAACTACGCGCTCGGCGACCGGATCGACCTCCGCTGCAGATGGGTCTTCCCACTTCTGTACGTGACGCTGATGATGACCACGTGCAGTTGGATGTACTGGACGGGCTGACGTCCGACCGGGCTCGAAGCGGATGCTCCCGACCTGGACCGCAACACCAGAGGATCGCCACCGGGCAGGCCCTGTGGGGCTCGGATCTCCAGCGGATGCCCAAGCTCAGCAAGAATTAGCGGGCCGCGTGCCGCAACACGCCGCCGGAGCGAACCCCGGTGTGCTCGCCGTTCTCGACACTCACCTGTCCGTTCACCAATGTCGCCTTGTAACCGCGCGAGCGTTGAATGAAGCGAGGGGCCCCGCCCGGGAAATCGTTGACGACTTCCGGCTGACACTCGGCAACCGTAGACGGGTCGAGCACGTTCACGTCCGCCATCATCCCGACCTTCAAAACCCCGCGATCCGACAGTCCGAGAATCCGCGCCGGCGCCGACGTCATGCGTCGGATCGCCTCGCCGATCGTGAACAAGCCTTCGTCGCGCACCCAGTGAGAGAGAACGAAGCTCGCCCAGCCAGCATCCATGATTTGCGACACGTGCGCGCCGGCATCGCCGAGGATCGGGAGCATGTGCGGGCTCTGGAGTAGTTCCTTCAGGGCATCGACATTCTGGTTGAACATCCGGAACGTGAAGAGCGCCTTCCCATTGGACTCCCGCGACAATCGCAGGAACGTCTCCACCCAGTGCTCACCCGCCGCCTCGGCCATCGCCTCGACATGCCTCTCATCGGGAGAGGTGTACGACGGCGTCTCACCGGCGCCCATCCAGTAAATCTGGTTTGGAGGAGCACCCGTCGACGCGCCGCTCTTCACGTCACCGACGAGCCGCGCGCTGAACTCGGCATCACGGACCGCTTCCAGCCGACCGTCGAAGCCCATGCGGCGAAACTCGCCCCAGCTCTTTCCGCGCACTGGCAACATGCCCTGCAGGCCAAAGATGAAGCCGGAGCCACGCGGCTGCGTCACCGCAGAGATGTCGAGACCACCCGAACAAAGCCCAGCGAGATACTCAGCGTGCTTCCTTCCAGACTCGGGGTCCATCGTCGCGCCGAAGCTGAAGAGCACCCGACTGCCACTCGTGGTCGCAAGGTCGCGCAGCAGCTGCGTGGTGAAATCGAACTGCGAGAAGTCCAGAACGCTCTGCATCAGCGCGCGACGCGGCCCCACCGCCTTCGCGATCTCGAGCAGTTCGGACGCATCGGCGTACGTACCGGGAATCGGACGGCCGTCGGGGAGTACGTGCGGCGGGAACCGATTCGTCGAGAACCCGACCGCGCCGGCGTCGATCGATCGGCCGACGATCTCGGCCATCTGCTTCTTCTCGGCCTCCGTCGCCTGTTCTTCTACCGCACGCTCACCCATCACGTAGAAGCGCACCGCGCAGTGCCCAACCAGGCCGGCAACGTTCAGGCCAGGATTCAGGCGCTCGATGGCGTCGAGATAGCCGCCGTAGTCTTCCCAATCCCAGGGCAGGCCGTTCAGGATCGCATCCTTCGGGATGTCCTCGACGGTCTCCATCATGCCGGCGAGCAGCTCGCGGTCCGCAGGCTTGCACGGCGCGAACGTCACGCCGCAGTTGCCCATCATCACCGTCGTCACCCCGTGCCAGCTGACCGGGGTGCAGTCGGGGTCCCAGCCGATCTGGGCGTCCAGATGAGTGTGGATGTCGACGAATCCGGGGGTGACGACGTGGCCGCCAGCGTCGATCTCGCGACGCCCTGCTTCGTCCACCGAACCGACAGCCGTGATGATGCCATCATCGATGGCGAGGTCGCCAGCGACGGGCTCGGCACCCGTTCCGTCGACGATCCGTCCGCCGCGAATTACGATATCGTGTCCCATGGACGTCAGCTCCTCAATCAGTCCACGAAGAACATGAACTCGTTGCTCTGAAGTCCACCTGGATTCTGCACCTGCACGAAGTGCATGCCGCTCTCTGCCGGAACGTCATCGACCCGGACTAGAATCTGCTCGTTGGGGCAGTTCGGAAGGCGAGAGAAGCCAACGCAACTGACGCGACCGCCCACCTTGCGGCCGTCGATGAACACCGTCGCGCCCGTCGCGATGTGGCGGCCGAACAGAGGCATCGGGTTGTTGCCCGGAAGATGCGGCAGCCAATGCTTGTCGCCGCGCGTGGCATCGGTACGCGACCATATCTCCGGCTGCGGCTCGTCCACCGTGACGTTGGGACCGATACGGCCGGTGAGGGTCAGGACGAGCCCGCCCGATTCCGCTTCCGCAAGAAGGTCGGCCCGGATGCTCGAACCACCGCCGCGGCGGTTGGCGTACGCGCCATTTTCGAACGCGACCGCAACCGGGGTCGCGCCGCCGTCACCCAGGCGCACGCCCTCGCCCTGCAGAATGACCGCGCCGTCTGCCGCTGCAGTCTCGAGAGCCGAGAGGATCATCGACGTTTCACCGCTGCGAGCCGAGTCCTCGTTCAGCGTGACCTGACGGCCAAACGCGCCGGACGTACCCATATTGCCTTCGAGGAACATCTGCCAGACACCCATGGGGCCAAAGCCGCCCGAGTTCCGGTTCAGTGCCGGCGACTCCTCGGTGCCGAACGTGAGCGCCCACATCGAGAGCTCATCGAAGCCTTTGTCGAAGTCCCACGGCACGTCGTTGGTGGACGGAACCGAAAGGGCATCAACGAGCTCGAAGATGTTCGTGCGGCCCTGCGGGAGCATCAGCCAACGATCGGGCAGCCCGCGGAACGAGGGGGCATCCATTCCCGAGCCCGGGATGTTCGTGCCGGTCCAGAACGGCATCTTGTGGCAGCCGGTCACGCCGCACGTGCTGCGACCTTCGTTCACGAAGAAGTTGTCGAAGCCCTCTTCCGCCAGCGGGGTGAGGTCGTCGTCGATCGGCCGCTCACGTCCCGGTACCGGCGGGACGCTGAGCAGAAAGACCGCCATCGCCTCGCGCTCCTCACGACTGAGCCGACCCGCCTTGCCATCCTCGTTGGGCGGGCAATCATTCTGATCGCACATCGTCGATCTGAGCGCGCCTTCGAGCAGATGAAGCGTGCAGCTCTCTGGCGTCGTGCAGTTGGGCGCCACCTCTCCTCGTGGGAACTGACCGTTGCGGCCACCAAAAGGATCACCCTGCACGCCGTCCCAATGGTACGGCGCGGTATCGCGCAGTCCCCGAATCGGCATCGTGCTGCGCGGCGGAATCTGTGTGCAGCCTTCGATCTCGCACGCGGGTCCGCCCAGAACCCAGAGTAGCTGATCGGTGTGGCCATCAGGGTGGCAGCTCTCGCACGAGAAGGTCTCGGTGGAGGACTGGTTGGCATTGTTGAATGCGAAGCGTCCGAGCTTCACTTCGGGATGGGTCGGATCTTCGAGAGCGATCGTGCGCTCGACGCTCGGGCGCGTGCGGTCGGACACGTCCACCTCGGACACGGAGTTCGCGACGGCGTTCAGGATCCACGCGGTCTCCGCCGCGCCCGTGCCGGACGACTGAAGGGCGACGCCACGCGGAACCCATCCGACATCGGCGCGCCCCAGCACGGCTCCGCTCGAGGCGTCGACCGTGAAGACCTTGGCCGAGCCGGCGGCCGTGACGACGAGGGTCGAGTCGTCGCCGCTGATCTCAATGCCGAACGGCGTGGCGAGGGCCATGCCCGGCGCCGGGTTCTCCGGCAGCAGTGGCTCGAGCTCGATCACTCCAGGCATTCCGCACGACCCCTCGGTGCAATCCACGGTGCCGATCTGGTTCAAGAACGCCCGGTTCTCCAGGTCGATCAGCTCGTGCTTCAGCGTACCCGCCCGGCCGTTCGCGTCGTTGCGCGCCTCGGTCTGCGCGATGAAGACACGCCCCGCCGAATCGACCGTGACGCCGTAGAGCAGCGTGCCGATCGACGACACGATGTC
>JAJCZO010000301.1 GCA_029262355.1 Deltaproteobacteria bacterium
TGCGACCCATGCCTCCTCTCGCTGGGCGGGTGTAACCGAGTTGACTAGTCGTTGTAAAACGCACCGGTATCCCTCAACGGTTCTTTGCGGCCTCGGCTCGTAGCCGCTTGAGGCGTTCTCGAGCCCGTTCGGCACGCCGGCGGGCGTCTTCTCGCCGCCGCTCGGCTTCGGACTTGGCATCTTGGTTGGGCGCAAACGAGCCCGGCTGCTGTCGCGTTGCGGTGGCCGCCTGGCCAGGCTGGGCGGCCTGAACTGCCCCGCCACGCCTCGCTCGTTGTCCGCTCGCGCGTTGCGCACCCGCAGCCTTCGGCGTGGGACGACCACCCGGCCCGTACGACCCCTTTGCCCGCTTGGTCGTATCGATCAGCAGCGAGAGAACGACCTCATCGCCCGTTCCCGTCACGAGCGAAATCGTCTCCGCGGAAATTCGATCGACGGTGTAGCCCGAGATCTCCTCGCCGACGCGCAGGCGAATCTGCTTGTTGCCCTGCGCGCTGTCGGTGAGAACGGCCTCGGGCTCGAGCCCGACGAACAGCACTCCGGAGAGCTTGAGCGTGGGCGGCGGCGGGGGTGTGGCCTCCGGCGTGGGGGTGTCTTCGCTCTCCCCTTCCTTGCGAGAGGCGTCGAATAGGTCCTGTTGAGCGATCTCATTCACCACTTGAGGAACCGCCGGCTTCCGGCCAACCGGGGGCATGCCCTCGACGGGCCTAGCGTCGCCACCTGCATCGACCACCGGAGCCTGGCGTCGCCAGACATCGACCGTCCGCCAACCTGCAAGGGCGATGAGCGCCAGCAGTATGACGTTCAAAAAGCGGAATCGCTTCATTGCGTGTTCACCGTTTGTGCCGTCCCCAGAGGGTCTTCCGGGATCTCCGTCCGGTCCGCAACCGGAACGGGGGCGGGGGGCGGGGGAGCTGCGGCCGGAGCGGCCGAGGCCGGTGACGGCGCCTCTGCGGCCTGGACATCCGCCTTCGCCGGCAGGGCCTCCTCGGGCAGTTCCGCGCTGCCAGCCACGATCCCGGCGACCTGGAACGTCGCAGAAACCGCCCGGGCCTGCGGGGTCTTGGTACGCCGCCGAATCGCGGCTCCTCGGCGACTGAGTTCGAGAAACGGAATCTTGACCCGCAGGCTGCCGAACTCGAGTTCGGCGAGCAGCCCGGCCAGATTCCGAATCTCGCCCGACGCGGTGACGCGCAACGAAACCTGGCGGAAGGGTCCGATCGCTTCGTCCTTCAGCACCTGCGTGGTCTGGATTCGTACGTCGTTCTTGGCTGCGAGGCTCGAGACCCGATCCTGAAGCTCCGCCGCCGCCAGAGTTGGGGTGTCGCCCGGCACGAGCTCGGAGACCGCCTTGCGGTATCGCTTGCGCAGCTCCTCGAGTCGCGCCGCCGTCTGCGGCGCCTGCTCGAGCAACTTCTGAGCGCTGGCGAGCCGCTGGGCCGACAGGCGGATGTCGGCCTTCACACCCTCCCGGTAGTCGAAGAACCAGGTCGTGCCGTAGCGGAGCACTACGATCGCGGCGAGGATTCCGAGCGCGAGATACAGCCGCTGTTGGCGATTCGTCGCCTGCAGGCGCGCGAGAAAGTCGGCGACGAAATCTCTCATTGGGCGAGGTCCGTCGTCAGCGAGAAGCGCTCCTGGTTGTTCTGGACCTTCGTGACCGGAGAGGTGAACTGCGCGTTCTTGAAGAGGCGCGACTTCTCGAGCAGGGGCACCAGGTCCGAGGCCGATGCAGCAAAGCCCTCGAGCTCGACTCGACCATTGCGCATGCGGAACGTCGTCAGGTAGGCGTCGCCCGGCACGACCTTCGTGAGCTCCTGCAAGAATAGTGAGTTCCGAACCGAAGCGCCCTTCGTCAGAACTTCCAAATCTTGGCGCAGCCCCTGCGATTCCTCCACGTTGGCGTGCACACGCCGGATCTGCGGCTCGATGCTCTCGAGCTGACCGTGCAGTTCGGCGAGCACCACACGATCTTTCACCATCGCGCTCGTGACCCAGACCAACGTGACGACGACCAGTACCGCCGCGAGGAAGAAGGTCACGACCGGAGCGCCCTCCTCTACGGCCCGGCGCTCTTCGGGCGGCAAGAGGTTGAGGCTCGTCGCGCCCTCACGAACCGCGCCAAGTCCCGCACCGATCGCGGGAACCAGCGTCGGCGAGGCCGTCTCGAAGAACTCGTCGGGAGCCACCAGCGCGCCCTTCACGACCGAGAGAAGCTCGCGACCACGAGAGAGAATCTCGGCGGGCAGCACCGGATCGGACTCGCCTGAGCTCGTCGCGATACCGTAGACCCTCGCTTCTTCTGCGCCGCCGCCCATTGCGGCGACCTCGCGGGCAACGAGCGCCTGCACGGCCGCCTCCGATCCGGTCTCGGTGGGCTGCAAGACATGACTGGCGATGAACTCGCCGCCGGCCATTTGGTTCAACTCTACCGTGCCCGCGTCGTCGACCAACGCGACGACCGCGTCTTGCGCGTCGCTCGGCGCGAACTGCAGGAAGTCGTGGAGGGCCAGCGGTGTGGATACGAGGCTTCGGACGCGGGCCCCGCCCTCCTCGAGAGCATCGAGGATCTCCGCCGCCGTTCGCCGGGGCATGCTCATCAGCAAGACTTCGATCTTGTCACCCGCCTCGCGCACGATGTGGTCGAAGTAGACCTCGTCGCGCTCGAGCGGCAGCAGACGGTCGATCTCGAACTCGATCACCTGAGCCAGATCTCCCTTGACCGCCGCGGGCAGGCTCATCCGTGACACGATCGCCTGGCTCCGCGGAACGGAGACGAACACCCGATCCGTCTCGAGCTTCGTGTCATCGAGGAAACTGCGAACCGCCGCGGTCAGAGCGGCCCGCCGCCCCGGTCCGTCTTCGATCTCGGGCAAGGGCACGACCCGGTGCTCTTGGAGAGTGACCGTCGCCAGCCGCTTCACGAGGTGTGCGAACGCCACGTTGCGTCGCCCGATCGAAATCCCCAAGCCGTCGAGGAAGTCGAGGCGCGTCACCCGACGAAGCATCCGGTTCGCCGGACTGCTCACGCGGCCTCCTGGAGGAACTCGTCCTGCCCCTGGCCGATGTCGGCAGCCGGAAGCTGGTCGTACCAACGCAGAATGTAGACCCCTTCGTTCGACTCACCGAGGTCGATCACCGCGGCGACGTGCGCCGCTACCGCCGAGTTCGGCATCTGCGCCTGCACGTCGACGGAGAGGATGTTGGGGGGCTCATCGCTGAGTAGCTCGGCGAGAGCCGGGTCGGGCAGCATCGGCTCCAACAACCCGAACAGCGAGCCCGCACCGGACGCCCGGATCTCCAGAAGCTGCGCGAGCTGCTCCTCATCGAGGCCGAACAACGCTTGCAGGACGTCGGGCGGGGACGAGCGGACGTTCAATACAGGCCGCGGGTTGAAGACCGTGAAGATGTGCTTCAGGCCGATGTCGAAGTCCTCACTCTCTCCGTGGTACAGCTCCCAGGTCACTCCCTTGACGAGCAGGAGCTCCTCGAGCGAGTCCAGTGGCGCGTTCTTCGCCGCATACGGCCGGGCTCGTTCCAAGTAGTAGTCCGTCTCCGCGCCGTTCACTCGAACCTCGTCGTCCTCATCGCGCCAGTCCAGAATACCCGCCGTGATCTCGTCAGCCTGGTCGATGTCGAGTCCGAGGTTGGCGAGGATCTGCTGAAGCAGTCCCTGCGTCACCAGATTGATCGGGATCTTCCCCGACTCGTCCGTGATCCTCACCCACACCGGCGCACCCCACAGCTCCTCACGGTGCCACTGCCCGTCGACCCGGATCAGCGGCTCCTCCTCCTGCTCCTCCAGCGGGATGTCGATGGAGGCCTCGTCCCGAGCGATCAGCGCACGATAGAACGTGCGATTGGCCGCTGCAGTAGCAAGATAGTAGCTCTGGGTCTCGCCTGCAAAGTTCATGGTCGCCGTCACGTCCTGACGCATCGCTCCAGAGAATTCCGCACCGACCGCGAACAGGACGATGAAGATCCACAGAACGATCAGAAGGGCGAAGCCCCGCTGGGTCTCAGGGGCCTGACGGAGGACCTCAAACGGCGCCATCACTCCTCCAGCGGATCGTTGCCAGGGTCGCCCATCGGCTCGGGGTCATCCTCGAGCCCGACATCCGAGTCATACGCGCCGAGCGCGTAAACGACGGTCATGACAGGAATCTCCTGTACCCAGTAGGAATCTCCAATCCCCAGCCCGTCGAGCGTCACGCGAATCGCGGCCGGAGGACTTTGCTCCTCCATCCCGTCCCAGACGTCGAGCCAGTCCGGCTCGGTCCCATCGAGGCGCAGATATTGGAACCGGACGCCCTTCAGACCGGCCAGCAGGACAGCCTCGGCCGCCTCCTCGGGGACCTCACCGGAAACGGCGCCGGTGGAGAAAATCAGCCGCTCGGCCATCGAGAGCTGCCGCCCGTCGGTCGAATACGTGACCCAGCCCAAGCCCTCGCCACCGCCCAGCTGAGGCGCCGCCGTAATGAACGTAAATGTCTGCTCATCGCCCATGAAGAACGTGTGGACCTCGTCCTCGGTCTCGGCCGGGTAGTCGACCATGGACCGGACCTGGCGGGTGAGAAGGGCCGTTGCCATGCGAAGACGGGCCGATTGATCGGCGGCCTCCTCCCCACGAGGGACGGTCGTCATCGCCGTCTGGAAGACGCTGTACGTCATTCCCATCATGACGACGAGCAAGCTCATCGAGATCAGGAGTTCGAGCAAGGTGAAGCCCTCTTCCCCTCCCCGACGAATGTCCCCCCAGGCCCTCAGACCTCACTCCTCGTAGTTCGGCTCGACCCGCATCGTGGCCAGCTCGTAGCTCTTGACGCCTGAAGCCTCGGTCCATTCGACGACCACCGTCACGACCGAGAGGCGCACGTCGGCGCGCGCTTCGGCGTCGAGCGCTTCCTCGACACCCGCCTCGCGGATGTTGCGCTCCCAGCGATAGCCGTCCCCGATCTCGCCGTGCGACACCGAGTGGGCGAGCTCCGGCGCCCAAAGGGTGGAGTCCATCAGAGCCTTGGCATGCATCACACCTTCCGTGCGCCTCGCGGCACCGCGGGCGAGCTGAAGAGCCCCGCCAAAAACCTGGAGCGCACTCGCGACACCGAGGCCCAGGACCGCCATGCCGATGGAGATCTCGATGAGTGTGAAGCCGCGGGACTTCACGACGACGACTCGTCGAGGACCTCGACCGAGCCGATCAGGGGATCGAGCCGGACGACGTACCCCAGGTTCGCCGGGTTCTCGGCGTCATCGACCAAGACGGCGACGCCGCTGTTGCTCCCGTTTGCGAAAAAGCGCACCCGCGCAATGCCCGACGCATCCACCATCACGTCGGCAAACTTCGCGAGACGCACGACGTCTCCGAGCGAGATGCTGCGCTCCGTGCCTTCGACGACGAGCTGGTTCTCGACCGGATCGATCAGCAACGTCCGAACCTTGCCCGACTGGATCGCTTCGCTCTGCATCGTCTTGAACGCTGCGGACAGCGCGCGAACGCCACTGCGCACCTCGCGCATGCGCATCCCGGAGTTGATCGCCGGAGCAACCAGCGCCGCACCCATCCCGACGATGACGAGGACAATGACGAGCTCGATCAGCGTGAACCCCCCGGCTCCCAGCCGAGACGTCCCCCCCCGAGCCACGTCAGCCCGAGATGACGATGTCGGCGCCGGTCTCTCCACCACCCGAGCGACCATCGGAGCCCTGGCTCCCGATATCGTACGACGAACCGCCCTCGCCCGGGCTGCGATAGAAGTACGGATTGCCCCACGGGTCCATCGGGAGCTCATCACGCAGGTACGGCCCGGCCCAACGCGCCGCCGAATTCGGACGCAGCCGAAGCGCATCCAGCCCCTCCTGCGTCGATGGGTACCGCCCCACGTCGAGCTGGAACATGTCGAGAGCATTTCGCAGGTTCTCGAGCTGGACGCGCGCCGTCTTCGGCTTCGCCTTCTCGCTCTGTCCGATGAAGTTCGGCGCAACCAACGTCGCTAGCAACCCGATGATGACGAGCACGACCAACAATTCGATCAGCGTGAAGCCCGACTCGCCGGCGAGCATCGCCCTCTTCCTTTGCACAATCACTTCCATGAACTCCTTCGTGTACCTCGCCCTCAGAACGGCATGTCGTTGACGCTGGTTATCGCCGAGAACATCGACAGCACGACGAAGGCGACGACGACACCGCCAACGAGCAGCAGCACCGGCTCCAGCAAGGATGTGAGTGCCTTGACGGTATTGCGTACGTCACGATCAAAGTAGTCGGCGACCTGAACGAGCATGTCGTCGAGCCGCCCCGTCTCTTCTCCGACGCTGATCATCTGCAGCGCCAGCGGCGGGAATACTCCGCTGTGCGCCAGTGGCCCGGCGACACCGGCGCCGCCACGCACGCCGACCTTCACTTCGTCGACGGCCTCGGCCAGCACCACGTTGCCCGCCACGTCTCGCACGATGTCGAGGGCTTGCAGCATCGGCACGCCGCTCCGGAGCAGCGTGCCGAGCGTCCGCGCAAATCGCGCGACCGCGACCTTCTTCGTGAGCTCGCCGAGCAGAACCACTTTCAGACGGAAGCGGTCCCACTGAAGACGACCGGCCGGCGTGCGAATCCAATGCGTGAAACTCACCACTCCGGCGATCGTCAGGAGCAACCCAATCCACCAATACGAGCGCATGGCGTCGGACATCATCATCAACATGCGGGCCGAGAACGGCAGAGTCTTTCCGCCCTGGGTGAAGATCGTCTGAAACTTCGGCAGGACGTAGGTCAGGAGCACCGTCACGGAGCCGAACGAGGTCAGGAGAAGAATGACCGGATAGACCAACGCCGATCGAACCTCGTCCCGGAGCTCCGTCGCGCTCTCCAGATACTCCGTCAGCCGCTGCAAAACCGAGTCGAGAACACCGCCGATCTCGCCCGCCTTCACCATGTTGATGTAGAGGGGCTCGAATACCTTCGGGTGCTCCGCGAGCGACTCGGCGAGCGACTTGCCCCGCTGCACCGACTGCAGGACCTCGCCCACCACGCGCTTCATCTCGGGGTTCTCGGAGAGCTCGCCCAGGATAGAGAGGCTTCGGTCGAGAGGTAGCCCGGCCGAGAGCAGCGTGCTGAGCTCGTGGGTCAGAACGAGTAGATCTTTGTTTTTGACCTTTTTCTTGAAGCTGATCTCGGGGAGCGACAAGCTCGCGAGCCCGCTGCGCTCGGGCGCGGGCTCGGCGACGCGCAGCGGGGTCAGCCCGCGCTCCTGCAGACGAGACACGGCCATCTGGACCTCGGCTGCCTCGATCATCCCCTCGAGAACTTTGCCCTCGCCGTCGGCTGCGCGATACTGAAACTGAGCCATCTCTGCGTGTGTCCCTACGGCGGCCCTTGGGCGAGCCCCGGCTAGACCCTCATAGACGGCATCATCACCGCACTATTCAGCCAAGGCCACTTCCGCGCGGCCCCATCCCCAGAAGACCTACCCGAATCAGCCCGACAGGGACAACCGTCGGCTCATCCCAGCTCATCGATCGAGCGTGGCCAATCCGCCCGAAGGAGCCGGGAGAGGGCTCGGTCCCGAAGGAGCTTGCCCCCCGTCTGACAGGTGGCGCAGTAGTTCGTCTCGTTGCTGGCGTACCGGATTCGCTGCACCGGCTGGCCGCAATCCCGACACGGCTTGCCGTAGCGGCCGTGAACCGCGAAATCGTCGCGGAACGCCGTGATGTCCCCCGCACCGGGGAACCGACCGGCGAAGTCGGCCTCGAGACGGCCGACCCAACGCCTCAGGACTTCCTGAACCGCCTCATGGAGCCGCGAAACCTCGTCCGCATCGAGCTTCTTGGTGTGCTGAACCGGGGACAGCCGAGCCGCGTGAAGGATCTCGTCCGAATAGGCGTTTCCGATTCCACTGAAGGTCCGGGGATCGGTCAAGGAACGCTTCAGGGTGTGGTTCTCGGCCCGCAGCGCGCTGGCGAACTTCTCGAGCGATAGCCCGAGTACTTCGAGCCCTCCCGGATCGTGCTCGGCCAGGCCCACCTCCCCCTGAACGACGTGAAGAGAGGCACGCTTACGCTTGCTCGCCTCGGTCACGAGCAACGTGCCGGTGGGGAAGTCGAAGGCGACCAGCCCGATTCGCCCCGGTGGGTTGGCGCCCCGCTTCCCCCACCGCAACCGTCCGGCGATCATGAGATGGATCACGAGGAACAACTCGTGCTCGAGCTCCAAGGCGAGCCGCTTTCCCAATCGGCGAATGTCGAGGACCTTGCGGCCAAGCGCCTCGTCCGGCGACGGCTCGACGGAGCGCAGGAGAAACGGCGTCTTCAGGCGGACCGCCTCGAGCGTTTGGCCGACCAACTTCTCGCGGAGCTTCGAACGATAGATCTCGACGTCGGGAAGCTCCGGCATGGTCGACCTCTCAGACGAGCCCGTCGAGATAGGCACGCCGATGCGACCACCGACGACGAAGGGCCTTCTCGGTGGCCGGCGACGGGGCTTGGCTCTCCCCTTCGCCCCCACGCAAGCCGAGCGCCGGACACAGCGCGACCGCCAGCCCGAGATCACGGATCCGGAAGCTGAGATCGATCGCGGAGAGCCCCCCGGGCTCGAGCTTCTCGTCGAACCCCCCCGCGCGGCGGAGCACCGAACGCGGGGCGACGAGGCCGAGGCCATCGAGCGCCGCGACACGCAGTGCTTCCTCGCCAAGCCGTGACCGTCGCTCACCGAGCGCGCTCGGTGGCAGCCGTGCCTTCAGCCCCACGGCCCCGAGCTCACGCCCCGCCGCAAGAGCCTCGATCGCGGGAACGAGCCATCGGGCTCCATCCGGCCGCTGACTCGCGTGCACGAGAGCCACGAACTCGCTGCGAGTGGCCGACAGGCCCAGATTCCAGGCGGCGGCGCGTCCTGGCCGGGCGCTACGAAAGAGCGCGATCCGCCCCTCCTCCTCCATCACATCGAGAGCGTCGGAGGCCGGATCCTGGACACCCGCCACGACCGCCAACCGGTACGCCCCATCAGCGCGCGCCGACTCGAAGGCAGAGACCGCGGCGAGCGTCTGCTCCGCATCCGTCGCCGTCACGAGCAGTACCGTCGTCGAGGGGCGTGCTGCCAGGTCGACGAGGATCCCGGCCGAACGTCCCCATCCCGGCGCATCTTCGGCGTCCGGGACCACGTGGACCAACCGTCCCCCGCCCGCGACCGACAGGAGATGGCGTGCCGCGCGCGAGTCGGCGCCCACCAGGTCTTCCACCGTGTCGACGAGAGCCCGCTCGGTCTGGGCATCGTACGACAGCGGCCCCCGCGGGGGGCCGCTCGGCGCGGGCGCATCGTACGCCACGCGAGCACCGAAGCCGGCCAGATCGCGCGCGAGGGCGATCGTCTCGGCGTCGGCCACGCCGAGGAGAACCCGCAGCCGATCGACCCCCTGGGCGCACTCGCTGCGAAGCGCCGGGAGACTCCACCGCTCGAGGACACGCAGCCGCTCGCTCGTATCGGGGAGACGCCCGGTAGAATCTCGCGCGACGAAAGTGGTCTGATGGCCACGCTCGGCCAACCCACGTGCGAGCGCGCTGCTGCGCTTCGCGCTCGTGCCACAACCGACGACCAGCCAATCCTCACGGCGTGGTCCGGCTGCAGTCGGCTCCGCTGGCGGCACATTGCGATCGACCGACTCCTTGGGCCCCGAGCGACGCAGCAGTCTTGTGAGAATGGACGGACGGCGGCTCATTCCCATCCCGTCGCTCCGCCAGAAACACCACCCCAGGCTCCAGGCCGAGCGAGTTCCGGCGCCTCCTCGAGCAATGCTTCGAGGCCCGGACACGAGGCGATCGTTTCCCCAGCCGCCCGGGCCGCGACCAGTGCGGCTCGAGCGAAGGGACGTACTTCGCGCAGTCGCGACGCGAGCAGAGCCGCCGCGAGTGCCGTATGCCCCTCGGGCGCGAACCAGCTCACCCACCGCTTCATTCCGCACCGAACGAGCGCGCCCACGAGCGCATACGCACGCTCCTCCTCCGTACACGGGGTGGGCGTCGCGCTCTGGTTGCCGCCGTGCCAACGAACGCGAACGAGTCGATCCGCTGCGACCATCGCCTCACCGTGAGGAAGAAGCCGGAGCCACAGATCGTAGTCCTGCGCGACTCGGAGCGAGGGATCGAACCCACCGACGCGTAGCGCGAGCTCCCGATCGAAGAGCGCGCCCGGAGCGCAGACGGGATTGCGCGGTACGAGCTGTCTTGCGAGCGAGCTGGTGTCGGAGGCTTCGACGTCGAACCACGCCTGGGGCGCCGGATCGTCGAGCGGCCGGTCTTGCGCGTCGACGATCGTCGGGCGGCAGAACACGACGGAACGACCTCGCGAATCGGCGGCGGCGACCTGTGCGGCCAGCGCGCCGGGCTCGAGCAGGTCGTCCGAGGGGAGCATCTTGGCAAAGCGGCCCCGCGCCTCCTGCAGCCCTCTGTTGAGGGTGCGCGACAATCCTCGGTTCTCGTGGCGCAAGACCCGCAGCCGTGGATCGCGGATCGCCTCGAGCTGGGCCGGGCTGCCGTCACTCGACCCGTCATCGATCGCGATGACTTCGTGCATCACCCCCTCTTGCTCGAGGGCGCTTCTCACGGCCGCCACCACGAACCTCTCGTGGTCGAAGCTCGGCACGATCACACTCACCTGAATCTGGTCGCTCATGACTTTGACCCGCCGCGGTTGGGGATCGTATGCATGGATAGGCGGTCGGGCACACCCCGGGGCATCCACCGTGTCCGTGACCCGAGCCACCGCCCGGTGAACGCGCCAAGATGATAGGCCGCCGCCGGCACGGCCCACCTCAGAGCCACCTCCGCCCTCGACTGCCCGGTATGCCCGGCCCAGAAGTCGACATCCCGCCGAGCTTCGCGCAATGACGCACGCCAGCCTTGGGTCAGGCTGAAGTCGTCAACCCGCCCCAGGTCCTCCGCCAGAGATCTCCAGTGATCGAAGTTCCGCCTGAGATTGCCCCACGGCGAGTACGAATGGGAATGCCGGACGATCGACTCGCGAACGAGCTCCGTTCGCCAACCTGCATCGAGAACTTCGCGCGCCCAGCCCCGGTCCTCCGCAAAGGAGACATCCGGGAAGGGCCGTCGCAGCAACAGTCCACGGCGATACGCCGCAGAATTGTTGGAGAGGGAGCACTCCGAGCCCGGGTCGGCCGCATAGGCGGGATTGCCACGCCCGGTCTGCTTCGCGGGACTCCCGGGGAGAAAGGGCGGATGCTCACTCAGCATTCGCCACTCCATCGGATGACACTGGGGCCGTGGCACGTGAAGGCTCCAAGCCGCCGCGCAGAGCGGGTCCGACTCCAGCGCCGCGACGAGCCGAGCGAGCCACTGTTCGTTCGCCGGCGCCGCGTCCTGCGTGAGGAACACCACGATGTCGCCGTTCGCCTCACATGCCGCCAGATTGCGCGTCCGTCCGTGGCCGAACTCCTCGGCAGCGATCTGTACGACGCGGGCGCCGTAACGAGCGAGCACCTCGAGGGTGTGATCCGTCGATCCCGAGTCGATTGCGAGAATCTCGACGAGCTCGAAGGACCCCTTCTGCGCGCGCACGGCCTGAAGCGACTCTTCGAGCCACGCCGCACCATCCTTGGTCACGTAGGCAACACTGACCCGAGGAGCGGCTTCTTCCGCACGGGCGTGGGGCGCATCGATCACACGCGCGAACAGGTTCTCGAGCCTCACCGCGGCATCAGCGACGGTCGGCAGATCGGTCGCCGGAGCGGTGAGTGCTGCCCGCAGGTCAGGGTCGCTGCGCAGTCGCAGCAGAGCCGCGGCGAGCGCGCCAACCGAGCCCGACTCCACCAAAATCGCATCCTCGCCGTCGCGCAGCCAATCTGCTGGGCCGCCGGTCTTCGACGCGACGACGGCAAGGCCCGCAGCGCGCGCTTCGCGAGCAACCCGCGACCATGACTCATCGGAGCGCGACGCCACGACCAAAACGTCGGCACGCGCGAGCACCTCATCGAGCGCGGATGCGAGGAAAGCCCCCCCCCAACGCACCGCGCGCCCCTCGGTTCGCTCCCGCAGCGCCGCGACCCACTCCTCGGCACCCGCGACCGCTTCGCCGCGGATCGTCAACTCGAACTCGCCATTCGGCAACCGCTCGAACGCTTCGACGAGAACATCGAGGCCCTTGTGAGCCATCAGCGTACCGATGAAGAGCACGCGAAGCGGCTCGCCGTCGCGACGATCGTCGCGCGACGAAACAGCGGGCAACCACGCAAGTACCGGCTCGACGATCTCGATGCGATCACGAAGAAACGGCAGCTCGACTTCGTACCGTTGCCGCAGCGACGGCGACGGTGCCGTCACGGCATCGACCTTGGCCAGTCGCCGCGCCATCGCGTCGAATCGGTCGCGCACCGCCTCACCTACCCCGTGCTCGGACAGGCACCCCACGCAACGAAGACCGCCGTCCGGCCCTGGACAGCGCTCGCCATCGGCGTCCACCAAGAAGAGGCGATGGCAGAGATAGTACGCATCGTGGAGCGAGAGCACGACGGGAACGTCGGCAGTTCGGGCGACGTCGATGAGCCGCGCCGACAACGTCACGAGGTGCTGGACGTGCAGGACGTCAGGCTGGACGTCGTCGAGGAACTGGCGAAACGCGCCGTCCAGAAAGTCACCTTCGTAGTATTCGGAGAACGGGGAGCGCGCCGTCGCTTCGACATCGACCCAGCGCACCCGCACCCGACCGACGGACTCCTCGCGCGTCGCCCCATCGGGCCCCGGCCCAGAGGCGTCGCGCGCAAAAACGCGGACATCATGACCCCGTTGGGCCAATGCCTCGGCCTGCTCGAAAGCTACACGCTCGACACCACCCATTGCTGCGGGCGGGTAGCCGTGCACCGCGACCGCGATCCGCACGCAGTTGGACCTACGGAAAAACCGCCGCGCGCACAATCGCCTCGAGCTCATCGACGAGTCCGGGGAACGAGGCGGACGCGTGTGCCCGAGAAACGGCCTCGGGCGAAAAGCGCTGGCCTCGCCGCACCTCTTCGAGCGCCTCGACCAGGGCGGGCACATCGCCGGGCGGGACGAGGCGCCCGGTCTCGCCGTCCACGACCAACTCGGGCAACCCGCCCACCCGGGTGGTCACGACGGGCCGCCCGTACGCATACGCGAGAGGGACGACGGCAGACTGCGTCCCCGAAACGTAGGGCAGAACGGCGACCGTGGCAGCCGCGAAGTAGTCGTCGACCTCTTCCTGCGTCACGAACCGGTCGTCGATCCGGACGCGCCCGCTCAGACCCGCCTTCGCCAAGCGGGCTTCGGCGGGCGCGCGATCCACGTACCATTCGCCCGCGAGGATCGCGCGCCACGGTGCGCCGTCGGCGGACAGTCGGGTCAAAGCCTCGAGCAGTACATCGACGCCCTTGTACGAGCGTATGTGTCCGAAGAACAGGAACACGACTTCGTTCGGGTCGAGCCCAAGGCGCCGCCTGGAGTCCGACGGCTCGACGCGACGCACCGACGAAGGCGCGGGCATCGCCACGCTGCGAACCTCACCGCGGACGCCCAGATCGCGAAGCGCGCCCTCCTCCGCCGCGGCGTGAACGAGACTCACGTCCGCGGGGTGAAACCCGAGGCGCAGCAGAGGCCCCCAAGGAACCCCATCTTCATGCGGCCGTGCGTTGTGCACCATCCAGACGATCCTCGCGCGGCGACGGGCACGATGCGCGATGACAGCCAGCGGTGGCGCGAAGAACGGATGCCACCGCTGCAGCAACACCACGTCCGGCTCGAACGCCCCCACCTGACTCGCCGACCGATACCACGACCACGGCGCGACGGAATCGATCGGTGCACAGACCCCGACGGTTGCTTCGGGCGGCGGCGGCCCGGCGTCGAGCTGGGTTCGCCCGGGGAAGAGCATCGACGGATACTGGCGCCGATACGAGAAAACCCTCGTGTCGTGCCCTCGCGCCCGCGCTTCGCCGACGATGCCAGCGGTGTGCTGCGCGATCCCTCCGCGTAGCGGATGAATCGGCCCAACGATCGCGAGTCGAGTCACTTCGCCTCGGGGGATGCGCGGCGCGCGACCGCCACCACGGTTCCCAGAAGCAGGCCGGTCATGATGCCATCGACCGGGTCGCGCAAGAAGTAATGCACGAAGTTGTGTGCAAAGAGGGCCGCGACGGCCAAGGCCGCGCCGACGCCGACGCCATACCACTGCGCGGGAGCCCGGGAGAGGCGCCGCATCCCAGACCAGAGCGGGACCGCGAAGAATGCGACGAGGAGCGCGACACCCACCACGCCGAGCTCGACCCAAACGTGCAGCGGCAACGAGTGCGCGTGCCCAAGGAACCAGAACCTGCTGAGCTCGATAGGCGCCTCCCCTACGAGCAAGGACCAGTTGCCGCCGCCGAAGCCGACCCACGGACGCCGTTCAATCAGCTCGAGGGCGTAGCGGTAGACCATCTTCCGGGAACCGATCCCACCGTGTGAAACGAACGCGTACGTGCCGACTAGGGCGGCGGCAGCCGCCGCGGCGACGACGACGGTCGCACCGCGGACCCGCCGTGCTCGCGCCCCAGCGCCCAGACCGTAGCGACGAGCAACCAACCAACCGGCCGCGAGAGTGCTGCCCCCGCCCAACGCTGCGAGACTCCCCATCGAGCCCGTCCCCCACACCCCGGCAGCAGCCGCCGCCACGCCGATCAGGCACACCCAAGGAAGGACAGCCGAGACCCCCGCCGCCGCGAGGAGGATCCCGGCCTGCTCCAAGAATTCACCCAGACGATTCGGATGCCAGAAGAGAGCGCGCCCCCGGACGTCGCCGTACCACGAGATCCCCCGCATGTGCAGCGCGTCGTCCGCCCCGAGCGGGGCGATCACGTGCACACGCTCCGCGAAGCCCCAAAGCGCGTGAGGAACGATCGATGCGACGCTCCCGAGCACCAACGGACGCGGACTCGGGGTTCGGTCGGCCGCGGCGAACCACGCAGCCCCAACGACCATGAGCCATTTCCCGAGGAGGCCAAACAGGAACATCGGCTGTCGGGCCCACACCCCCGACAAGAAGATCCAGATCGGCAGTCCCATGGTCGCGAGCAGAAAAGCGCGCTCCTCTGCAAGGACGGTGGCGATCTCGCGGGAGCGCCCGAGTGCCGCGCCGCAGAAGAACAGCGTCGCCGGATAGACCGAGGGCCAAAGCGGCACCCGCAGTGGAACGAGGAGAAGCGTCACCACGAGAGCTACGGTCGGTGCGAAGCGGCCGAGCGCGACACCTAGGATTACGACGGCCGCGCCGCCGACAAGGAGAGCCGTGTCGCCGCCCGCCATCACCCACGTCCGGGGACGAACGGGCCCCACGACTCGCCGCCCAGAATGGAAACGATCCGCTCCGAGGCTCGTCCGTCGCCGTAGGGGTTTACCGCCTGCGCCATCCGCTCGTGCTCGATAGGGTCGCGCAACACACGATTGGCAGCGGCGACGATCGCATCCTCTTCGACACCAACCAACCGCACGGCTCCGGCGGCAACCGCCTCTGGTCGTTCCGTGGTCGTGCGCAGCACGAGTGCCGGCACGCCGAGGGACGGCGCTTCCTCCTGCACACCTCCCGAGTCGCTCAAGATCAGGTATGCACGCGACATCAACGAGACGAAGCCGTCGTAATCGAGCGGCTCGATGAGATGCACGCGTGCCACATCCGCGAGCATCTCTTGCATGGTTCCCCGAACGTTCGGATTCGGATGCACCGGATAGACGATCCGGACGTCCGGATGGTCGGCTGCGATGCGCGTGATCGCCCGCGCGATCGCGCGCATCCCATCGCCGAAGCTCTCGCGACGATGGGCCGTCACGAGCACGAGACGCTCGTTGGGGCCGATCGTGACGCCAACGTCTTGCGAACTTCGGTCCAGCCCGCGCGCCGTAATCTGGCGCAACGCATCCACGACCGTATTGCCCGTCACGTAGACCGTGTCGGCAGACAACCCCTCCCGCCTCAGGTTGTCGGCCGAAGTGGACGTCGGAACGAAATGCGCCTGGCTCACCCGGTCCGCGATGATACGGTTCAACTCCTCGGGGAACGGATGCTCCAAATCCCCGGTTCGCAGTCCGGCCTCGACGTGCGCTACCGGAACTCTGCGGTAGAACGCCGCTAACGCGGCCACCATCGCCGTCGTCGTATCCCCCTGGACGAGGAGCCAGTCCGGCCTGGCTGCTTCGATTACCCCGTCGACGGCGGTGAGACCGCGCGCGGTGAGACCGGTCAGGGTTTGGTTCGGGCGCATCAAGTCGAGATCGTGGTCCGGCTCGATCCCAAACAGGTCCAACGCCTGGTCGAGCATCCCTCGATGCTGCGCCGTCGCACATACCTCGACGAGGCAACCCCGACGGCGGGCCTCGCCGACCACCGGGGCCATCTTGATGGCCTCCGGGCGGGTACCCACGACTGCGAGAAGTCTCATCACGTCGGGTCGGAATGCCACTGAGCCGAGAGGCGCACAAGGCCGGGGTCGGTATCGTCCCCCGCGACCGAGAAGGAAAGCTCGACCGTGTCGTAGAGACGCGTGGCGCTCTCGTCGAGCGCGTGCGCCCGTAGGCGATAGTCGCCGGCGGTAAGCGGCAGGTCCACAAAGCGCAGACCGAAGCGCCATCGCCCCTCCCCGAGTGGCTTCGCCGTCGCTCCGTCCATGTCGCTCGAAACGCCGTACACCGGGACCAGGTCGTCTCGGGTCACGCTGACGTGCACGTGCGGCGTGCCCCCGGGGGCGAGAATGTCCACCTCGACGTCTACGGTCGCACCGGCAGCGAGCTCTCGGGTCTCGGTCCCGGAGCAGTCCCGCAGGTGGAGATCGACGACCTCGAACGGGAGGCCCGCAATCTCACCAACACCATGGGAAGTACCCCGAGTGCCCGCTCCTTCCTCGGTCGCGCCGATCGCCTCGCGGTAGTGGCGAATCACCGAGCGAGAGTCTCCCACCTCCGCGATCCGCCCAGCTTCGAGCCACATCGTACGGCTGCACAACCGCTGGACCGTGGACAGATCGTGCGCGCACAGAACCAGACTGCCGCCGCGAGCGAGAAACGACTCGAACCACTCACGACACTTGTGCTGGAACTCCTCGTCGCCCACGACGAGGATCTCGTCGGTAACGAGCACCTCGGGATCGAGCAGAGTAATCGTCGCAAACGCCAGCCGTAGGCGCATGCCATCGGAGTACGTACGGATCGGCCGGTCGAAGAACTCGCCGATCTCCGCGAACGCCTCGATCTCGGGCATCTGTGCGCGCGCTTCCTGCGTGGTCAGCCCCGCTTGAAGAACGAGCGACGTCTGAGCGTTCTGTCGTCCGGTCTCGTTGCCATCGAAGCCGATGCCGAGGTCGAGAAGACACGCCAACCGGGCAGCCACATCCACCCGACCTTCGGTCGGGTGCGCCGTTCCCGCCAGAATCCGAAGCAGAGTCGACTTGCCCGCCCCGTTTCGGCCGATCACCCCGAGGGACGCACTTCGCTCCAGGCGAAAAGAGACGTCGCGCACTGCCCAAAAGACAGAGTCGTCGTCGCCCGCGAACGTGTCGCCTCGCAAGTACCTGCCAAGACGGCGAAAGCGGGACTCCCCGCGCTCGTAGCGCTTGCCGATGCCTTCGGCTGTCAGGACGGCGTCGGAGCGGCCGGCGGTGGACGCCACGGGCGTAGCCGACTCAGGGATCCTTCGGCCGCGGCACCGCGCGACCAGCCTCGATGACGGCGTCGATGTTCATCGATGCCCCGGCGGCGATCGCGATCTCGTCCATCCGGCGCAAGCGAATCTCGCGGTTGAATTGCCGAACCAGTGACCGCTCCACCGGCGCCTTACACTCGTCGAAGGTGAGCAGCCGGGCCTCGTCGCGCTCCAGCATCGCGTAGATCTCCTGGCCGCGCGCCGTCACGATTGGTTCGGTGCGCTCCCCGGCCGCAAGTCCGGTGATCCTCTCGAGACCTGCCGCGCCCTGTAGCTCCCTGTCGGTGAGCCAACCGACCTCACCGCCCGGCATCCGGCCTTCGAGGTCGGAATCGGACGTCGCTACGTCGGCGAACGCGTCCCCGGCCTCGAGACGCTTCTGCATCGCAGCCAGGCGCTCCTGGGCTGCCTTGCGCTCCGCCTCGCCCGCCTTCTTACCGCTGACGACGCCAAGCCGCGCAAGGCGATACCGCGCCGGCTTCTGGCAGAGCCTTTCCTTGTGGAGGGCGTAGAACTGCTCGATCTCGACGTCGGTCGGCTTGTACTCTTCGCGCCCCATGTCGCGGAGGTAAACGAGCGCAACCATCCGTCGGCCCTCGGCGGCGACCGCCGATCTGAAGCCAGGGTTTCGCTCGTACAGGCCGCGCGCCTCGGCGTCGTGACCGAACAGCAGCGAGCCGTAGTAGTCCAGCGCGAAGATCCTCGCGGCGCTGTCGTCGTCGTGCAGGCGCCGGAGCTGCTCTGGAGGCAGGTACGCGAACTCGGCTGTGAGCTCGGGAATCGTCGCCGTGAACTCGCCAACTTCGACGACCTTCTTCCCGGCAACCGCCCCACCCGCACCGTGCGGCGCCCGTGGTGGCGCCTGCTGTGTAGGAGGCTTGGCGGTCGAATCTGCCGCCAAGGCGGCGCCAGTTTCCCACCCAGCATCTCCGGCCCAAGACAGGACCACGGCGAGGACTACCGGGCACGCAAGGATTTTTCCCATCCTGACCAACGAGCGCACATCAACCTCCACGAGCATCTCCTTCGAAGTCGGAGCGATATCCGTAGCCAAGTGAGGCCGATTCAGCCAGCGCGGGTGCCACAGCCGCGGCGTGTCACCTGCGGTGCGATCTCGCCGGGCGACGCCCAGGTGCCGGTTCCCCGTACGCAAGAACGCACGCCGACGCCGAGGAGCCCGCGTGTACGCATCTTGCAGGAGATGGCTGGCAATGACCCAGATCCAGTTGACGCACCGCACATGGCCCAGTATCACTGGAGTTGGCATTGGGGGGGCGACCGAGTGGCGGAGCTATGCTCTGCCCTCGCAACTGAGGAGGAGAGGCATGTCGATTTTCCCACGCCTGCTGGCGCTTTTGCGTCTTGCGGGCCTAGCACTCATCATCGCAGTTCCGGCACCAGCATCTGCTGGAATGCTCAACGGGGTCATTTGTGACGGCGTGGACGTCCAAGTCACCGAGGTGAACGGCGCGACGAGCCTCCTCGTGAACGTGGACAACTGCGAGCTTGGGGCTCCCTTCCCGAATGCGGTCTGCGGAGACGGCTTCTGCAACGGAAGCGAGACGTGCAACAGCTGCGCAGAGGACAACTGCTGCACGCCGCAACCAACGCCGAGACCGACACCCGCACCGACGCCTCAACCCGATGGTAGCTGTCCAGACGGCATCCTCGAAACGCCGACGCGAGATGGATGGATCGGGCTCCTATCCGTGACGATCCCGCCGGGCGTAACGAAGCGCTACTGTGCGGACGTCTCGGGCCAGGTCGACCGGCTGAACTTCGAGGCTGTCGATCTGAGCAACCGGAACTGCGCGAAGGCCGAGATGACCGTGCAGCAGCAGAACGGCAACCAGTGGGCCCGGAGCTCTGGACTCGTAGGCTCGCCGTGGATCAACGCAAGCGCCATCATATCCCGGTCGAAGCGCGACTATCTCGAGACGGCGCCAGGCCGCTACTACATCTCGGTCACGGGGCACGACGCTGCCTCCGACTGCCAACGATTCCAGATCGACTGGCGACCCTACTAGTCCTCGGTTGATGCGGGTGGCGGGCCTCACGGCCCGCCACCCGGTCGCCCCCTACAGGTACTCGTCGAGGTACGGCGCAAGACGCGCCTTCGCTCGACTCGAGAGCCACCAGAGCGCCGGGATCACCACCCCGAGTGAGACGAGCGACCTCGCCTCTGGCCATCCGGCCCCGAGACAGACCAGCCGATACAGGCCGAGCAATCCGGCGACTGGGTTCAACGCCGCGACGCCTTGGATGCTCGGCGGCAACTCGTTTAGTTCGTACAATACCGGCGAGGCGAAGAAGCCGACGGTGAGTACGGCCGTGACGACGTGGACGGTATCGCGCACGACGACGTAGATCGGCGCCGTCAGCAGCGCGACTCCCAGTGCGAGGAGCAGTCCTAGCGTGGCGACGGCGGGGAGCCAGACCCAACTGAGTTCCATCGGCACGCGGCCCAAGGCGGCAAACGCGCCGAGAAAAAGCACGAACCCGACGTGCTGCAGCAAGAACGACGACAGGACGGCCGCCGTGACGCACGCATCGGTCGAGAGCGGGACCTTCTTCAGCAACGCGCCTTGATCCACGATCGCGGCGAGCCCGCGCGAGGACGCCTCCTGGAAGGCCCACCAGGGCCACAGACCGCAGAGCAGCGAGGCGACCCGGTCCCGGCCCTCCACGCCGTCCGAGGCACGGTAGAGAAAGCCGAAGATGAGCCCGTACGCAGTCAGCTGGATCGCCGGGTTCAGGATCGACCACAAGAGGCCGAATCGCGCCCCCATGAACCGCGCGCGGATGTCGCGCCGGACCAACTCCGCCACGAGCCGCCGCTCGCCGAACAGCGCCCCCAGGCGGCTCAATCGCCTGCCCCAGCCCGGCACCAGTCGTGGCGCAGAGACACGGTTCCCAGCTCTCGTCCCGGACCAGAGACCGTCAGAACCTTCTCGTCGACGATGCGGTCCCCCTCGCTGGAGACCAGGGAGATGCCGTACTCGCCGGGGAGAAGCTGGCATTCAGGGAGATCGAAGTGCCCTGGTCCCCGGACCACCAGCGTCGCGACCAGATCGTGGGTGGCCGACCGAACCTCGACCCGGCCCTCGGCCGTAGCCACCCAGTCCACCTCGATCCGCCAAGGCTCGCCGCGTGGGACCGCATCGGGAACCGACCGGACCTCCCCCGCAACACCCCTCGCTGG
Source organism: Deltaproteobacteria bacterium (assembly GCA_029262355.1). Taxonomy (GTDB): domain Bacteria; phylum Desulfobacterota; class Binatia; order UBA12015; family UBA12015; genus VGTG01. The sequence continues at coordinate 20,883 of JAJCZO010000301.1, forward strand.
GGCGCCCGCGCGGCGCGCGGGCGTCGTAGAGGACAACCGACGTGCCAGCGAGCCCCGGTATCCGCGAACCACTTCGGAAGTCGGACCCAGCGCCTTCACCTCACCGGCCTCCAGCCAGAGGGCACGATCGCAGATCTTCTCCGCGACATAGAGATTGTGGGTCGCGAGCACGAGCGTCTTCCCGGACGCAAGAAAGGCCTCCATGTACACCATGCAGCGACGCTGAAAGGCCTCATCGCCCACTGCGAGGACCTCGTCGACCACCAGCACATCGGGCTCCTCAGCGACCACGAGCGCGTAGGCGAGGCGGAGTCGCATGCCCAGAGAGTACGTGCGCACCGGCTCGTCGAGAAACCGGCCCAACCCCGAGAAGTCCTCGACGACACCGGCCGAGTGCTCGGCCCACGCAGCCCCAATCGACAAGGCGATCCGCGCGTTCTCGCGGCCCGTGCAGTCCTCGAGAAACCCCGCGCCCAGATCCAGCAGGCGGCCGAAGCGTCCCGACCTCTCCAGTTGGCCCGATGTGGGCTTCGCGAGCCCCCCCATCAAGCGGAGCAGCGTGCTCTTGCCCGCGCCGTTGGCTCCTACGACGCCAAGCGCCTGGCCTCGGCCAAGCTCCAGAGACACCGGCCCAACGCCCCGATGTGCTCCCGACGGCAGCAGAAAGCCAGGCAGCTTCTCTTCGAGTCGACCGTAGTCCTTCCGAACATCCACGAGGCGCGCGATCAACATCCGTCGTATCACCAAAAAAATGGGGGGCAGCCGATGGCTGCCCCCCACAATCGGACATCCCTAGAGACGCCCTTCATTCGGCCAAAGCTAGACGATCAGCTCTGGAGGCCCGGGATGATGTACGAGGTCTCGGAAATCATCGGGACCGTGTTGCCGTACGTACCCGCAACCGCCGGGTTGTTGTTCTGGAACTCCTGGAGCACCAGGCCGATGGCCGGGAGGCCAGTGTAGCCTCCGATGAAGATGCCCTGGATGTTGTGCGTCGTCCACGGGGCCGGGAAGACCTCCTTGTGAACGAGCGACGGCGGGTTGCCCGGCGTGTGCGCGAGGTCGAGATCGACCCAGCCGCTCTCACCCGCAGCCAACGTCTGGCTGCTGAGGGCGAAGTCCGCACGGGAGCTGTGCACGTTGGCCGGCCCATCGACGATCTCGATGATCGAGAGCTCGTACGGCAGGAAGCAACGCGTGTTCGGCGGCGCCGGGGAGAAGATCGGGTCGTCTTCCGTCACGAAGTGCTCGAGACGATCGTAGACCGTGCAGGTGATCTCCTCACCGTTCGTCGGCGGGTCATTGTTCAAGGGGTTCGTCTCACACTGGAACGGAGGCACGTCAAAGTTGCCAGGTCCGCAGGTGATACGCTTCGTCGGCAAGTTCACTACCAGGTGCGTGCTGCCCAGCGTGAGCGCGTCGACATCGTACTGTCCCATGAGGCGGTTCTTCGACAGCGCCATGTTGACCTGCGACACACACTGCTGGGCCGACAGGGGCGCACCGAGGATATCAACCGCTCGGCAGTTCGTGATGTTCGGAGCCTCCGAGCCCGTGATGACGGCCGGAGTGATCGAGCCACCCAGCTGCCGCACGAAGCGCGAGATCGCCGTCATGTTGTAGTTGTGCGAAACGCCAGCGGCGACTCGGACGAGGAAGGTCTCGCCGGCGAGAGCGTTGCTCGGCGTGGTGTCGGTCACGGCAGGCACGCCGCGATCCCAGAGATCACCCGTGAGGGTGACTTCGCCGTCCTGCGGCTCACAGGGAAGAGCCTCCATGGCGATGATTTCGAAGTAGCCGCGGACCATGTCGTCAACCGCGACACCACCCGGCTGGGTGAAGTCCTTCGCAGTCGTCAGGATGTCCTGCGTGGTGATCGTGTTCGGCGTCACGTTGGTCACGATCGGGTAGATCGAGCGGATCTGCGGAACGCCAACGACTTCGTTGAGCAGGATCTGGCCGGCCCAAACCTCACCGCAGGAAAGCGCGATGTTGAAGTCGAGGAGCTCGATGCTGTTCTTCGCGTCGCGGAAACGAACCTTCGCGAGAATACCGCCATCTGGGTTGTAACACGTCGAGCCATCGTTGCCGCTGACGTAGTCAGGATCGGTACAGAGCGGCAGCCCCTGGTTATTCGTGTTCGTGTTCAAGATCTGGATGTTTGCGAACTGGGCGTCGCCCTCGAACTCGCGCACATCGTAGTAGGTGCCGTAGAGCACCTGACCGACACCGAGTGGGTTGACATACGGCCCGGCCTCAACCACGCCGAGGGTCACCTGTGTGTCCGTGTCGTCGTTTGTGATCGTCCCGCCGGTCAGCCCGGCCAGGTTCTCCCACAGATTCTCAGCTGCGACAGACATTGCAGGCGTGAGCGCGACGATTCCCGTCGCTGCCAGCGCCACCAACGCCAACGTTGGTCCCCTACGCTTCATTCCTACCTCCTCTTTCATACCTTCCTCCTCTCGGGAAAGCTCTTGTCACCAAAGTTTGGATCGACCGATCCCGTCGGTGGAATTTCGAATCCACCTCCGCCGGCCCCCCATTTGCGTTGTCCGCCTGCCACTGGAGACTTCGCACCATATTGCTACCGCAGGGGGCCGACCGTCGCCACATGGCCCCTTTACGGTCGGCTCGCTCTCCTCCCTGGCGATGCCGTTACACCGAAATCGTCCTTCGATTCAACCCCTGAAGCTAGCTGGCCAACGATACCAGGTGCCGTTTTCGAAGATCCAGCGCTCGGTGACCTTGGATTTGTTCTCCATGTCCACGAACGCGGCCCGGTTAAACCGGTGTAGAATCTCCAAGTCGACCTCTGCCACAGGCTCTGCTTCGTCAACTTCCACGTCGACCACAGTGGCGCCCGTATGAAGCACCATCCCCTGGCCGTCTCGCGCGAAGCCGGCCGGCGTCACGCGCCGGCGATACGACTCCGCCATGTACTCGTACGCGCCAGCGACGTCGCCGGCGACCTTCATGTCCCAGAAGTACTGAGCGCGACGCGCCAGGGCCTGCTCGGACCGTTGATTGAAAGGCCATACTGCTTCGGACCAGCCAATGGCAGCCACCGCACTCAGAGCGACGATTGCTGCGATCGCTCCCCACAGGAGCGGCTGACGCGAATTCGACACGGCCTCCGGCATCTCTCCCTCGACGGTCACCTCAACAGCCAACGGGTCCCCCCCCTCCGGCCAATTGAGCGCGGCTTAGACGTATAGCGTCGTACCGGGGCGAATGCAACGGGACGGCAAGGCCAAACCACCTGATCTTCTGGGTCATATTTCACCGCCCACTCGGGGACGCGAATGTCCGTGGGCAAGGGATAGACGCCAGCAGGATGAGAATTCTTTCAACTCTCTTGGGCATGCCTGTCCGATTTTCAGTATCGGTCGATCACGTCGCATTGTTTAGGATTTGCCTATATCCAAGGTGCCCACCGTGAACGTGCACCCCCCGAGAGCCCCGTGGCGGTGGACCGCCGAGATCGCACTTCTTCTCGTTGCCGGGGCGATGCTCGGCCGGGTGGCGGGTCTCCCGCTGGACGCCCCACTTCTAGAAGGAGCGGCGGGCAAGCAGACGCACACCGCCATGGTCGCCCGGAACATCTACCGTGGGCGGGCCACTTTCTCGCGCCCCCGGGTGGATGACGTCGGCGAGCCCGGCTACTTCGTCAAGGAGCTTCCGGTCCTGGCGGCCGCAACGGCGTACTCTTACGAGACGTCAGGACACATGGACACGCGATTCCTCAGAGTTTACGGGGTCGGCGCCTGGTTTCTGTCCGCGGCGCTCTTCGTAGGCCTCCTGCGGGGCCCCCTGGGGAACCGAGGATCGCTGATCGCAGGGCTCTGGTTTCTGATCTCGCCGATGGCAGCGGTCTACGCAAAGGCCGCGATGACGGATGCCCTTGCGGTGTCCGCATCCATCGCGGCACTGGCGGCGATCTGGCGATGGAGGGTATCTCCGACGTTTCCGAATGCCCTACTCTCCGCCGCCCTCGTTGCTGCGTCGGCCCTGCTGAAACCCCATACGGCGTTCTGGCTTGGTCCGGCCGGTTTGTTTCTGACCTTCTCCGGCGGCATCGCCCCCAAAAGGCGCCCTACGACCAGCGCCGTGATCGGGCTCGCCGCCATGACAGGGGCCGGGCTCGGATTGGCCTCGCTTTGGTATTTCCACGCCGCCGCCATCCACCGCGACTATCCGGTTCCCGGTGCCATGGTCATCGAAGGTTGGACCGACGCGTCCCTCCTGACTCGCCCGGCGCTGTACTCGGAGGTCGGCCGGCAAACCGTCATGATGGTGTTCACACCAGTCGGCTTGGCGCTCAGTCTGTTCGGGCTGTACCGCGGCTCCCGACTCGGACTGATGGAGCGAGCGCTGCTCTGGTGGGGCGCCGGGGTCATCGTGCAGTGCTTCGTCTTCGCACCTCGGATGTTCGACACGCTGTCACGAGGCACCGAGTACTACCAACTCGCCTTGGTCCCGACGGCGGCCGTGCTGATCGCACGGGGCATCGACGCTCTCGCCAGCCCGGCTGCGGGCCGGGCTCGTCAGGCGATCGTGCTGGCGGTGGTCCTCGGCGTGCTGATCGCAGGCGGCGTACGACAATCGCGCGAGGCCTCCCAGATTCCGGAGCGCTACCGTGATCTGCTGACCGACTGCCAGAAGGTGCAGGCAGTGTCCGCCCCTACGGATCGCTTCGTAGTATTCGCCGACCGGGGAGGAACCGTTCTGTACTACTGCGATCGAATTGGCCGCGTATTCTCCCGACCAAAGGCCTCTTCCGGCGAAACCGTCGCGACGAGCGCGGCGGTATCGCCGGTCGAAATCTCCCGAGCCATGAGCCAAGCGCAGTTCGTCTACTTCCCGTTCCCGGAGCTATTTGCCGATGAGGCAAACCTCCCGGAGGAGCTCGCGGAGCGATGGGAGGAAGTCCGACTGCCGGACTCCACGGCGCGGCTGTTTCGACAGCCGCGCACCACCGGACAGGACACGGCCCATGAGCGACGGTGACGTTCCGGCCGTGAAGCGACTGTCGCACGCACTCAAGCGAGCGTGGTACCGGTGCGCTTTCGTCGACGCCTGGGTGGAGGAACGACTCTCCGGTTCCGCTGTCAGCCAGACGATTCTCCACCGACTCCTACCCGAGCGGCAGCTGCGGCGATCGCCGTTCGCGTCCTCGTCCACGTCCGCTGCGGCCCGCGGACTCGTCCGCATCCTCTCCTTGATTCCACCGGAAGATACCGGCGGCGGAAGTCGTCCGGCCCAGCTCGCGGCCGAGATGCACCGCCGCGGCTTCTCCATCGAGTGGCGGTGGGTTCTGCCGATCTACCCCTGGCCGCGGCTTCGCCGCCCCCAGGTTCCCGGCGTCGACGCACAGCACCTCGACGACGCGCCAACGACTCCGGATCCAGCCGAGCTGGTCTTGGTCGAGGCGCCCCACCCGCGGCTCGTACGCGCAGCACTCGACGGTGCGCACCACGGCCCGGTCGTCTACGACGCGATCGACGCCTGGGACGGCGCGCTCGGCGCGGGGTGGTATGAGCGCGACGCGGAAGACCGCCTGATCGCAGAGGCCGAGCACTTGGCAGCCAGCTCCGAGCTGCTGCGCGAAGAGCTCCACGCCCGCAGCGGCCGAGCCGTTGAATTGCTACCCAACGCCGTCGACCCCGCGCTCTTCACGAGGCCCACAACGCCCCCGACCAAACGACTCGAGGGCACGCCAGCGGTCGTCTACGTCGGGGCGCTCTGGGGAGAATGGGTCGACCTTTCGCTGATCGAACGCATCGCGCGTGCGCACCCGGCTGCAACGATTCATCTCGTCGGTCCGGCGGGAGACCGGGTGCTGCCCCGCGCGTCCAACATCGTGATTCACGGCGCGCAGCCCAGGGAACGGATCCCCGCGCTTCTCGCCGCGGCCGACGTCGCCATCGTCCCGTTCACACCGAACCGCCTTACAGCCGCAGTGAGTCCGCTGAAGGTGTTCGAGTACCTCGCAATGGAGGTCCCCGTGGTGTCGACGGCCCTACCCGACCTCGAAGGCGTGCCTGGTGTCGCGACCGCGAATGACGCGGAATCCTTCGTTCAAGCAGTCGGCAGCGCCCGCGCGGCCCCGTTTCCGCGCGACGCAGTTCGCGCCTTCCTCGCCGAACACACGTGGGATCGACGGGTCGACCGCCTGCTCGAGATCACTCGACGCGTTCGTCGATGATCGACGGGTCGTCGTCGCGCTGGAAGTGCGCGGCCAGCATCTCGCCAAGTAGCCCGCTCGTGAAGAGTTGGAGTCCCGCCAGCGAGACGAGCACCCCGAAAATCAGCAGCGGATGGCGCTGCATGATGTGCCCATACGTCAGCCGCAGCACGGTGATGTACCCGATCACCGAGAACCCGACGGCCATGAGAAACGCCCCGGGCAGACTGAAGAAGTGCGCCGGACGCGCATCAAAGCGCGTCAGGAACATCACCGTGACCAGATCCATCATTCCACGAAACGCCCGCCCCCAACCGTAACGGGAGCGTCCATAGCGGCGCGGACGGTGTTGGACCTCGATCTCGCCCACCGCATAGCCTTTCCAAGCAGCGATCACGGGTATGAAGCGGTGAAGCTCGCCGTAAATCCGGACATCGCGAACGACCCAGTTCCGGTACGCCTTGAATCCGCAGTTCAGGTCGTGCAGCTCGATCCCCGAGACCGATCGGACCGCCATGTTGAAGAGCCGAGACGCGACGACGCGCGACCGGGAATCGTGTCGCTTGCGCTTCCACCCGCTCACGAGGTCGTAGCCGAGGGCCAGAACCTTGAGCATCCGCGGGATCTCACACGGGTCATCCTGCAGGTCGGCGTCGAGCGTGATCACGACCTCACCGCGCCCGTGCGTGAAGCCGACCGAGAGAGCAGCCGCTTTGCCCAGGTTCCTGCGCAGACGGTAGGCGCGAACTTCAGGGTTCTCTTGGGCCAGGGCACGCAGCAGCTCGAACGAGCCGTCGCTGGATCCATCATCGACGAACACGATCTCCCACGTCGGGCTCTCCGTGCCAGGCTCGATGCCGAGCGACGACCAGTCGAGCGACGCGTCGTCGAGCACGGCGCGGCATTCATCGAGCAGAAGGGCGAGGCTGGACCGCTCGTTGTGGAGCGGCACGACCAACGTCAGGTCTGGCACCTCCGGCTGCGGCACATCGCTGCGAGGCGGAACCAGCGTAGGAATGCTCACGCCCTCGTTTCTACGTCGTGGCTCGGCCATCTCAGTCGCGCGTGACCCGGATGATCTCGGAGACCGTCGTGGTCCCTTCGGTGACCTTGAGCCAGCCATCGTCTCGAAGAATCCGCATTCCGCACTCGATCGCCTTCTCTCGCACGGCATCTGCGGACGAGCGCTTCAAGATCAAGTTCCGGACCGGATCGTCCACCAGCAGCAGCTCGTAGATGCCACTTCTTCCGCGGAACCCGGTGTTGCCGCAGTTCTCACAACCCGCCCCTTCGTACTGCTTGCCGCTCGTGACGGCTGCGGGGATGACTCCCGCCGACGAAACGCCACGCCCCTGCGTCGGGGGAGCGATTACCCCCTCGACCTCGCGACGACATTCTGGACAGATGTTCCGCACCAGACGCTGCGCCAGAACGCCCAGAAGGGACGACGCCAGGAGATAGTCCTCGATGCCCATCTCGAGAAGGCGGGCAATCGCGCCAGCAGCGTCGTTGGTGTGCAGAGTCGAGAACACCAGGTGGCCGGTCAACGCCGCCTGGACGGCAATTTCAGCCGTCTCGGCATCGCGAATCTCACCGATCATGATGACGTCGGGATCCTGACGAACGATGGACCGCAGCCCGTTGGCAAACGTGAGGCCAATCTGCGGCTTCACGTGGATTTGGTTTACGCCGTCGAGCTGGTATTCGACCGGATCTTCGATCGTCACGATCTTCTTGTCCGGCGAGTTCACCTTGTTCAACGAGCCGTAGAGCGTCGTCGTCTTACCACTACCAGTCGGGCCCGTGACGAGGATCATCCCGTACGGCTTGACGATCAGATCTTCCCACTCTTTTCGTGTGTCGGGAGGGAATCCGAGCGCTTCGAGATCGAGCACGATCGACCCACGATCGAGAATACGCAGAACGACGCTCTCGCCGTAAAGCGTCGGCAGCGTCGAGACGCGAAGATCGATCTCTTTGCCCATCATTCGGAGCTTGATGCGGCCATCCTGAGGCAAGCGGCGCTCCGCGATGTTGAGCTTTGCCATGATCTTGATGCGCGACACGATGGCCGCCTGGAGGCGACGCTGCGGAGCGTCGACGTCCTGCAAAACGCCGTCGATGCGGTAGCGCACCTTGAGCTCATTCTCGAAGGGCTCGATGTGAATATCGGAGGCGCGGGACTCGACCGCGCGGTTGATCAAGACGTTCACGAACCGAATGACCGGTGCCTCGCTGGCGAGGTCACGCAAGTGGTCGACGTCTTCCTCGTCTTCCGAGAGGAACTCGACCAGGCCGTCACCGTCTTCTCCGCCTCCGCCCGCCCCGTGCTCGCCGTAGCAGACCTCGAGAGCCTCGGTGAGATCCTTCTCCTTGGCGAGCAACGGCTTTACCTGGCAGCCGGTCACGACGGACAAGCCATGCAGCGCGTCGCGATCACCCGGATCGGCCATGGCAACGGTGAGGACGCCATCGGCGAGCCCCACCGGCAGGATCTTCGCGTGCCGCAAGAACTTGACGTTCAAGCCAGGCGTCTCGACGGCCTCGTTTGGCAAGTCCTTGCGCGCCACGAGCGGAACACCCAAGTGTTCACTGTAGACGGGGAGAAGATCGTCCTCCGAGACGAAACCGAGGTCGAGGAGTAACCGCTCGATGCGTTCTCCACGCTCGGCCTGCAGCCGCCGGACCTTGCGCAGGTCCTCGAGGCTCACGCGTCCGCGCTCGACGAGGATCTCTTCGAGCGACTTCAGTTGCGGTTCCACCAGCGACTCAACCCCTCTCCCAAATAGCACGATGGCCGGGGCGCCGCCATTTCGCAGCACTTCCAGCACCGAGGACGCCCGCCGCGTGTCGAGCGTCAGACGGCGGGCGGCACAGAAGATTCAGACTTCGCGACCGCAAGCAGGTCGGCGAGCGTCTGAGACCAGGGGATCTCCGGCTCCCAGCCGAGTTCCACTCGCGCCTTCTCCGCGCTCCCCCAATGGACCGGCACCTCGGCCGCACGCTGGCGATGCTCAGCGGTCCGGATCTCGGGCTCGACCCCGGCCAGCGCACAGAGATCACCCAGGATCTCGCCGATTCCCACGGCACGCCCCTGACAGAGGTTGTACACCTCCCCCGGGCGCCCCTTCTCGAGCGCCGCCCCGTAGCCACGCACGATGTCACGAACGTCGGTGAAGTCACGCCGGGGAGAGAGGTTGCCTACCTCCATCACCGCCTCCTGCTCACCTCGAGCGATCGCAGCCACCTGCGACGCGAAGTCCGGGCAAACGAAATCCGACTTCTGCCCCGGCCCAGTGTGATTGAACGGGCGAACGCGGACGACGTTCGCCCCTTTCGACAGCGCGAACGCGCGCCCAGCGAGATCTGCCGCCGCCTTGCTCGCGGCGTACAACGAGTTCGGGAGCAGCGGCGTCTCCTCCGTGACGGGCAATTGGTCGGCATCGACGGCGCCGTATACCTCGCTCGACGTAACCAGCAGGACCCGCATCGCGTCGTCGTGGCGCAACGCCTGCTCCATGACGTTCACCGCTCCGACCGCGTGGACTCGATACGCGGCGGCGGGGTTGCGGAAGGAGAGCGGCGCGAACGCCAGCCCGGCCAACAAGACTACGGCGTCGGGCCGGGAGGCCTCGAGCCCCTTCGAGATGGAGGCTTCGTCGGTGACGTCGCACGACACCATGGGGATTGGGGCGCCGTCGACCTGGACCGCCTTCGAAAACTCCCCGTTGGGTCTGACGCGGGCGGCTCCCCAAACCTCCGCGCCGCGGCGCGCCATCTCTGTCGCCAGATAGCCTCCAGCGAACCCAGTGACCCCGAGAATCAGGACGCGCACGGAGCCGGGTCCTACTTCTTGGCGCTGAGAGTCGCCATGTCGGCATCGACCATCATTTCGACGAGCTGGCTGAACGTACACTCGGGCATCCAGCCCAGCTCCTCGCGCGCCTTCGTCGAATCGCCGAGGAGCGTCTCTACCTCGGCCGGACGATAGAAGGCCGGGTCTTGCTTCACGTATTCTTGCCAGTCGAGTCCGACATGAGCGAAGGCGATGTTCACCAGATCACGCACCGTGTGCTGCTCGCCCGTGGCGACGACGTAGTCCCGGGGCTCATCCTCCTGGAGCATCAGCCACATCGCCTTCACGTAGTCCCCCGCAAAGCCCCAGTCCCGCCGGGCATCGAGATTCCCGAGCTTCAGCTCCTTGGCAAGTCCCAGCTTCACCCGCGCCACCCCGTCGGTCACCTTCCGCGTGACGAACTCGAGGCCACGTCTCGGCGATTCGTGGTTGAACAGGATGCCGGAGCACGCGAACAAATCGTAGCTCTCGCGGTAGTTCAGCGTAATGAAATGACCATAGACCTTGGCGACGCCATACGGGCTTCGCGGGTAGAACGGCGTGCTCTCCTTCTGGGGGACCTCGAGGACCTTGCCGAACATCTCGCTCGACGAGGCCTGATAGAATCTGATCTTGGGGTTGGCGAGGCGAATCGCCTCGAGCATCCGGGTCACACCGACCGCGTCGAACTCCGTCGTGAGGACCGGCTGTGACCATGAGGTCGGCACGAACGACATCGCCGCGAGGTTGTAGACCTCGTGCGGCTCCACCCTCTTGATGACGTCGAGTAGCGAATACTGATCGAGAAGGTCCGCTTGCTCGAGCTGGATGCGGTCGCGGATGTGCTCGATGCGCGAGAAATTCTCGGTGCTCGAACGCCGAACCGTACCGGCAACCTTGTAGCCCTTCGCGAGCAGGAACTCCGCGAGGTAGGACCCATCCTGTCCGGTGATGCCGGTGATCAGCGCAACGCGCTCGGCCATGATCGCCCTCTTTCTTCCTTAGGACCCGGCCCGGCCGTATCGATCTTCAAGGCGAACGACGTCTTCGAGCTCGGGCGTGGATACTTCGAGCACCTCGCAATCGGTCGCCCCGATCATGCGGTGCCGAAGGTGTGGCGTGATGTGAAACGTCTCTCCCGGCGCGAGAACCACTTCCTTCAAGGGAGAGTCGTCGAGTGGGCCGTACTCGAAGCGAAGCTTCCCGGAGAGGATGTAAATTGTCTCGTCCTTTTGCTCGTGATACTGCAAGGAGAGCGCCTGCCCCTCCTTCACGTGCAGGATCTTCCCCACGTAGCGATCCGTTTCTGCCCAGATCAGCTCGTGGCCCCACGGTTTCTGGACCTGGCGTGACATCAGCATGTCATCACTACGGTGCGATTGGGTCGCTGGCAAGCTGACAAGCGCCGATCGACGCCAATCCGTTGATGCGATCGCGCTGATGGTGCCCTAGGTGGCCTCATACGCGGAGGCATCCTTCGGACCGGGCTGGACGCCCTCGGCAAAGGCCCGCGCCCATACGATCGCGACCCCCAGGTAGGCAGGCCAAGCGAGCATGAGGAACAGAAATTGTGATCTCGCGTATCGCGCACACCATAGAAGTGCGCGGAGGGTTCGCCCCACTGGCAGCACGACCGCCAGCCAAGGGTGCCGAACGACCCACTGCCCCGGCAGACCACCGACCAACCGGGCACGCCCCGAGGCGAACCCGAGCAACCGCGCGTAACGCAGAAGCGCCGACCAGCCGGACGGCGTCGCATGGCGAACTCGCATACGCGGGTCGAAGATCATCTTTTCCCCCGCCTGCCACATCGTCCAGTTGAGCAGCCAATCCTCCGATGCCCTCGCGTCGGGAAACCCGCCGTGGCGCTCAAAGACCGCGCGGTCGATGGCCACGCAGGCGGACGGAATCTGCCAGGTCTCACGCTCCGGCACACCAGGGAGCGACTCCTTGAACTCGAGCAGATGACGGATCCGGCTCGAGACGGACGGATGCTCGGGAAGGAGGATCGCGGCGCCGGCTGCCGCCGCCCCCGCGTCCAGCGCCGTTACGGCGCGCGCGAGCAAGTCGGGATGTGCGGTGCAGTCGGAGTCGAGGAACAACAGACGCGAAGCTCGCGCTCTCTCCACGCCGAGGTTCCGCGCCGTGCCGGGATGCGTCCGGGTCAAGCGCCGAATGAGCTGCAAGTCGAGGCGCCCGCCTACCTCGCTCGTGAACGGTCGCGCGATGCGCTCGGTCGCGTCGTCGGGCGAGCTATCGACGACGATGACCTCGAAGGGAGGCGGCTCCCACTGAACGCAGAGCGACGCCAGACAGTCGCCAATCGTGCCGGAGGCGTGGTAGGCCGGGATCACGATGGACAAGACCGGCGCGAGCTCGCCACCCACGGACATCCCCCCGCCGCTCAATAGATCTCTCCAAAGTTCGGGCCGTCCGCGCTGGGCGCCGGAAACGCGTTGCTGAACTCGCCGAAGGGCGACTGTCCGAACGTCCCCAACCCGATGAGATGAAACTGAACACGGAACGCGCGCTCGTCAGGGTTCACCCGGTCCACCATCGCCGCATCCACGGCCCAACAGTCGCACCCCGAGATGATCCGAAGCCCAGCCCAGTTCTCGAGAAAGCGCCCCTCCTCACCGTCGAAACGGCCGAGGTACGAGACCGCGAGGTAGTTCGTCAGTCGAACTGTCGTCGCGAGGTTCAGGTTCTCGACTGCTCCATTCGTGTTGAACTGGTAGTAGACGGAAGCCGAGTTCGCGGGCCGGAGCCGCGGTTGGAACAAATCCCCCTCCCCCTCGATCGGACGAGGGTCGAAGATGTTCGCGCCGACATTCGCGAAAACGAACTTGTTGTCGACCAACGAGTAAACCGCGCGACTCGTGAGACCGGCCCAGCCCACCGGAGTCACGCGCCCGTAGATGTCTATGCCGGAGAGACTCTGCGTTCGCGTCTCGTCGTTCACCCGAACCCGCGGGGGAAATCGGATCGCGTAGCTCTGCTGCACGGCGAGACGCCCCAGTTCGCGGATGTCCGCTTCCTGCGTCGTCGCAGACAGCGCCGGCGGCGGCGGACCGTACGGGTCCGCGCCAATCAGAGAATCTGCGTAGGTCAACTGCGCGTCTTCGGCGACCTCTTCGTACTCCCGAATGCGCCCGCCATACTTGCCCAGGAAGCGCGTGAGAATGCCGTACGTGACCTGGTTTCGCGCGTTGATCCGGTCGACGGGGTCGTAGAACGGAAGATCTTGTTGGTTCGTGAACGGAATATAGGTGTAGTTCACGAACGGCTCGATCGTATGCTTCAGCTTCGAGAGGCCCCCGTCGTCGAACTCGTAGACGCGCGCGACCTCCGATTGGAAGTTCACGGATCCACGGAAGAGTTCCCGGTGCTGGAAACGCTCCACCTCGCGCGTTGGCAGTGTGCCGTTGTCCTGTTCGCCACCGTCCGGAACGTCGTTGTTCGCCAGGTAGTAGAGCGTCTCACGAACCGCTAGATTGACCGACCCGAATCCGTAATTGCCGAGACGATACGGCATCGTCACTTGCGGCTCGACATCGAGCCGAGGGCCCGAGGAAAGCGGCGCACGATAATAATAGATCGCCTGCGTGTTGAGGCGGCCGGTCAGGAGCTGGAAGAATCGGTCGCGAAGTCGCAGCCGGACGTTCGAGACGGGCTGCGGGAGCCGGCTCTGCTTGTTGTAGAGATCCTGAAACCACTTGCCGTCGGCCTTGAACTCGCCCCACGACCCCACCTTCACCATCCCCACCTCTGATTTGGTGTAGCGAATCGTCGTCAAGAACAGGTTCGTCGCCGGGACGAACGACAGCGTGTTCATGTCTCGCAAGAACAGGTTGTCGCTGACGTAAAACGGACGTGCGTAGATCTGGCTGTCGAACGGTCCGCGCTGTTGGTGGTAGCCGATCACGCTCCAACGGTTCTTGGGAATCGAAGGATCGTGAAGGTCGGGGTTCTCTTCGATCGCGCGCTGCTCCTGCTTGCCCGGATGAAACTCGCTGAAGTAGCTGGCCGAGAGACGGCCCCCTGCGGTCGGCGAAAGCACATAA
>JAJCZO010000302.1 GCA_029262355.1 Deltaproteobacteria bacterium
AAAGACGGCGTTGCCCGCTACGACGCGTACCTCGACGACCACGCCTTCCTCGCCGCGGCCGTGCTCGACTTGTTCGAAGCGACCGGAGAGCTTCCGTACCTCGATCGAGCACGCGAGCTCACCGACATCCTCGTCGACGAGTTCCTCGACCCACGAGCCGGGGGGTTCTTCTTCACGGGGCGCCACCACGAGCAGCTCATCGATCGACCGAAAATCGCGTTCGACAGCTCCATCCCCGCCGGAAACGCGGTTGCAATCGAAACACTGTTCCGCCTCGGGCATCTCCTGGATGAGGCCCGCTACGGCGAAATCGCAGAGACTTCGATGGGCTTGTTCGGCAACCTCCTCGTGACGCAGCCCTTCGGTCTCGCTTACCTCCTCGGCGTGCTCGACGATCACCTCCGGGGACCCAGAGAGATCGTGGTCGTCGGGCGACGGGATCAGCCCGAGACCAGAGCCCTCGTGCGGGCCGCCCACTCCTCGTACGCCCCGGGTCAGGCGGTGTTCGTCGTCGAACCCGATACGCCCGACGCATTCGTTCCAGTGCCGGCGCGCGGGAAGACGCAGGCCCTGGGATCTCCAGCGGCGTACGTGTGCGAGTCGTTCACGTGCTCCGCCCCCGTCACGGAGCCTGAGGATCTCCGCACCGCTCTCGAGCGTCGTTAGGCCAGACCCGCACGCATCTCCGGGGCCGCGACCCTGCGAAGTGCGTGGGCTCGTTCGGTCAACTCGAGCCCCGTGAGCCGGGCGACACCGTGCTCTGTCACGACGTAGTCCACGGTGAAATTCGGCAATGAGACGGCGTTTCCTTCTGGAAGTCGGCGAACGATGCGCGAACTCGTCTTCGCCATCGAGCGCATGGCCACGATCGAAGCACCCCCGGGCGACAAACGTGCACCCTCGACGAAGTCGAGACTCCCACCCACACCACTCACCGGGCGGCCGGCGATCATCGCACCGTTCACTTGCCCGGAGAGATCGACCTCGATCGCCGAGTTGATCGAGATGAAGCGCTCTATCGCCGCAAGGTACGGCAGGTTGTGGGTTACAGTCGTGGGCTGAAACGAAACCCGGGGGTCCTCCGCCACCCGCCGGTACATCTCGACCGAGCCCGAGACCTCCCCGGTCACGACCCTCGCGTTGGGTTGGCGGTCGAGGAACTCCATGAGCGGGTCGCTGTACATCCCGGAGTGTAGGTTGATCCCGGGCCGCTCCGAGAGAGCCAGGAGAACCGCCTCTGGAATGGTTCCGACTCCGAGCTGAACCCACGCGTGTTCCGGCACCAGCTCGAGTACGTTCGCGGCGATCCTCCGGTCGATGTCGTCACACACCGCGCGTGGCAGCGTCCCCAGGGGACCCGTCGCGTCGACCGCGAGATCGATCTTCTCGACGGCCACCTCCGTAGCGCCGCCCGACCAGGGCATTTCGGGATGGATCTCGGCCACCACGAGCTTCGAGGCCTCGATCAAGCTCGGATAGACCGCGCAGGCGCTGCCCAGACTCACACGCCCACCGCGCGGCGGCGTGCACTGGATCACGGCCACGTCGGCATGAAGCGCGCCCCCCGCTCCAAAGAGCCAAGGGATCTGCCCGAAGCGAAGAGGCAGAAACCCAATGCGGTCGGTGCGGGCTATCCGCCGAACGGCGTTCCCAACCTGCCACGTGACGTACCGGTATCCGGGACCGAGTCCCCCCGTCTCGTGCGTGGTCGCCTCGAGATCGCCCAGAAAGCGGTAGCGACCAAACTGAAGCCCCGAGTACAACCTCGTCGGGTTGGCGGGATCTCCCCGAGACGTGGCGATCGCGTCGAAAATGGACCACGGCTCGATGCACCCCTGCGGGAGCACGACTCGGGCACCGGCTGGGATCGCAGCGACGGCCTTCGCAGCCGAGACGCGCTCCACTGCGCCTGCCTAGTGTGCCGCCGCGCGCATGGGGCCAACGGCTTGCCGTTGCTCGCGACGAGCGCCGATCGATGGCAATCCGTCGGCCCCATGCCCACGGCAGTACACTAGAAGTCGTCTTTCAAACGGCGTGTCGCTCCGAAGATATCCTCGTCGTCGTCCCCGATGTCGGGAAAGCGCTCCTGGATCGACTCGCGTAACTCCTGGTTGCGGGTGCGCAGGAAGGGGTTCGTCGTCCGCTCTGAACCGATGGTGCTCGGAACCGTCGGTTGACCGTCGCGCCGTCGCGCCCCTGCCCACGCGAGCTTATCCGCGATCGCCTTGTTCTTTGGCTCGAGGGTGGCTGCGAACTCGAGGTTCTTCACGGTGTACTCGTGGCCGCAGTAGACCTTCGTGCTGTCCGGCAGCGCATTGAGCTTCGCGAGCGAACTCATCATCTGCGCCGGGTCTCCTTCAAAGAGGCGGCCACACCCGGCTGCAAACAGCGTATCGCCCGTGAACACGGAGCGCTGCTCTTCGAAGTAGTACGCCATGTGTCCACTGGTGTGCGCGGGGACGAGAATGGGGCGTGCAATCAAGCCGCCAACGTGGATCGTGTCGCCCTCACGTACGCCGTCCGTGAGCGACGGGATGCGCCCGTCGTCGTCGGCATTGCCGTAGATGCGAACCGGAATCTTCCCCGCGATCTCGTCATTGCCACCGATGTGATCGTAGTGGTGATGCGTCGACAGCACCGACGTGATCGTCACGCCCTCCTGCTGCGCCGCGGCCAGCATCGGCTCGACCTCGGCACAGTCCACGACGGCGGCAACGGCCTCCGTCTCGTCGACCACGAGATAGCTGTAATTGTCGTGCAAAACCGGGACGGGTACGACACGCACGATCGGCCTCCTTGAGAGTTGTTCCTAACCGGGCCCGCAGATCTAGCGGCCCCAGAGATCTTCTTCGCTGATGGCACCGGCCGGCGCCAGCCCCGCCAGAAGCCCCGAGAAATGATGGAAACGGTTGCGGCCCAGGTGGGGCGCGAAGGCGATGTAGCTACTGAAGCCCGCGACGGGAAGCTCGCCGAGATCGCGTCGAAGGTACGCGGCGTCCAAGCCCGGGTGACCATACGGGGCCTCTCCGCCCAGCGCGCATTGGAAGTACAGAAGGCACGCTGGTGGACCACTCGCTGCCAGCCTTCCGAGCCCGTCGTCGAGCCGGCGGCGGGCGACGACCGGATCCGGCGCCGCCAGAGCAAGCCGCATGCCGGGCACGACCTCGTCCCCGACGAGAACGGCACCGCTGTCCGGATCGGCACCGACGATCGGCCGCAGCAACGGTGCATCGGTCGAGCCGGCGTCAGCCAAGGCGACCTGAATCCGACCGAGCGATTCGTCCGGGTTCTCGCGTAGGCTCGCCGGCAACGACTCGAGAACGCGCTCGAGGGCGGGTAGTTCATCGAGCCGCTCGACACGGTTCGCGCTCGCGGCCGTGATGGTCCACCATGGCTCGGTCGCCGAGAACACGGGACTTCGCACCGGCATCGCCGCGACTCCCCGCAAGACGAGGCCGGCGACTGCGTTGCTGCGACTCACCCCGTGGCCCACGACCGACGTCTCACCGGCGAATCCATCCTCCGTGGCACCAGCGCCGATCACCGCGACCGGCCCCGCGGTGTCGGCTATGCCGCTGAGGAGTTCGTCGGGCGCCAGGTTGTAGCTGTCGGCGAACAGCAAGATCGTCGCCGATTCGTCCGGCCCCGTCGCGACGAGTCGACCGATCTCCCGGCCGTGCTCTTCCGAATGGCCGCGGAGTCCCGGCAGGAAGAATCGCTCCACCTGCGGGATCCCCGACACGGCAAGCGCTGAGATCCCGCGGTCGCCGGCAGGCTGATCGGCCGGGCCGAATACGGTGGCCGCACTACATCCCACCACCGAGTCGATGCCCGCCCGGCTCGCGATCTCGCGAGAGATCCGGTCGAGTGAGGGTCCATAGTCGCGGGTCGCGAAGAACACGGCTGCACTCTGACCCGTTCCGCCGCCCATGCCTGCTAGACCCGCGGCGACCTCACGGGCCGCCGCGGCCGGATCCTCCGTGCGCGACGAGTAGCTGCGGGCAACCAACACGGTGCGGAGTCTGCCGCCGTTTCACCCCTCGGAGCAACGCCCCGGGCACGACCTTGCACGGAGAAGTGTCGTCCGGGAACCTTTTCCCGTGAGTCGGCTTCTCAACAACTCGGCCGAGGTGAGTCCCCCGTTGGATCGATGGAACTCCCTGGCCGCACGCGGGGTTCAGGTCGACTTCCCGTTCTTCCTCGCCCCGATGGTGGGGCTGTCGCACGTCGCTCTGCGGGCAACGGCCCGCAGCTACACTCCCCGTGGCGCCCAGAACCTCCTGTTTACGGAGATGCTCTCGTCTCGGCGCCTTCCAACCGAACGCATGGGAGATCGGCCGGAAACCGCGACGGAACCGACCGAAATCAATCTCGTCCCACAGCTTCTCGGCAACGAAGAGCGGTTCATCGCGGCCTCGATGCGGAAACTTGAGGTCATGCGGCCGGCCGCGGTCGACATCAACATGGGTTGCCCCGTCAGCCAGGCGCTGAAGCACAACTGGGGTGTCGCGCTCATGGGCGATCCAACGTATGCCGAGGAAGTCGTCCGTACGACGGTCCGTCTGTCTCGCTGGCCCGTGTCCGTGAAGCTGCGCACCGGCCTAAACGACGACCTCGAGTATCTACTGGACTTCTGCCGCATGCTCGAAGAAGCCGGCGCCGCCTGGATCACTCTCCACCCTCGCACGGCCGGCCAGCAGCGCCGGGGCGCTGCCAACTGGGACTACATCGGGCGGGCTCGCGAAGCGCTGACGATCCCCGTGGTCGGCAACGGAGACGTGCAGACGGCGCAAGACGCTCTGTCGCTCGTTCGCCGAACCGGTTGTGACGGGGTGATGATCGGCCGCGCGGCCGTCGCGCGGCCTTGGGTCTTCTGGCAAATCGGCGAAGCACTGGGGCTCCCCGCGCCGCTCGGGCGCGAGGACGAGCAGGCGCCAGCAGACGGATACGCCGAGGGGCGGGAGTTCCACCGGGCCTTCGAGCGATTCGTGGACGTCGCTGAGCCGCGCTTCCTCGAGCGAGACGCACGCAAACGCGTGAACTTCTTCCTCCACTGGGGCGCCCGTTGGCTCGACTTCGGCCACGAACTCTGGCGCCGCGCCTCCTCCGCCCCAGACATGACGGAAACCCGATCTCGGGTAGAAGCCTTCTTCACAAAGCCCCAGCGGATGACCGCGCGCACCGTCCTACGCGGTTGAACCTGAGTCCCCCGTGGCCCGCAAAACAAGAACCTACAGGCCCGAATCCGAGCTTCTCGTCGGGTTGAGAAAGGCCCCGCTAGCCGTCTTCGGGAACTTCGGTAGCGTCGGCGGTGCCTGGATCGCCCTCGGGTGCGTCGACGGTGCCTGGATCGCCCTCGTCCTCGGGAGCGTCACCGTCGGGCTGAACATCGCCCTCGACCATGCGGGCCAGACTCACGACGCGCTCGCCGTCGTCGAGGTCCACCATCTTCACGCCCTGCGTGTTGCGACCGATCACGCGCATCTCGTCGACGCGCATCCGGATCAGGCGACCGCGGTCGGTCACGAGCATGACCTCGTCCGCCTCGTTCACCTGGGCCACGCCCACCACCCCGCCGGTGCGGTCCCCGACCTTCATGGTGATGATGCCCTTACCGCCGCGCGTCTGGAGGCGGTACTCCTCGAGATCGCTGCGCTTGCCCTGCCCACGCTCCGAAACCGTCAAGATCGTCTCGTCTGGCGACAGAACCACCAGGCTCACGACCTCGTCTTCGCCGTCGATCGAGATCCCGCGCACACCGCCGGCCGAGCGTCCCATCGAGCGGGCATCGCTTTCGCGGAAGCGGATTGCCTGCCCGCTCCGCGTGGAGAGCAACACTTCATGGTTGTCCTCGACCAGACCCGCGCCGATCAGACTATCACCGTCCTCGAGATTTACGGCAATCAGGCCATTGGTCCGACGGTTGGCGTACGCCATTAGATCGGTCTTCTTCACCGTCCCTCGACGGGTGCCGAGGATGACTCGCGACCCCTCGGTGAACTCCGGGACGGTCAGGAATGCCGAGAGCTGCTCACCCGCGCCGAGTTGAAGGAGGTTTACGACCGCCTTCCCGCGCGCCGCGCGACTCCCCGACGGAATCTCGTAGACTTTCCGCCAGTGTACGCGCCCGGCCGACGTAAAGAACAGGATGATGTCGTGCGTCGACGCGACGACCAGGTTCTCGATGAAGTCCTCGTCGCGTGCCGTCGCACCGAGCTTTCCGCGTCCGCCCCGGCGCTGCGCGCGGTATTCCGAAGCGGCGATCCGCTTGATGTAGCCCGCGTGCGAGACCGTCACGACCATGTCCTCGCGCGGGATGAGATCTTCGTTGGTGATCTCGTCGCCCGTCTCGACGATCTGGGTGCGCCGCTCGTCGCCGTAGCGTTCGCGGATCTCGGACAGCTCCTCCCCGATGATCTTGTCGATCTCGGACGGCGTATCCAGGATGAACTTGAGGCGCGCGATGAGTGCTTCGATCTCGTTGAACTCCTCGATGATCTTGTCGCGCTCCAGGTTCGTGAGGCGCTGGAGGCGCATGTCGAGAATGGCCTGCGCCTGGATCTCGGAGAGCGAGAACGTCGCCATGAGGCCCGCTTTTGCCTCGGCCGGGTTCGGAGCGGCTCGGATGAGCGCGATGACCGCGTCGAGGTTGTCGAGGGCCACCTTCAGGCCGGCGAGAATGTGAAGTCTTTCCTCAGCCTTGCGCAGGTCGAAGACCGTCCGACGAGTGATGATCTCGCGCCGGTGGTCCAGAAAGACAACCAGGGCTTCGCGCAGGTTCAAGAGCTTCGGCTGCCCATCGACGATCGCGAGCAGGTTCACACCGAACGAATCCTGCATCTGAGTCAGCTTGAAGAGCTGATTCAGGATGACCTGGCTCACGGCATCGCGCTTGAGCTCGATCACGATCCGCATCCCGTTGCGGTCGGATTCATCGCGCAGATCCGAGATGCCCTCGATCTTCTTGTCGTTGACCAGCTCGGCGATGCGCTCGATCAGGCGAGCCTTGTTCACCTGATAGGGGATCGCGTCGACTGCGATCTTCTCCCGGCCGGTCTTCGGATGGGTCTCAATCTCAGCGCTTGCCCGCACCTGAAGCACGCCGCGGCCGGTCATGTAGGCCTCGCGGATCGGGGCCGTGCCGTGGATGAAGCCCGCGGTCGGGAAATCCGGGCCGGGGATGTACTTCATCAGGTCGAGCGAGGTGAGGTTCGGCTCCTCGAGGAGTGCCAGACATCCGTCGAGCAGCTCGTTGAGATTGTGCGGCGGGATGTTCGTCGCCATGCCAACGGCAATGCCGGTGGAGCCATTTAGGAGCAGATTCGGAATTCTCGCGGGGAGAACGAACGGTTCGTGCTCTGACTCGTCATAGTTGGCGACGAACTCGACAGTGTCCTTGTCGATGTCGGCGAGAAGCTCGCTGGAGATGCGCGCAAGCCGGATCTCGGTGTACCGCATGGCTGCCGCGGAGTCGCCATCGACGGAGCCGAAGTTGCCCTGGCCGTCGACCAGCGGGTAGCGCATCGAGAAATCCTGCGCGAGCCGGACGGCTGCGTCGTAGACCGCCGAGTCACCATGCGGGTGGTACTTACCGATCACGTCGCCGACGATACGCGCCGACTTCTTGTAGGACTTGTTCCAATCGACCCCGAGCTCGTTCATCGCGTGCAGAACGCGCCGATGGACGGGCTTCAGGCCATCTCGGGCGTTGGGAAGAGCTCGCCCGATGATGACGCTCATTGCGTAGTCCATGTAGGACTGCCGCATCTCGTCTTCGATGTTGACCGGAATGCGTTCTGCCATCTTCTCTAGCCCAACCTAGGCGGCTCCGATGCCGCCGATCCGCGAGTCATTTCGCTGGATCAGATGTCGATGTTGCGCGCGCTCAGGGCGTGCTCTTCGATGAAGTTCCGTCGCGGCTCGACCGCATCGCCCATCAGGGTGGAAAAGATGCGCTCGGCTTCGGGCGCATCGTCGACCCGGACCTCCAGGAGTGTTCTGGTTTCCGGATCCATGGTCGTCGCCCAAAGCTGGTCGGGATTCATCTCGCCCAGCCCTTTGTAGCGCTGGATGTCGAGCCCCTTGCGCGCGTTCGACATGATGTACCGAACGGCTGCCGACAAGGTCGGCATCGAGATTCGTTCTTTCGGCGTAACGACAGTGAACGGAGCACGCCCCGCACCCACCAACTGACTCCGGAGCCGGCGAACCTCTTCAAACTCGGGAGCGGCACAGAATTCCAAGGTCAGAGTCGTCTTCTTCTTCGCAGGCCCATCGGCCGTGGTGACCCGAATCACCGGAAGCTCTCCGGGTGCCGGCTCTGCGATCTCGACGCCGAGCAGATCGACCACCTCACGCCCTTCCATACGTTCTTGGAGACTCTTCGCGATGGTTTCGAGCAAGCCGGTATCCCGGAATGCCTCGGGCCCCAACCGCTCTTCCTCGGCCGCCGCAGAGACGACATGGCGGTCTCGACCGCCGCGCTCCACGATGCTCAGGATTCGATCGAGCCTTCCAAAGCGATCGAGCACGTTGGCGAGGGCTTCTCCTGCGAGAGGGACGTCGCTGCCCGTGCCGACGACCTGGATCTCTTCACTCCCGATGCGGATGAGATAACTGTCGAGCGCCGCCTCGTCTTTGAGGTACTGCTCCTTCTTGCCCTTCTTCACCTTGAAGAGCGGCGGCTGCGCGATGAGCACATGGCCACCCTCGATGAGTTCTGGGTACTGCCGGTAGAAGAAGGTCAGCAGAAGCGTGCGGATGTGGCTGCCGTCGACGTCGGCATCGGTCATGATGACGAGCTTGTGGTAGCGCAGCTTGGAGAAGTCGCGGTCTTCCTTTCCGATCCCCATTCCCAGCGCCGTGATCAGCAGGCGGATCTCTTGCGACGACAGCAGCTTGTCGAAACGGGCTTTTTCGACGTTCAAGATCTTCCCGCGCAGGGGTAGGATCGCCTGAAACTTCCGCTCCCGGCCTTGCTTGGCTGAACCACCAGCGGAATCACCCTCGACGATGAAGAGCTCGGAGAGGGCCGGATCACGCTCTTGGCAGTCGGCGAGCTTGCCCGGGAGGGAACCGGAGTCGAGAGCACCCTTTCGGCGGGCCAAGTCTTTCGCCTTACGAGTAGCTTCCCTGACACGCGCGGCTTCGACACACTTCGCGACGATTTTCTTCGCGTCGGCAGGGTTCTCTTCGAGGAAGCTGGCAAGACCTTGGTTGACCAGAGTCTCTACGAAACCTTTGACCTCGCTATTGCCGAGCTTGGTCTTGGTCTGTCCCTCGAACTGCGGCTCGGGGACCTTAACGGCGATGACACATGTAAGTCCCTCACGAGCGTCGTCGCCTTCGAGCGCTTCTCCATCCTTCTTCCAAATACCGTTCGCCTGCGCGTAATTGTTGATCGTGCGGGTCAGAGCGGCCTTGAATCCGGAGAGGTGAGTGCCACCTTCGTTCGTGTTGATACTGTTGGCGAAGGTGTAGATGGTCTCGTTGTACCCCTCGTTCCACTGCATCGAGACTTCCATCCCCACACCGTCGCGTTCACCTTCGATGTAGATGGCTTTGGGATGGATCGAGGTCTTGGCCAACCCCAGGTGCTCCACGAACGACGCGATGCCGCCCGGGTAATGGAACTCGTGAGATCTCTCGGTCTGTTTGTCCTCGATCGAGATCTGGAGCCCGCGGTTCAAGAAGGCCATTTCGCGCAGGCGCTTCGAGAGAGTGTCGAAGTTGTACGCGGTGTTCGGGAAGATCAGCGGGTCGGGCTTGAATGTGATCTGCGTGCCGCGACTCTGCGTGGACCCGATCTCGGCCAAGCGGTCATCGGGGTCGCCTCGATGGTAGCGCTGAAAGTGGACCTTCCCATCGCGCCAGATCTCCATCTCCAGATGCTCGGAGAGAGCATTTACGACCGAAATGCCGACGCCGTGCAGTCCACCGGACACCTTGTAGGCGCTCTTGTCGAACTTACCGCCCGCATGGAGCTTGGTTAGAACGACCTCCGCGGCCGATACTCCCTCGGTCGGATGGATGTCCACCGGGATTCCGCGTCCATCGTCGACGACGGTGACACCACCATCGACGTGCAGCGTCACCGAAATCGACGTGCAGTGCCCTGCTAGAGCCTCGTCAACGGAGTTGTCGACGACCTCATAGACGAGGTGATGGAGCCCTCTTTCGGCCGTGTCGCCGATATACATTCCGGGGCGTTTTCGAACCGCTTCGAGACCTTCGAGGACCTTGATCTGGTCCGCCCCGTATCCGGCTCCGGCCCCACTCTGCGCGTCCGGTGAATCCATAGATAATTCGTATAGTTAGAAGGTCGTTTGAACCCTCTGACCATAACAGACGGAAGTCCAGGAAAGAAGGTCGGATCGGACCTCTAAAACCGCGTGTCTCCGGCGGCTCCGGTGGCGCTCAGAGACGCATCGGCATGACGACGTAACTGTACGTCTCATCGCCTTCGGTACAGAGCACACCGGGGCTCACGTCGTCGATCAGGCCGATCTCGACGTTTGCATCATCGGGCAGAACCGCCAGCACATCGGTCAGGTACTTGGAATTGAACCCAACCGTCATCTCGTCGCCGTCGTACGACACCTCGAGCTCTTCGCTCGCCTCGCCGAAGTCGGGGCTGCTCGCAGAAACCGTCAATTGGTTGCTGGCGACAGCGAGGCGAACGCCTCGCGAACGATCACTCGCGACGACCGATACCCGCTTGAGCGCCGAGAGAAGATCGTCCTTCGGCACGGCCACGCGGAACTTCACCTCTCCAGGAATCACCTGCTCGTAGTTCGGGAACTCGCCATCGATGAGACGCATCACGAGGGCGACGTCGGCGAGTTCCACCCGCACGACGTTGCCGCCAATGCTCACCGATGCGTCTCCATCGCGCCCGTCGATCAACCGACGCAACTCCGCGAGACCCTTGCGGGGCAGGATGATTCCCTTCTCCGGAGCGGCTGCGCCGGCCACCGGCTCGTTTACTAGGGCCAGTCGATGTCCGTCGGTGCCGACGAAGCGCAACATTTCCTCGCCGCCGTTGAGGAACACACCGCCGAGGTGAGCGCGCGTATCGTCGGTGGACACGGCGAACAACGTGCGATCGATCATCCGTGAGAGGGTCTCGGCGTTGATCGTGAAGCTCGTGTCCGTGCTCGAATCTCCCTGCGGAAAACTAGGGAAATCTTCTGCGGGAAGGCCGACGAGACGGACACGAGAACGGCCCGAGACGACCTCGACGAAGTGGTTCTCAAGCAACCGGATCGTCACGTCGCCCGGTCGAAGCTCTCGGACCAGCTCGTAGAACTTGCGAGCCGCTACCGTCGCAGATCCAGCTTGCGCCACCTTCGCGCCGCAACGGCGTTTGATGTGGACCTCGAGATCCGTCGCCGCGATGGAGAGGTCTTCACCTGCCTCGAGCAGCACGTTGGCGAGGATCGGCATCGTGTTGCGTCTTTCGACGACACCCTGCGTGAGTGCCAATGCCTGCGTGAACTCACCTCGGTCGATCGAGAACTCCATCAGATTCGCTCTTTCGGTCTTCGCGGCTTGGGGCGGCGCCCTATCTTCTCTTTAGGATATTAAAAGAACAGTAGTAGTAGGGGCTGCTGAAAACGGGGATAAGTACCTCAACCATGCGGGAATACTGAGGAAACACCTGTGAACGAAACACGGACAGAAATCCGGAGAATCTGGCTGTCCCCCATTTCCCCACAGTGTGCCGCAGCTTTTCCGAAGCTGCTCCACAGCCTATCCACAACGGGTCAACGATGGAGCTTTTGGCTTCGGGACGCAACATCAGGCGCGCCCCCGGGTGAGCTTGGCCTCGAGCTCTTCGAGGGTGGAGGCGAGCCCTGGATCGTTCTTGATGCGGCGTGAGACGGCCTCGTACGCGTGCATCACCGTCGAGTGGTGACGCTTGCCGAAGTGCTCGCCGATGACCGGGAACGAGAAGCTCGTGAGTTTGCGACAAATGTACATGGCGCTCTGTCGCACCGGTGCAATGTGTTGCGTGCGGCGCTTCGAGTTCATTTCGATGAGAGAGACGCTGTAATGGTCGCAGACTAGCTTCTGAATCTCGGCTATCGTGAGCTCTCGTGGGCGCGATCGGAAGTGTGGTTTCAAAACCTGCTGCGCGAACGCGACGGTGATCTCGCATCCCTGCAAGGATGCACTTGCATTGAGTCGAGTCAGCGCACCCTCGAGCTCTCGAACGTTGTCGCCGATCTCCCGGGCGATGAAGCTTGCGACCTCGGGCGATAGCGCGAGCCCGGCTGCCTCGGCTTTCTTCTGTGCGATCGCCGTGCGCGTTTCGATCTCTGGCGTCTGGATGTCGGCGGTCAGTCCCGACTCGAACCGATTGCGTAGGCGCTCTTCGAGGTCGGGTATGTCCTTTGGAAACTTGTCCGAGGTGACCACGATTTGCTTCCGGCCCTCGTGCAACGTGTTGAAAGTATGGAAGAATTCCTCCTGCGTGCGCTCGCGGCCCGCCAGGAACTGAACGTCGTCGAGAATGAGGAGGTCGACTTTACGGAAGCGATTCTTGAAGTCGGCCATCCGGTCGGTCTTGAGCGACGAGATCATGTCGTTCACGAACGCTTCGCTCGAAAGGAAGACGACCTTGGCCATCGGGTTTTTCTCGAGCACACGATGGCCGATCGCGTTGGCCAGGTGGGTTTTTCCGATGCCGACCGTCCCGTAGATGAAGAGCGGGTTGTACTGCTCGCCGGGATTCTTGGCCACGGCGAGGGCTGCGGCGTGCGCGAATTGATTGCTCGAGCCCACGACGAAGTTCGAGAACGTGTAGCGCGGAACGAGGTTGCCGATGCGAGCGTTGACCCGTTGCCGCTTTGGCTTCGTGCCGGGTTTGCTCTTCGCGCGCTCGGGTCGCCCTACATTCTCGGGGTTCGCAGCGGGAGTCGATTGAAACAACTCACGCTGCCGACTGGCCTCGATCCGGAACTGAATCTCCGGCGTCGGATGTGACTCGTCGCCGAAGGACGCCCGAAGTGCGTCGAGATAGTGACGGGTTACCCAGTCACGATAAAATTTCGATGGTGCTTCGAAAAGCACCCGTCCGTCACCACACTCCGCTACCCGCAGAGGCTTGATCCAAACGTCGAAGTTGCTGTCCCCCAGCGACCTCTTGAGCCTCGCGCTAGCACGCTGCCAGGTGTGCATAGACCCAGCTTCCCCCTCTTTCCCCAAAGGGCTTGTTCACAGGTTTGTCCACAGGTGTGGACAACACAGAATATCTCAGCGGAAACAGGTACTTACCCGAGTCCCCAACGGGCTTTGTTCACACTGAGAGAAGACGACCGTAGCCAAGGCGTCGTTCTCGTCCACGACGAATCGACGGATGGATGGTTCGTGACCGGAGTGAAGATGATCGGTGGAGCTTTTTGAGAACGTCACACCGAGTGGTGTGAGGCGGCGTTTCTAGGCTCGCTCGATGAAAGTTGCAAGACGAAAACAAGACGAATCGATGAACTCGTTGAAGTTGCGACGGAAAAAAATCTTCGGGGTCAACGTGCGCGACACGATTGCGCACGCGTTGCGATGTGAGTGCGCGATTCTCTATTCTTCGTCACAACTTGCACGACACATCGACAAAGCTGCTGACACGCGCAGCCAGCGTCATCCCGGCGGGCGTGAACAGTCCCGTTCGCGCTTGGGGTGCCGTTGGCGGCGATCCACGTTTCCTCGTTCGCGGACGTGGTGCGTTCGTCTGGGACGCCGACGGGAACGAGTTGATCGATCTCGTTTGTGCGTGGGGACCGCTCATCGCGGGCCACGCCCATCCCGATGTCGTCCAGGCGGTCAGCAACGCCGCACGCAAAGGCACCGGCTTCGGCGCGCCGACTCCGGTGGAGATCGAACTCGCCGAGGCGATCGTCGCCGCGTTCGCGTCGATCGAGAAGGTACGCCTGGTCACGTCGGGTACCGAAGCGACGATGACCGCGATGCGCATCGCGCGCGGTGCGACGGGTCGATCGCGCGTGATCAAGTTCAACGGCTGCTATCACGGGCATCACGACAGCCTTCTCGTGAAGGCTGGCTCGGGTGCGGCGACGTTCGGCGTACCCGACAGTGCGGGCGTACCCGCCGCGATCTCCGAGCTCACGAGCGTCGTCGAGTACAACGACATCGAGTCGCTGCGCGCCTCGCTCGCCGCAGATCCGCCACCGGCGGCCGTGATCCTCGAACCGGTCGCCGCGAACATGGGAGTGGTTTCGCCCGCGCCAGGCTTCTTGAAAGCGGTCGTCGAGCTTTCCCACGCGGCCGGAGCACTGGTCCTCTTCGACGAAGTCATCAGTGGGTTTCGTGTGGCACTCGGCGGCGCCCAAGAGCTCTACGACGTGCAGGCCGATCTCACCTGCCTCGGAAAGATCGTCGGGGGAGGCCTGCCGGTTGCTGCGGTGGGGGGTCGTGCCGACCTCATGGATCTTCTGGCACCGATCGGACCCGTGTATCAAGCGGGAACTCTGTCCGGGAACCCGATTGCGTGCACGGCAGGTCGCGAGACGATCCGTCTCTTGGACAAACGCGCGTACGAGACGCTCGAGATGCGCGGCGCCGCGCTCGAGAGTGGGCTGACTTCGGCAATCCGGGCTGCCGGTGCCGATGCGTGCGTGCAGCGAGTCGGCTCTCTGCTCACGTTGTTCTTCGGCGTCGAGAGCGTGAGCAACTTCGGTGAAGCGTCGAGGACGAACACGGAAGCGTTCGCTAGCTTCTTCCGTGCCATGATCGAGAACGGCGTCTATCTACCTCCGTCACAGTACGAGGCGTGGTTCGTTTCCCTCGCGCACGGCGACGCGGAGATCGAACGGATCGTCGACGCGGCGGCGCGCTCACTCGGCGCGTGACCCCGGTGGGTTCGACGGACACACCACGTAGTTCACGCAAGAAGAAGGCGTCGGATCCGCGACTCACGCGGCGGGCGGTCCGGGTTCAGATGGCCGGCGTCGGCCTCGAGTTCGCAGGGAGTGTGATCGGCGGACTCGCCGTCGGGTACTATCTCGACGAGTGGCTCGGAACCGAACCGTTGTTCGTGATGGTGTGTGTGTTCGGAGCGCTGGCGGGCTCCGTTTCGCACCTCGTGATGCTCACGCGGCGCCTCGACCGGCTTCGGCGAGCCGACGAGGAGGGATCCCCTGACGGCTGAGCGACGGCCTGAGGCGCCGGGCCTGCGGATGGGGCCGATCGCTGGATGGCAAGCCTTGGTGCTCGCCGCCTCGGTCGTCGGGTTGAGCGTCGCCGGGCGGGGCTCGGTGACGAGCCTCGTTGCTGGTGGTGTTCTGATGATCGCGAGCTTGATTTTACAGCGTTTTGCCGTCTCCGCAGCGTTTCGGCCCGACCGCCGATCCGGTGTCGCCGTCTTCCTGGTGTTGCTGAAGCTGCTGCTGGTTCTCGCCTTCATCTACCTGGGCTTCCGCACGGCCGTGATCGGACCACTGTCGTTCGCGGTGGGCGCAACGAGCCTTCCCATGGCGATCGTTTTTGACGTCTGTTACCTGGAATGGTCGACGCGCCGGTCGCGCGCGCTCTCCTGATTGAGAGGATTCTGGCTGCATGGAACACCCTGTTACCTGGATAGGTTTGCTTGAAATTCCGCCTGTTTGGGCGTCGGTTGTCACCGGTCTGTTCGTCATATCGATGATCCTTCTCGTCGCCGTGCGGGCTCGCGCCGCCGTGACGGCCGAGGGCGCCATCGTGCCGGATGCCGGTCTCACGCCCCGCAACCTCTTCGAGCTACTCGTGGAGAGCCTCGGGAGCATGGCCGACCAGGTGATCGGGCATGGCAGCAAGGTCTACGTTCCCCTGCTGTGTACGTTCTTTGCCTTCATCCTGGCCTCGAACCTACTCGGACTTGTGCCCGGCTTCTCGCCGCCCACCTCCGATTTCGACATCACGTTCGCGCTTGGTGTCTGTTCGTTCCTGATCTTCAATTACTACGGGTTCAAGGTTCAGGGGATGAACTACCTGAAGCACTTTGCCGGCCCGATGTTGGCCCTGGCCCCCTTGATCTTCACCTTGGAGATCATCGGCGTCGTCGTCCGGCCCTTCTCTCTGGGCCTTCGCCTGTTCGGGAACATGTTCGGCGATCACCTGGTGCTCGAGATCTTCACCGATCTCACCAAGGTGGTGATTCCGGTCATCTTCTACTTCCTGGGCACGCTCGTTTCGTGCATCCAGGCCTTGGTCTTTACCCTTCTCACGATGATCTACATTGCCCTCTCCGTCGCACACGACGAGGGGCATTAGGGGCTCTTCGAGCTTCCCAAAAAAGACGCTGGTCGGCCTTCTTGGGCGATGGGTGGTGGGGATGATGATAGAGGCGTGCTCTTCAGAATCCGGCCAGGCGAGAAAGGAGAAACACACATGAATCGTATCACTGGACTTTTTTTCGTAGTCGTTTTCGCAGCGATCGCAGTTCTCGCTCCCGGCATGGCCTTCGCGGCCGAGGGTGGCGGGGACGGTGGCTCGTCGGCGATGATCGCGCTTGCCGCAGGCATCGCGATCTCCGGTGCCGCCATCGGCGCGGGCCTTGGACAGGGCCGGGCCGTCGCGGCCGCGATGGAGTCGATCGGGCGCAACCCGAACTCGGCCGATCGCATTCAGACCCCGATGATTCTGGGTCTCGCGTTCATCGAGGCGCTGGCAATTTACGCCCTCGTGATCGCCTTCTTGCTCCAGGGCAAGATCTAGTACGGCCTTTCGGAGTCCCGTGCTCGGCTGCGTCCTGTAGCCGGGCACGGGGCCCAAATTCCCATCAACCCCGCCTTCTTCACCGAACAAGCGTTTCTTAAGAATTCGACCGTCGCGAATTGACACGCGGTAATCGTCCCGAGTATTGAGAATGTGGGCGCAAACCGCACGGGCCTGGGGCAGGTCAGAGGGGGTGTGGAGTGGCTGATGAGGGAGAGGTCCCAGCGACCTCCAAGGCGCAACCCAGGTTCGCCATGGCGGGGCAGATCTTCGGTCGCCGTCGTACCGTTTTCGCGGCCATACCGATCGCCGTGATCAAGCCAAACCCGCAACAGCCTCGGCAGTACTTCGATCCCGAGACGCTGGCGGAACTGGCGGAGTCGATCAAAGCGCGCGGTCTGTTGCAGCCCATCATCGTTCGTCGCGACGACGATGGGGGCTACACGCTGATCGCGGGTGAGCGCCGGCTGCGCGCCGCGGAGTTGGCGGGCGTCGGGCTCGTGCCGGCCATTCTCAGCGATCACGATCTCCTCGAGGTTGCTCTCGAAGAGAACATCCAGCGCCAGGATTTGAACGCGTTGGAAGAGGCCGAGGCATTGGCGATCCTGGCTTCGGAGCGGGGGCACAGCCACGCCGAGATCGCGCAGGTGATCCACAAGAGCCGGCCCTATGTGTCGAATACCCTGACGCTCACGCGTCTGCCTGCGGAGATCAAGCGCGAGTATCTCGACGACGGAGCGACCGTCCCACGCGAGATGATGATCAGCGTGGCTCGACAGGAGACCACCGAGGAGATGCACGCGCTGTGGAAGCGTGTGAAGCTCGGAACGCTATCGGTTCGTCGCTTCCGCCAACAGGCCGAGTCGAAGCGGCCGGTGATCCCGGTAAGCCAGGTCTTGAGGAACAGCCGCAAGCTGGGACGAGCGATCAAGCAACTCAGCGGCGTGGGAGCTCTCGAGGAAGCTCAGGCGGCCACCCTGAGGCGTTCCCTCCTGCGCGCTCGCAAGGCCATCGACCGCGTGCTCGAGGAGCTTCCGGTGGCGCAGAAGCCGGCCAAGCCTCAGCCTCGCGCCCTGGTTGCCGTCCGCGGATAGCCGTCCAAAGAACCCCGCGGGGCCTAAAGTTTCGCGCGGGAGCGCCGATTTTGGGGGCGGGGGGCCATTTTCCGGGCGACCCCGGTGGAGACAGCTCCGCGATCCGGATACATCGGATATCGTAAGCGGGAGGCGAGCGCCGATGAGAGCAGTGGTCAGGATGGTTGTGGTGGTGGCGGCAGCGTTGTTGCCGACGGTGGTGGTCGCGGCGGGTGTCGGTGCCACTTGGGATTGCGAGGGCCAGACCGATGAGCGGCCCTACATTTGCGACGTCGGTCCAGCGCAGCCGTTGTCGATGACGAGCTTCGTTCAGCTCCTTCAGGGTGACGGTGCGCTCCGAGCGACCGTTGCACGTATCGGAATGCCCGACGCGGCCGAGCTCCAGAGGGTTCTCGTGAACGATCCGTGGCTGGGCTACGAGGTCCGGACGTACTATCGTGATTACGATCGAATGTACGTCTTCGCCCGCGCGTTCGTGCTCGGGAACCCGCAGGTTTCGCTGCTCCGGCACGAGGGCCCGATTCCGGCTCAATGGCTGGAGAGCCGGGCGCCGATCGACGTGGACGCCGTGGCGTTGCGGGCTGAAGACGCCGCTGCGAAGGCGGAGGCCGTCGCGCAGAGAGCGGAGCGGCTTGCGGATCGGGCCGAGGCGATCGCCGACGCGATGGCGGAGGACTTTCCTCGGCACCTCCAGAAGAACTGATCCTCGGCGTCGCGCGTGAGCGCATGACACGTTCGGGTTAGGCTCGGGGCCACGATGCGTGCGCTGGTCTGGGATGGGAACGAGTTGCGATACGTCGACGACGTTCCGCCGCCGAGTCTGACGGACGGAACCGCGCTCGTCCGCGTGCGATTGGCCGGAATCTGTTCGACAGACCTACAGATCCTGCAAGGTTACATGGGCTTCCGCGGCATCCTCGGCCACGAGTTCGTCGGCGAAGTGCTCGAGGGGCCTGCTCACTGGCCTGGGCGGCGTGTCGTCGGCGAGATCAACTTCTCCTGCGGCCGCTGCGAGACGTGCCGAGGCCGACGGCCACGGCATTGTCCCGCGCGGACGGTTCTCGGAATCCAGGGCGCTGACGGGGCCTTCGCCGAGATCGTCCGGATTCCGGTGGACAACCTTCACATCGTCCCCGACGGGGTGAGTGATGCCACCGCCGTCTTCACCGAACCCCTCGCGGCTGCGTTTCAAGCCGCCGCGCAGACTCGCGCGTTGTCGGGTGGTGGTTCGACGGTGCTGGGTGCCGGCAAGCTCGGTCTGTTGATTGCGCAGGTTCTCGCGGCGCGTGGCGACGAGGTGGAAGTCGTCTGTCGGAGCGCCGCGGCGCGGCGACGGATCGAATCCCTCGGACTTACGGCCACGACGGCTCGCTTGGCCACCCGAGGGCGTGACCTCGTAGTCGAGGCGACCGGTGCGGTCGAAGGTCTGACGATCGCCGTGTCGCTCGTCCGGCCACTCGGGACCATCGTCGCCAAGTCTACGGTGGCGGCGCAACACTCCCTGGACCTGGCACCGATCGTGATCCACGAGATCTCGGTGGTGGGATCACGGTGCGGGCCCTTCGGCCCGGCCTTGGAAGCGCTCGCGGAGAACACGGTCTCGGTCGGGCCCCTGCTCGATGAGGTGTACCCGCTCGAGAGGGGGGTAGAGGCCGTCCATGCCGCGGCCCGCCCGGGGGCGCTCAAATTTCTGCTCGATGCAGGAGCCTGAAGGGTTCTCGGCTCGAAGGCGTTTACGCCGAGTTGCGCATGGTGCGATCGCGCAACGAGATCGAGTGGCGCTTGCCGTTGACCCGTCGGAACGGGAAGCGGTACATGCTGCGGCCACCCTCCTCGCGCTGTGCGCGCCAAGTGTGAAGCCCCTTACGAAGGGTTTCAGGCTCGAAACGAAGCGCCGCGCAGATGTTCTCGAAGGAGTACGGCCAACTCGTGTCGGTCGAGTTGATCCAGCTCTCCGCTTCCTCGAAGAGTCGGCGATTGCGACGACCAGACTCTGAGGCATACCGCTGGAAGGTCGCTACGGCGTCCTCCATCACGGCCAACATCAACCGAACCTCCGGCTGGTCGGTGCGCTCCATCTGCACGAGATCGCGGTGTTGTTCCGGGGTGATGAGGTCCGGCTCGAATAGCCGTGCAACCACATCCTCTTGTATTACCTGCGCGCCTTGCATAGAGCCTCCTGTGGGTCCGGCCTTCTAAGTACGCAAGTCCTGTGCCGGGGTGGTCCTGTGATTCCGGGCCGGGCGAGAGGCTGGTTGGGCTCTTGGCGTCCGGATTTGTGACATATGGTGAGATTGCGACATCAAAGCTCCTCTTTTGCGCATGGCTGACAAACCAAAGAAGCCGGTTCTGCCCACGCTGACGCGCCTTGCGGCCGACTCGCTTGTCGAGACTATCGACGGCCCCGTGGAGATCGTTAAGCTCGTGGGCAAAGTGATGCCCGTCCTGACGAGATTTTCGGACGGCAAGTTTGGGTTCCGGATGATGACTCAGATCCGAGAGCTCGAGCCGGAGGCAGATCTCTTGCGTCTGACGAACGCGGACGGCCAAGTCCTCCGCGTTGGCGCCGATCACGTATTCATTCGCGCTGGCGGGCAAGAAGCGCGGGCGGGCGAGTTGGCCGAGGGCGACGAGCTCGACTGCGGGTGGAGCTACCCGCCAGGGTATGAGCTCCCGAACGCTGAGGAGTATGCGGAGGGCGCCCGCGGAAAGGCGTGGAACAGCCCCGTGGTCGCCGCCAAGATAGACTCTGGCGACCGAGGCCCCCTATACGGAGCGACCGTGAAGGAGACCAAGGCGTACTACCTGACGTTTGGCGCGCAGTCGCGCGCCCAGGAGTGAGCCGGGGCTACTGTCCCGCCGGATCGAGGGCGCGGCGCGCGTAGCGCGCCAGCATGTCGGCCTCAAGGTTGACGGAGTCGCCGGTGCGGCGATCACCGAGAGTGGTGGCCTCCAAGGTGTGTGGGATCACCGCGATCGAGAACTGGTCGTGGCTCGGGTCGCACACGGTGAGGCTGATGCCGTCGATCGCGACGGATCCCTTGTCGGCGACGTAACGGCCGAAGTCCGCGGGGTGGGAGATGGTGAGTCGCTGCCCCTCCCCTTCGGGCTCGAGCGAGACGATCCTGCCCACCGTATCCACGTGGCCGAACACGAAGTGGCCACTGATCCGGTCGCCCACCCGCAAAGAGCGCTCGAGGTTGAGGCGCGCCCCGGCAACGAGGCCGGCCAGCGTGGATCGTGTCAGGGTCTCGGTGCTCAGGTCGGCAATGAAGCCAGAGGTCGTGATCTCGCGGACCGTCAGGCACACGCCGTTGGTCGCGATGCTTTCGCCCAGCACGAGCTCGGCGGCGTCGATGCCCCCCTCGACGGTGAGGACACCGTCGCCACCACGGAGCTCGAACGAGGCGACGTGGCCGAGGGCTTCGATGATTCCCGAGAACATTGAGGGTCAGTCCGCCGTGTGGCCGTTCAGACAGATCCGCGCGCCGTTGGCCTCTCCGAAGGGCTCGCCGCACGTCGTACAGGCGGCCGTTTTCCGCAGCTTCGCCAGGAGCTCCTTGTCGCGGTCGGCAAAGAACTTGTCCTCGCGTGCGTGCTCCAGATCGCGCAGCTTGTCGCCGAAGCGGTCCTTCTGCTCGTTGCCCATGGTCACCGCGGCGTCGCGCTCAGGCGCTTGGTGGGGGTGCGGGCTCGGGGGCTACTGCTCCCTCGATGTTCCCGGACTTGGGGTAGAGCCGGGCCGCAGCCCACGGGTGCGAGCCCAGGAGCGGGATTCCGACCGTCATGATGGCGCCGCCGATCGCGATCCAGAGGAAGAACCCGTTGAGAATTCCCATCAGAACCATCACCAGGCCCCATGTGAGGATCGCCAGGGAAGCTACGAATCGAATCAGAAACGACACTTCATCCGCGATAACACGGCTGTCACAGACATTCACCTTCCCTCCTGTATGAGCGCCGGGCCATGAAGCGTCGGCGCCCCTCGATCCTGGCCCGCCGGTTGCCCATCACCGGATCGTGCTTAGGTTCCTCTTGGGCCTGGGCGATAAAGCCCCGGCGGAAAAGGAGAATTTTCGAGCATGGATCTGCAGCGGCTGACCGAGAAATCGCAGGAAGCTCTTCGCATGGCCCAGGCACTCGCCTCGCGGCGCGGACACCAGGGCGTCGATGTAGAGCATCTCCTGGCCGCTCTTCTCCAGGACGAAGGCGGGCTCGCGGCTCGCGTGCTGCAAAAGGCCAGCACCGACGAGAAGAACGTCCGCGACTCCGTGGAGCGTGCCCTCGAGAAGATGCCGCAAGTAAGCGGCTCCGGCCATAACCCAGAGCAGGTGTTCGTAACGCAGCGGCTCGCTCGCATGCTCGATAGGGCAGAAGACGAAGCGAAGGGCCTCAAGGACGAGTACGTGAGTGTGGAGCATCTGCTCCTCGCGATGATGGACGTCGACGGCGCCGCCTTCGACGCGTTGACCGGCGCGGGTCTGGACCGAGCGAAACTACTGCAGGCTCTGCAGAGCGTCCGCGGAAATCAGCGCGTGACGAGCCAGAACCCCGAGTCCACGTACGAGGCTCTCGAAAAGTTTGGCCGCGATCTCACGTCGCTCGCCGAGACCGGCAAGCTCGATCCGGTGATCGGTCGCGACGAAGAAATCCGACGGGTCATCCAGGTCTTGTCGCGTCGCACCAAGAACAATCCGGTGCTGATTGGTGAGCCGGGCGTCGGCAAGACCGCGATCGCCGAAGGCCTCGCCCAGCGCATCGCCAGCGGTGACGTTCCCGAAGGCCTGAAGGGCCGACGCGTCGTGAGCCTCGACATGGGCGCGCTCATCGCCGGTGCCAAGTTCCGCGGTGAGTTCGAAGAGCGCCTGAAGGCCGTGCTGAAGGAGGTCCAGTCGTCGGAGGGCGAAATCGTTCTCTTCATCGATGAGCTGCACACCGTCGTAGGCGCGGGCGCGGCGGAAGGGGCGATGGACGCCTCGAACTTGCTGAAGCCGCTCCTCGCCCGAGGCGAGCTGCACTGCATCGGTGCGACGACGCTCAATGAGTATCGCAAGTACATCGAGAAGGACGCCGCTCTCGAAAGGCGTTTTCAGCCGGTCTTGGTGGACCAGCCGTCCGTCGAGGACACCATCTCGATTCTGCGCGGTTTGCGCGAGCGCTACGAGGTGCACCATAAGGTGCGGATCAAGGATGCGGCGCTGGTGAACGCGGCGACGCTGTCGAACCGCTACATCACCGACCGCTTCCTGCCCGACAAGGCCATCGATCTGGTGGACGAAGCGGCCGCCCGACTGCGCACCGAGATCGACTCGATGCCGGCGGAGCTCGACGAGGTGACGCGACGGGTTCTCCAGCTCGAGATCGAGCGCGAGGCGCTCCGCAAAGAGACCGATCAGGCCTCAAGGGATCGGCTCGAGCGACTCGAGAAGGAGCTCGCGGATTTGAAGGAGGACGAGACCGGGCTGCGCGCGCAGTGGGAGACCGAGAAGGGCGCGCTGGGCGGAGTCGCGGAGCACCAGAAGAGCTTGGAGGCGGCTCGCATGGAGCTCGAGAGAGTCTCTCGGCCCGGCGCCGAGTATGATCCGGCGAGGGCCAGCGAGCTGCAGTACAGCGTCATCCCTGGGCTCGAGAAGCAGATCGAGGCGGGCGAGTCTCGCGAGGACGGCAGCACGCGCCTCATCAAAGATCACGTCGACGGGGAGGACATTGCGGAGGTCGTTGCACGCTGGACGGGCGTTCCCGTCTCGAAGCTGATGGAAGGCGAGGCACAGAAGCTTCTGAACCTCGAGTCGCATCTGCATGAGCGCGTGGTGGGCCAAGACGAGGCGGTCACCGCGGTGGCGGATGCGGTCGTTCGAGCCCGCACAGGGCTGGGAGATCCCCAGCGACCGGTCGGCTCGTTCCTGTTCCTCGGGCCAACCGGGGTTGGCAAGACCGAGCTTGGGCGCGCGCTCGCCGCGTTCCTGTTCGACGACGACCAGGCAATGGTCCGGATCGACATGTCCGAGTACATGGAGAAGCACTCGGTCTCGCGATTGATGGGAGCTCCTCCCGGATACGTCGGCTATGACGAAGGCGGCCAGCTGACGGAGGCCGTGCGTCGTCGTCCGTTCTCGGTCGTGCTCTTCGACGAGATCGAGAAGGCCCACCCAGACGTGTTCAACGCCCTGCTCCAGATTTTGGACGACGGGCGTTTGACCGACGGCCAGGGGCGTACCGTCGACTTCAAGAACGTCGTCATCATCATGACGTCGAACGTGGGTAGCGAGTTGATCCTGTCGCACGGGACGGCAATGTCCGATCGGACGTCATCCGACTACGCGGGGATGAAGGAGGACGTGCTCAACGCGCTGCGGTCCACCTTCCGCCCTGAGTTCTTGAACCGTGTCGACGACATCGTCGTCTTCCACGGCCTCAAGCCAGAGGATCTGGAACGCATCGTCGAGATCCAGCTCGAGCGGATCCGGGAGAGGCTTGCCGATCGCCAGATCGTCCTCGAGCTGACTCCCGCGGCGCTCACCCACTTCGCCGAGGTCGGATACGATCCGATCTACGGGGCAAGACCGCTGAAGCGGTTGCTCCAGCGGGAGATCGAAACCCAGCTGGCTCGCAGAATTCTCGCCGGTGAGGTGACGGATCGATCGACGGTGAAGGTCGATTGGGACGGGACGAGTTTGCGTTTCGACGCGGCACCACTCGTAGCAGCTGCCTAGAACTGTCGCCCCGACGGATCCCCTTGATTGACAGGCACCAATGCCGAGCACTATCAAGGGAGTCCGTCAGGAGGCAGCCATGGACGCGCGCAGCAAGATCCTCGAGACGGCCACGAAGCTCTTCGCGACGCATGGCTACGACAGCACGTCGCTCTCGCTGGTCGCGAAGGACGCGAGTGTCAGCAAAGCGCTGATCTTCTGGCACTTCGAGAACAAGGAGAACCTCTACGAGGCTGTGCTGGCGCGCACCATCGAGCCCTACCGTATCGAGCCAGAGCGCATCGCGGGTCAGAGTGTTCCGGATCAGGTCGAGCACCTGATCGATCTGTACTACGAGTTCGTCACCGAGAACGTTCACTCGGTTCGCTTTTTTCTGAGCTTGTTCTTGCGCGACGACAAGCGTCCCGACGACTTCTTCTCGCGCGTTCTGGATCTGTACAAGCACTACCGCGAACTACTTGCGGGTGCGCTGCGCGCCGGGCAGGAGGCGGGAATTTTTTCTCCGGAGATCGAGCCCGAAGCACACTCGGCCCTGATCCTCAGCAGCTTGAATGGGATTCTCGTCCAGGCCCTCACGGGCGAAACGGATGTCGCGTCACCGGAGCGTCTCGTCAAGGGCCTGAAGGCCAGTCTGGTTGACAGGCTGAGAGTGCAGTGAGATTTTGACGCCGCGGTGAGTCCGCGTGCATCAAGATCCGGGGCCGATCCAATGCGCGATTGGGTGCGTCGGATGGCCGACCAGGCCCAGCAAAAGGCCGACGCCCGCCCTCGTGCGCCGCGGCGCGTGACTCGCGAGAAGGCGCTGTTCGCGCAGCGCGCCCAGCACGTAAAGGCGCTGTACCAGCGCCTCGAGATGTTGTCGCAGGCGGTGAACAAGGAGTCGTCCGGACCACCGATTTCCGCCGGGCGCACGCTGAAGTCCAAGAACCTGGGCGGCATCGACGTTCCCGACAGCGGCCGACTCGTCCTGACGTTTCTCGACCGTCGGGTCGAAGTCGTCATCAACCCACTTCAGAGCGTGGGCGGCCGACCGGCGCTGATCGGCGAGGTCGCCACGGCGTCGGTGATCCTCTACGACGCAGACGATCCGACCGGTGCCGATTGGTACGACATGGTCCTGCGCGAGGACGGTTGGCATCGTCGCACCGAGGCCGGGAAGGTCGGAGCACCTGCGCTGGCAGAGAAAGACCTAAAGCGGCTCATCGAGTGGCTGCTGCTCTGAGTCGTTGGGGATCGAGGGGCCCGCCCCCGCCCTGACCAGTCGGGATGGCCCTGCTAGCTCGCGTGCTTGCCGGTCGACTGCATGTAGAGCGACAGGCCCGTGTAGTAGATCGGGTAGAACAGCGATGCGGCGGCAAGTCCGGTCGCACGTTCGGGCAGCGAGGCTAACGTCATGAGGCCCAGGACCGACCAGACGAGCCCCAACCCGAGCGTCAGAGGCCGCAGGAAAATGGTGCGCGACGGGTACACGAAGCGGAGCGGCGCGAACACGAGGACCGCGAGAACCCCGATCACCAACGCGCCGACGCCGGGTCCCACGTCGAACACGAACAGATAGAACGCGACGATGTTCCAGTAGCTCGGGAAGCCGGTGAAGAAGTGATCGGGGGTTTTCGCGTCTGCGTGGCAGAAGCGGTACGCGGACGACAGAAGCGCGGCCCCGCCGGTCGCGTAGCCAAGCGGGCCCGATAGCAGCCCCATCTGCAACATGAGAAACACCGGTACGACGACGAAGTTCAGGTAGTCGACGATGTCGTCGAGTTCGGCACCGTCGTATTCCGGCACGACCTCTTTGACCCCGACCAACCGCGCGAGCGCGCCGTCGCTTGCGTCGACGGCGAGCGCGGCGCACAGCCACAGGAAGGCTTCCTGAACGTCACCGCGGGCGCCCGCGAGAAGGGCGAGAAGCCCGATGACCGAGCCCAGTGCGGTGTAGAGATGCACTGCCCAGCCAGCAACCCGTCGACTGCGTGTGATCATCGGGGGCTCGCCGGAACCTCTTGGGGGGAAATGGTGGGCTCGAAGAGGATCTGTACGCTGTTGCCGTCGGGATCGGAGACGTAGCACGAGACGCTGTCATCCCGGTGCGTCTTGGTCCCTTGCAGAATCGAGACACCGGCTCGGAGAAGCGCCGCCTCGGCTTCGCCTACTTCTGGCGCGGACCCGACGATGATGCCCAGGTGATCGAGAGGTCCTTCGTCGCGGGACACGGACTCGGCGCGATGTAGGGCGAGATTGTCGCACCCGGAACTGAGGTAGACGTTCTCGGGATCGGGCTGCCACACGATCTGGAATCCCAGAAGGTCGCGGTAGAACCAGAGCGCTCGTTCGAGGTCGCTCACCCGCAAGGCCAGGTGGCGCATTCCGAGGCTCTTCAGTGCCGGCTTCGTCACGGACATAGGCCGACGGATTCTATAGCATGGATCTCGCGCAGTGGGATTGCGCGCCGCGGGTAGATCCGCAACGAGTCGGCCGAGCGCATCGCGATGCTCGACATCCTCTCGAAGGGGCGGGTCGACTTCGGCGTTGGGAAGGGCGCAACCGTGCAGGAAGCGGGCGCATTCGAGGTGGAGGCCGGCGACATCGACGGTCAGCTCGAGGAATCGTTCCGGATGATCCCCAGGATGTGGCGCGACGACGTCTTCAAGCACTCCGGAGAGCAGATCTCTGTTCCCCCGCGCCAGATCCACCCGAGCCCTCACCGGGAACCGACGAGATCATGTTCCTGATCCAGATGGGGACAGTCCCCCAGGCAGCGATTCTAGAGACGATCCGCAACATCGGCCGTCACGTGATTCCGCGGTTTCGCGAGTTCCTTTCAGTAGGGCCAGAGCCGGACGACGCTCCCGTCCTTCGGCGAGGCCACGACGATCGACCCGTCGCGTCCGATGGCGATGGGGACGGGCAGCGGGCGCTCGCCGCGCGGCGGATCGAGGGAGAGTCCTTCGATGACCCGCCGCTGTGACCCGTCGCTGGAGCGCGCCAGGACGGTGCCTTTGTGCTGCTCGGCGATGTAGAGCGGTTGGCTCCTGGCGGTGGCCAGGCCCGCCGGAGAGGCGAGGTCGCTCGCGAGCACGATAGGCGCCTCGCCCGTGCGAATCCGAAGAACCCGTCCGCCGCCCGGCTCTGCCGTCAGAATGCGCTCGCCCCGCGTGGCGAGCGCAACCGGCGACATGAGCCCGCTGGCCATCGTGTAGAGCACTGCGCCGACGCCGAGCTTCACGATCCGGCCGGCTCCGGTCTCGGCGACCACCAGATCGCCGCCCATCGTGCGAAGGACACTGGTCGGCCAGTCGAGGCCTGAGGCGATTCGCGTGGTTTCCGCCCGCCCGAGATCGACTTGATGGAGCTCGCCTTCCTCGGGGGCGGTGATCCAGACGATCCCGGGCAGTCCACCGCTCAATCCGACAGGCGGAGGCATGCCATCAAAGCGTGACAGCACCAGCAGCTCGATCTTGTCGCCTCGGATTCGTTTGATCGAAGCGCGGTCGGTGACGATGAGATCTTCGCCGTCGAAGACGATCCCGCCAGGGACGACGAGACCGCTCTTTACGAGAATCCTAGGTTTCGTCGGCCACGGGTTGTACGCGTGCAGTGAGCCCGTTGCCTCGTTGGAAACGATGACGGTCTCGCCGCAGGTGACCACGTCGGCGATCCCGGGAGGTAGGCTGACCAGGACTCGGCCGGCATTGGGACCACTGCCCGAGAGCGAGAGAATCCGACCCGTCCCCGACTCGAGCACGATCCGGCCCCCGTCTGGCGTCCGCCCCGTGGCAACCGGGATGTCGAGGCCGCTCGCCAGGACGGCGCGAGCCTTCGTCACGGGGTCGAACGAGATCACCTGCCCGCTCTCCCGCAGGGGCACGAGGAGCGTCCCGTCGTCCTCGACCGAGAGCCGGCCGGGGCAGCCCAAGCCGTTGGCGAGCACTTCCGTGACGCGGCCGTCGTGCGCGTCGACGCGAAGAAGGCGCCCACCTTGCGCGCACTCGGCGACGACGAGGTCGCCCGCCGGAGTCACGACGATGCCCCCGAGCTCAGACAGCTCCGGGGCCAGCTGGCGCCAATGGCCGCCCGGGTCGCGGCGCCATACGCCGCCGGCTTCGGCCGTAGCGACGTATTCGACGCCGGCGTCGTCGAAAGCGAGGTCGACCGGATGGGTGAACCCGTGTGGCGTACCGATGCGGCTCACTTCGCCGGTCGCTCGTACGACAGAGAGTCGGTTCACCAGTGGCTCGGCGACGTGGACCTGCCCGTCTCGGCACGCGAGCCCGCTGGCGCCCCGCAGCGGCGACGGTGCAAGCACCGTCTCGATCCGGCGGGTCCCCGACGCACGCGCGGAATGCGACAAATCCGCTGAGATCCCGACCCCGACGCCCGCCTGGGCCCGCGCCAGTTCGGCCTCGAGCACTTCTTGGTCCGAGCGCGCCACGGCGCACGCTCCCGCGCAGGCGATGGTAGCGGCGAGTACGCACGACCGAGCGAGCCAGGGGCTCACCTCACCGGCCGCCCGAAAAGAAAGCCGTCTGCTCGTCGTGTCGGCCGCCGAACGAGCAAGGCGTTTGCTCACCGCGCGGACCACCGAGCGAGCAAGGTGTTCGCTCACCTCGCGGGCGCGCGTTCGACGATGGCCAGGATGTCGTTCAGGGATTTCGCCGTGCCCAGGTCGTCGCTGGGAACCCGGATGTCGAACTCCTCATCGAGTGCAGAGGCGATTTCGACCAGGGAGAGGGAGTCGAGTTGGGCTACGTCGTTCAACGGGGTTTCCGGCTCGATGCGCTCGGGGGGCACCCGAAGGACCTCGGCGACCAGGTTGCGCGTTCTGTCGAGATTGCTCAAACGGTGTTTCTCCTGGCTGGGGTGGCTGGCATAGGCTCGCCAGCCCTGATAGTTTCGGGATGTAGCGGATCAGGGGGATGTA
This sequence comes from Deltaproteobacteria bacterium, assembly GCA_029262355.1. Lineage (GTDB taxonomy): Bacteria > Desulfobacterota > Binatia > UBA12015 > UBA12015 > VGTG01. Next base: position 29,436 of record JAJCZO010000302.1, read on the forward strand.
TGAAACTCGGACGTACAGTGGTGGTGGCGGGACTTCTAGTGGCGCTTTCGGCGTTGCCGGCTCGCGCCGTAGATGACTATGACGACTCGCAATCCAATCCGCTGCGGTTGGCAGCCTATCTCGTTCACCCGATCGGCTATCTCGCCGAGTGGTTGGTGACGCGACCCTTCCACCGCATCGTATCCCAGGAGGATCTCGAGCCGGTGTTCGGCCATACGCCGCACGAGGGCTTCGACTACGAGACGTACACCGAGGGGCTGAGCACGGGCGTCACATACGAGCTCCCGTACACGCCGATCCGCGAGCCCACCGCTCGATAGACACCGGTCCTCTACGCGCCTTCCACTCCCTCGATGGTCAGAGGGGCGAAGCGCGCGATCAGCTTCTTGATCCCCGTGTGCTCGAACTGAACGGTGAGCTTGGTGCCCTCGCCGGTGCCCTCCTTGCGTCGAACCACGCCCGCGCCAAACTTGGGGTGGCGCACGCGGGTTCCTACGCGGAGCGGGATGTCGATCTCTGGGGAGCCGAACTCCTGGCTCTCGCTGTAGTCGATCCGCGGTTCGTCGTCCGTGACCGGCTCGCTGTCGAAGGCGCCGGTTTCTGCAAGTCGCCCGAGATCGGCGAGGCGTCGGGTGGCGTTTCCGACGGCATCGTCGTCATCCCACCGGCCGATGCGTTTCAGAAGATCTCGCGGGATCTCGCGTAGGAATCGCGACGGCGGGTTGCGCTGGCTCTGGCCCGAAAGCATGCGGAAGCGGGCTCGCGAGAGGTGGAGATGCTCGCGGGCGCGGGTCATGCCGACGTAGCAGAGGCGTCGTTCCTCCTCGATCGTCCCGTCGTCGAGCGCGCGGGCGTGGGGGAAGACGTGCTCTTCCATGCCGACGAGATGGACGACGGGGAACTCGAGGCCCTTCGAGTTGTGGAGCGTCATGAGGCTGATCGCGCCGCCGTGTTCATTGACCGCGTCGAGGCCCGAGACGAGTGCCGCCCGCTCGAGGAACGCGTCGATTGCCGTGAGTCCATCGGGAAGTGCGCCGAGATCGTCGACTTCCCGCGCTGCCCCCACGAGCTCTTCCAGGTTGTCGGCTCGGGTAATGGCCTCTTCCGACCCTTCCGCCTGGAGTCGGGCGAGGAGTCCCGTCTCGTGGATCACGGCCGTCACGATGTCGCCGAGGCTCGAGTCGTGGATCATCGAGCGCAGTCGCCCGATCATTTGCCAGAAGTCGCCCGCCCGCGTCGCGCTCGCCCGCGCGAGCTTCACGGCATCGGGATCGTCGACGAGACGGCCCAACATCGCGGCGATCGAGACGCCGGCGGATTGCGCGGCCTCGGTGAGCGCCTTCACCGTGGTCGCGCCGATGCCGCGCGTGGGGACGTTGATGACACGCGCGAGGCTGACGTCGTCGTCGGAGTTCACCAGAAGCCGCAGGTACGCGAGCACGTCTTTGACTTCTTTGCGGTCGTAGAAGCGCACTCCGCCGACCAGCACGTACCGAAGGCTCCGGCGGACGAACTCTTCTTCGAGGACACGGGACTGCGCGTTGGTTCGGTAGAAGACCGCGATGTTGCTGGCCGAGCGGCCGCGTAGAATCGCGCCGCTGATCTCGCCGGCCACCCAGCGCGCCTCCGCGCGGTCGTCGGGAAATACGGCGAGAGTGACCTTCTCGCCGTCGCCCTTCTCGGTCCAGAGCGTCTTGCCGTGGCGGCCGGCGTTGCGTTCGATGACCGCGCCGGCCGCCGCGAGGATGTTGCCGGTCGAACGGTAATTCTGCTCGAGGCGGATGACGTGCGCGTTCGGGTGATCGCGCTCGAACTCGAGGATGGCGCGGACCGTGGCGCCCCGGAAGCCGTAGATCGACTGGTCGTCGTCGCCCACGACGCAGAGATCCCCGGTCCGCCCGGCGATTGCGTCGATCAGGAGATACTGGGCGTGGTTGATGTCCTGGTATTCGTCGACGAGCACGTGGCGATACTTGCGCCGGAAGCGCTGGCGCACCTCGTCGTTCTCGGTGAGGAGACGCACCATCGCGGTGATGAGACTCCCGAAGTCGAGCGCGCCGGCCCGCTCGAGGAGCTCTTCGTAGCGCCGAGCGGCTTGCAGGGTCGCCTCGCCGCGGAAGCCGTCGTTGGTCGGGCTCTGGGTGCGGATGTCCTGCGCGTGGTTCTTCGCCCGGTCGAGGAAGGAGCGCAGCATGCGCGGAGAGACGACGTCCTCCGGAACCTCGACTTCCTGGAGCGACCGTCGACACAGGGCCAGCGTGTCGGCGTCGTCGTAGATCGCAAACGAGTTGGGCAGTCCCAGCAGCCCCGCATACCGCCGCAGCCAGCGGGCGCAGGTCGAATGGAAGGTGCCGACGGTGAGCCCGCCGAGATCGCCACCCAGCAGGTTCTCGAGGCGCTCGCGCATCTCTCGCGCGGCCTTGTTCGTGAAGGTGACGGCGAGAATCTCGTCGGGGCTGGCACGCTGCGTCTCGACGAGGTGGGCGATCCGGTTGGTGAGAACCCGGGTCTTGCCGCTCCCCGCACCGGCGAGAACGAGCAGCGGACCATCGGCGTAGGTCACCGCTTCACGTTGCGGGTCGTTCAGTTCACCGAGGTTGATCACCGATGGGCAGACACTAACGCGGACATCGTGTGAGGTCACGCGATCGCTCGGAAGAGACGCATCGCCGCGCGTTTTCGAACTAGAAAAAGCGTCGCGACCCGAGCGGCGCTCAGGCTGGGAACTCGCGCAGAAGCTGCGCCTCGTAGGCCTCGAGACTGTACTGGCGGTCGACGTAGGCGCGGCCGGCGCCGCCGAGCGCGTCCCGCAGCTCGCGCGAG
>JAJCZO010000303.1 GCA_029262355.1 Deltaproteobacteria bacterium
CGTCCTCGAGGCCGAGCAGGACCCCACACCGGAGGCGCCCTACCGGATGAGCCACCCGTCGTTCGTTCTCGAATGGAGCGACGGCCGGCTGCTTCTCATCGACGTCGGCATGACCGAGGCAGCCGCTCGCGACTTCGGTGCACCAAGCGAGCTCCTGGGTGCCCGACCGATCGAGCCACATCTACCGACGGCGCAGCGGCTCGGCGCACGCGCCTCCGCCGTCGATGGTGTCGTGTTCAGCCATCTCCACACCGACCACGTGGCCGGTATCGGTGCGCTCTGCGAGGGGCGCGAGCGCCCACTCAAAGTCTTCGGAACGAAGCAACAGTTCGTCGAAACGAACTACACGACGACACCCGGGCTCGCGCTTCTCAACGAAGCTCCCTGCGTCGAACTCGTGCCCCTCCGGGGCAAGGGACCCTTGATCGAAGTTCCGGGCTTCCCCGGAATTCGCGTGATCGCGGCCGCCGGCCACACCCCAGGAAGTCAGGTCGTCGTGGCACGAGTCGGCGACGGAGCCACTCTCGCGCACTACGTCTTCACGGGCGACGTCGCGAACGCGCGCGACGGCATCCGGCACGACATCCCGAAGCCTTCACTGTACAGCGCCCTCATCGTTCCCGAGGACACCGAGCGGCTCGGCGAGGTCCGCCGATTCCTGCGATCCCTCCACCAAGAGCGGGATTTCACCGTCCTCGTCCAACACGACGAGCGATCCATCGAAGACACTAACGTCCTCCGCTGGACCCCGCGGAACTCCTCGTAGCCGCCGTCACCCCGGTGTCGGCGGCGCACTCGGCTAGATCTCCCACACCATGGTGTGATCGCCATCGTCACCGAGGAGCTCGGCGGGGTTCTTCTTCTCGATGTGCCCGATCAGTCCATTGTACACGCCGTACCCCACCAGCTCGCGGAGTCGGGGAGAGAAGCCCGCCGCGATCTTCCGAGGAATCCCGAGCTGCTGGTTCTCCTGCTGGCGAATGAAACCAGCGCAGTAGTTCATCGCGAGCCCCACCCGGCGCGCATCCGTACGGTTCGCCCCGCCCCCGTGCCACAAGCTCCCGTGCCAGACGAGCACGCTCCCGCGCGACATCTCCGCCGGGATGGAGCTGTACGGCTGCCCGAAGTCCGGGGAAGAATCGCGCAAGTGCGATCCCGCAATGACCCGGGTCGCGCCGTTCGGCTCCGTAAAGTCGGTCAAGGCCCACATCGTATTGCAGACCGTCGCCACGTGAGGCTTCCCCAGTGGCATCAGCTGGTCGTCTGCATGGATGGGCTGTTCCGTCTCTCCCGGGTCGATCCCGATGGACGACAGCGTCGAAACGAGGCACCCTGGGTCGAGGACACGCTCGACGAGCGGCAACACGACCTCGTGGACCGGCACCTGCTCCCATAGCTTGCCGTGCGTCAGGAGGTTGTACACGCGCAGCGTTTTCGTGCCCTCAAATTCATTGCTCGCGGGGCGCAGGTCGAGCTCGGTCTCGATCCGGGTGAGGTCCGCGCTGAGCGCGTCGACGAGCCCCGGGTCGAGGACGTTCTCCAGGACGGTATAGCCGTCCCGCGCGATCCGGGCGGTATGTTCTTCGAGCGATTGCGTATCCGGCATGCTCTCTTCTCGGACTGATGTGGCCCTGCGTCAAGTTGTCGGGGGCAGCCCGCTCGTGCATCATGCCGAGCCTGGAGGAGCACCCATGACCGCAAAGCTCGGAATCGTGCCGTTCTGGAAGCAGTATGACCGCAAAGTCGTCCTCCGGACGGCAAAGCTCGCCGAAGATCTCGGCTATCACTCGATCTGGATCCCGGAAGCGTGGTCGTACGAGCAGTTCCAGCTCCTGACCGAGATCGCCGTGAATACGAAGCGAATCGGTCTGGCGACGGGAATCGCGAACATTTTCAGCCGCTCCGCGGGTCTACTCGCCATGAGCGCGGCGACGCTGGACGAGATTTCCGAGGGCCGAGCCATTCTCGGCCTGGGAACGAGCGGCAAGAACGTCGTCGAGAACTTCCACGGCGTGCCCTACAAGAAACCGCTCACGCGGATGCGCGAAACGATCGGCGTGATGCGCACCCTTTGGAAGGGAGAGCGCCTCACTCCGGAGCAAAGCACGCTCGCCGACCTTCGCCACTTCAAGCTCGAGATGACACCAACCCGACCGGACATCCCGATCTACGTGGCATCACTCCAGAAAAAGGCAATCAACGAGATCGGGCGCAGCGCTGACGGCTGGGTGCCGACCTTCTGGCCGTACCAGAACTTCAAGGACGGCATGGAATGGGTCGCCGAAGGCGCGCGTGAGGTCGGTCGCGATCCGGCCGACATCGAACTCGCACCGTTCTTGGGTGTCGTCCCCATCGAGGACGTCGACTTCGCGCGCTCGATGATGAAGCCAATGGTATCGTTCTACATCGGCGGGATGGGCACCTACTACTACGACATGTTCTGCCGGTTCGGCTTCAAGGAGAACGCGGACGTCGTTCGCGATCTCTACAACGAAGGCGACCGTAAGAAGGCAGCGGCCGCAGTGAGCGACGATCTCGTCGACGCCATCGCGATCTGCGGATCGCCCGAGCACTGCCGCGAGAAGCTCGCCGAGTGGGGATCCAACGGCATGGGACTCGGGCTCGTGAATCTCCCGCAGGGTGCACCGTACGAGATGATCGAAGGCGCCCTCAAGGCCGTCGCTCCGGCCTGATCGGCCGGGAAAGGAACGCACGTGCCCTTGTCGACACTGCAAAACGAGAGCTTGCGCTGCGAGATCGACCCAGAGGCGGGCGCCAGCATCGTGACCCTCGCGGCGCGTCTGCAAGACCGCTGGGTTCCGGTCATGCGCCCCACACCGCAAGAAGCAGTCGAGAGCAGAAACAGCTCCGAGATGGCGTCGTTCGTTCTTCTCCCATACTCCAACCGCATCGCGAACGCGCATTTCACCTTCGAAGGGAAGAGCTACGACCTGCGGCCGAATACCCCCGAGGGCCACACGATCCACGGTGATGTCCGCAAGCGACCGTGGCATGTGACGGACGCCGGGCCCACGTGGCTGCGGCTGCGGTTCGAATCACGGAGTTTCCCCGACATCAACTACCCGTTCCCTTTCAACGCGAATCTCGGCTACGAGATCGACGGCACCGGCTTCCGCGCCGAACTCGAACTCGAGAACGCCGGCACCGAGCGCATGCCGGCCGGCATGGGCCATCACCCGTACTACAGCCGAACACTCACGAACGCCGACGAAGAGGTCGAGGTACAAGCAACGTTCACGCGCGAATACAGGGGGCTCGTGCCTACGGCGCCCGCTGGGCCATTGGCCCCACGCCACGACTTCAGCACGTCGCGCGCGCTGCGCGGCGACGTGGTGGACTGTTGCTTCGCCGGGTGGGACGGCAAGGCCGTGATCACGTGGCCGGGTTCGGGAGTCCGCGCCGAGATCGACTGCGAGCCCCCTCTGCGCCACATCATCCTATTCACGCCACCGGGGAAGCCTTACTTCGCACTCGAGCCGGTCAGCAACGCGAACAATGGCTTCAACCTCTTCGCGGATGGGGATACGGATTCGGGGGTCCATGTCTTGGAACCCGGACAGACGATGGCGGCAAGCTTCCGCGTTCGGCTGCTATTCTAGCAGAGAGGTAGACCCGGGAGCTGATCTCCCCCATGCCGAGACGAAGCTCCGATTGGTCGGCGGCGAGGGGCGTTCGTCGCAAGAAGCGGCAACGCAGGAGAATCGGCACTCTTCGCAAGGAGACGCGACGTCGAGGGGCGGCAAGGCGTTGGCCCTGTGTCGACGGCGGGCGCTAGCCCCGCGCGACCTCCGGCAGCTCGAACCAGAAGGTGGTCCCGTGCGCCGGATCACTCTCCGCCGCAATCACGCCCCCGTGGAGTTCGACGATTCGCTTTGCGATCGCCAAGCCCAACCCGGCACGCCGCGACGAGTCCCGACCACCTCCCTGATAGTGCCGGTCGAAGATGTTGGGGAGCGCGTCGGCATGGATACCCGACCCGCTGTCTTCGACTGCGACCGAGACCCGGCCGGCCCTCCCCTGTGCGGTTCGTGCCCGCATACGAATGCGGCCCCCGTCGTCAGTGTAGCGCAGCGCGTTCTCCAAGAGGTTCTGGAGAACGCGTTCGATGAGGCCGATGTCCGCACGGACGAAGGGGCCATCGCTCACCAGCTCGGTTTCGACGCGCACATGCTTCTCTTCCGCCTCGAGCGAGAACTTCTGCGCCACGTCCTGCAAGAGCTCGCCGATGGGGAAGTCCTCGGGCTCGGGCCGGGTCTCGTGCGCGTCGAGCTTTGCCAGCTCGAATAGTTCCTCGACGAGACGCGACAGGCGCGTGGCCTGCCGTGCTGCGATCTCGAGGTATTCGCGGCGTCGGTCGGGGTCGAGGCTGTCCTCCTTCATCATGACGGTCTCGAGATACCCCTGGAGCGAGGCGAGCGGCGTACGAAGATCATGCGAAACGTTGGCCACGAGTTCGCGGCGCAAGAGATCGGTCTGTCGGAGCCGGCCGAGCTGGTCGATCGTGCGTTCGGAGAGACGTCCGAACGTGTCGGTAAGGCGGTCGATCTCGTCGCCGTATCCGGTCGCACCGGGCAAGACCGGCAGACGAGAGAAGTCGCTCGCGCGAAACTCCTCTACCGCTCGGGCGAGCCTCCGGATTCGACTCGTGACGAGCCCGAAGAGACCGAGGCCAGCGACCAGCGTGACCAGCAGCGCCGCGCCGAACAACACCGTGCTTTGGCGCAGAATATAGCTCGTCTCGAGCATCTGGGAGACGCTGTCGAACTGCTCGCCACCCAGGATCACGTAGAGAAAACCGGCCTTCTCTTCGCCCGGAATCTCGGCGGCGGAAAACACCTTCGATCCACCGGGGGAACGTGGATCGTCTCCGAGAAGTGGAAACTGCGTGGGGCCGGCGATGAACTCGCGCACCGGCCCGAGATCGATACGATCGAGCTTCACGCGCTCGGGCGGAGCCGAGTACGCCAGAATCCGCCCCTCGCGATCGAGGCGATAGATCTCGATGCTGGGGTGGACGACCATCAACCAGTGAAAGACCTGTTTCAGAGCGTCGGTGTTCTCGTCGGTCTTCTCGATGAGGCCGATCTCGGAGACGATATGTGCCGCCACGGCGCCGTTCAGGCGCTGCGCGACCTCCTGCTGGTACATCGCTGTTGCGTAGCGGTTCACGAGCAACCCGGCGGCGCCGGTCACGCAGAGGAGCAGGAAGAGGATCGCCGCGAGCTTGCCGTACAAGGTCCGAAACATCGATCAGGCTCTCTCGCTCAAGGGCTCCGCGAACTTGTACCCGACACCCCACACCGTGAGGATGAACCGCGGCTGCGCCGGATCTTCCTCGATCTTCGCGCGCAACCGGTTGATGTGCGAGTTCACCGTGTGCTCATAGCCGTCGTGGCCGTAGCCCCAGACGGTGTCGAGAAGCTGGGATCGCGAGTAGACCCGGCCGGGGTGGCGGGCGAAGTGCGCGAGAAGGTCGAACTCGCGCGCCGTGAGCGCGACGGGTCGACCGTCCAACGCGACCGTACGCTTGCCCGAGTCGATCTCGAGCCCCTCGAGCGAGAGCCGCTCCTCTTCCTGGTCGGACTGACTCGCGCTCTGGATTGCTTCCACACGGCGAAAAATCGCCTTCACCCGCGCAACGAGCTCCCCGATGCTGAACGGCTTCGTGAGGTAATCATCGGCCCCCATCTCGAGGCCTAGAACGCGATCGAGTTCCGTAGACTTCGCGGTAAGCATGAGAAGCGGCACGTAGTGGCCCCCCTCGCGCAGCCGTCGACAGACCTCGAGACCGTCCACGTGCGGAAGCATCAGGTCCAACACGATCAGATCGGGGGGTACCGCCGCCGCCTTCTCGAGCCCCTCGCGCCCGTCGAACGCAAGATCGACCTCGAAGCCGAGATCACTCAGGTGGAGCTGAACCAACCGCGCGATGTCCTGGTCGTCGTCGACGACCAGAATTCGCTTCGCGCGCATCGGTACGGGCCCGCCGTTCACCATAGGGGAGACCCCGGACCACCCGTGAACCCGATGTCGTTCCGCGTCCCATCGCGGTCGTCGTACGCGGGATCGGGGTCACCCCCGTCGATCGCCCGCAACCGCTTACCGGCGGGGTTCGGGCGGAACAACGCCGCCAGGTCCGCGATCGTCAGAGCCTCGGCCTTCTTGCTGCCGATCGCCGGGGGCCGGCGCAGGAGAAATTCCGGGTTTCCGTCGACATTCTCGATCAAGCGGGGTGGCCCGATGAGCCGGTTCGCTCGCCGGATCTTCCCAAAGTCCGTACCGCCCGTGAGAAGTGCGGCCTTGCGGTTCTTCCAGAATAGGCTGTGGCTGATGCGTGCGGTGCCCGGGCTGAAGTCGCAGATGCCACGACCGCGTCCCTTGGACCCGTTGCGGGCGAGCAGGTTGTTCTTGATCGCAGGAGCCGAGGTCCCGGCGATGAAAATCCCGTTGCTGTCGTTCCGCACAATGGTGTTGTTCACGATCGTCGGCGAGGCATCGGCCAGCTGAATTGCGTGCGGATCGCCGAGGGACGTCTCGTTGTAGACCAGCAGGTTGTTCGCGATCAGCGACTGCGAGTCCTGGACAGAGATACCGCTGCCGCGCGCGGAGGCAAAGTTGTCGAGGACGATGTTGCGAACCACCGTCGGACTGGCTCCGTTGATCTTGATCCCGCCGCCGACCACCGCCGATCCACCGCGGATCACCATCGAGTCGATCACGCTCGCCGCCGTCTCACCCGACTCGAACGTCACGACCGACCCCGTCCCCGTCCCGTGGAGCACCGTGTCCGGACCGCTCCCCACGACCGACACGGCCTTGCCCCCAAAGTCGATGTCCTCGGCGTAGGTGCCGGCCGCGACGTCGATCCGGTCGCCGGGCGCAGCGCCTTCGATCGCAGCCTGGATCGACTCTCCGGGGCCCACCGTGATCGTTGCCGCGCTCGCCGTGGCGGCCGCGCAAAGCGCGACCGCCACCTGGAGCGAGCTCCCTGCTCGCATCGAGATTCTCATGCTCGTTCTCACTCCGCTTCGATCCGGATCATCGCAACCGGGTTGCGCCAGTCGTAGACCGAGGTCGAGAGGTCGGCAATACCGTGAATTCCATTGTGAACATGCACGAAGCCCTCGCCGCCGGCCTCGGGCGAGCCACCCGCGCCGCCGCAGACGGGCCCGGGAATGTCGTCACAGCTCTCCGTGTTGGGCTCGGTGCCAGCATCGTAGGCGACGACGCGGTAGGTCATCGAACCGCTCCGCGGAATCTTGGCACCGCTCAGCGCCAGGAAGGCATCGTTGGTCGGGATCAGCATCGCAGCCAGGCTGACGTACCCCGCCCGGCGACTCGATCGGAGCATGAACGTCACCGACTCGCCCGGCCCCAACAGGCCCGCGGTCGTTTCCACGTCGACGACCCCGGACGTGTCCCCGAGAAGCCCCTCGAGCGGGCCGGTGTCCCCCCCCTCTGCCAAAGCGGCCAGTTCCGGGCTCGCAGTGGAGCCCGAGGCAAAGAGGGAAACGCCATCGTCGTGGGTCACGCCTAGGATCGGAGTGAAGCTCTGGCCCTGGGTGAGGTTCGTCACCGTCACCTTGTGACGAGTCGAGCGCCCCTGACGAAACGGGACCTCTCCGGCCGCGTCGATGGGGGCAAACCCGCCGACGAGCGCCGCCGCGGCGGCGAGAATTCTTGTGAACAGAACGGTTCTGGATCGCATTCTTTGGTTCCTCCCGAGGTAAACGGCCGTGATCGTCACGGCCCATGCTGGGGGACCCTAGAATCCGGCAGTCGCAGCCGAATCACGCGAATCTCACATTTTCCTCACGGCCCGGAGGCCCCGTTCAAGCGATTGACCGACTCCGGGTTGCCGCTGTCCGTGATCTTCTGGTCGGTCGAGCGATTGTAAGGCACAGACGCGGCGCGGACGCGGTGGGGCGCCTTGCGACGAGGACCCGACGGTGTGCGGCACACCGCACGACCGGCTGTGCCAACGTCGGCACGGTTGACACCCGAAAGGCTACGACGTCCGCCCTACCACCGCGATCGAAGGTGAGGCGCTCCGGCGGGTGGCATGTCGAGCGCGCCGCCGCCCCGAGATCCGGCACTACGCTTGCTCCCCCTAGAGGTCACCCCACTCGGGTCGTCCTCCCCAGCACGGCCCGCAAAACCAACGCGAGGTGCGGGTCCAAGCCCCCCCGCCTTCGCGATAGGCGGGCGACGGGAGAGTTCCTTCTCCCGTCGTCCGCTCCTCCCCCTCCTCGGCCTCGCCTGACGCAAGAGCGCGACGCGCCTCGGTTGCTCCCGGCTAGTCGCGGAAGTCTTGGACGTACGGCAGTTTCGCGGCGGTACTGCGGACGTCGTCGAGCGCATCGACGAGAATCCCCGCCGCGTCCCACGTTCCGGTGCGAAGACGATGACGCGCGCCGTCGTGAGTCCGTACCCCGTACTCGGTACCGTTGTACGTGGCCGTCATCGTTTCGAGGTTGACCGCGAGGTCGTGCGACGGATCTTCTTCCACCGCCGTCATGAGCGCGTGGATGTCGGCTTCACTCGCCTGCACGCACGGGATCCCCATCGCCACGCAGTTGTTGAAAAAGATGTCGGCGAACGACTCTCCCACGATCGCCTGCACGCCCCAACGCCAGAGCGCCTGCGGAGCGTGCTCGCGGGACGACCCGCACCCGAAGTTCTTGTTCACGAGCGCGATTCGTGGCCCCTTGGCCTGAAAGCGTGGATCGTTCATCGGATGGTCGAGTGCATTGCCCTCGCCGTCGAACCGGAGATCCTGAAACGCATATTGCCCCATGCCATCGAACGTCACTGCGGTCATGTACCGCGCGGGGATGATCTGGTCGGTATCGATCTCGTTGCCGCGAAACGGAATCGGCCGGCCAGAAACCAATGTAACGTGCCGCCCCTCGCTTGAACTCACGACGACTCCCCCTTGCCGAACACTTCGCGCACGTCGATGACGGCGCCCTCGATCGCTGCTGCGGCCACCATCGCCGGGCTCATCAGCAGGGTGCGTCCCGAGGGGCTTCCCTGACGCCCCTTGAAGTTCCGATTGCTGGAGGACGCGCACACCTGGCGGCCCTGCAGCTTGTCGGGATTCATAGCCAGACACATCGAGCAGCCCGCCAAGCGCCACTCGAAGCCCGCCTCGCGGAAGACCTCGTGCAGGCCTTCAGACTCGGCCTGCCGCGCCACGGCCTGCGAGCCCGGAACCACGAGCGCCTTCACGTGCGGCCTGACGCGGCCCAACTTCGCGACGCGCGCCGCCTCCCGCAGGTCGGAAATCCGACCGTTGGTACAGGACCCGATGAACGCGACATCGATCTTTGTGCCCGAGATCCTGTCCCCTTCATTCCAGCCCATGTAGCGGTAGGCGTCTTCGGCCACCAAGCGGTCGTCACCGTCGAACGAGCCCACACCGGGAATCTGGCCATCGACCCCAACCACCTGCCCGGGGTTGATGCCCCACGTGACCGTCGGAGCAATCTCATGCGCCGCAATGCCCACCACGTCTTCGTACGCCGCGTCCTCGTCCGATGCGATGCCGCGCCACCATCGGGCGGCCTTGTCGAAGTCTGCACCTTCTGGCACGAACCTCCGACCACGCAGATACTCCACCGTCGTGTCGTCTGGGTTGACGTAACCACATCGGGCGCCGCCTTCGATCGACATGTTGCAGACGGTCATCCGCTCTTCCATCGACATCCTCTCGAACACGCTCCCCGCGTACTCGTATCCGAAGCCAACACCGCCATCGACGCCGAGCTTGCCAATGATGTGGAGCACCACGTCCTTCGCGTAAACCCCAGCCCCGAGCTCGCCGTCGACCTCGATCCGCCGCACTTTCGGGCGATGCATCGCGAGGCACTGGCTCGCGAGCACATCGCGCACCTGGCTCGTCCCGATGCCGAACGCCACCGCGCCGAAGGCCCCGTGCGTGCTCGTGTGGCTATCTCCGCACGCGATCGTCATGCCCGGCTGGGTCAGCCCCAGCTCAGGACCGATGATGTGCACGACCCCCTGATCGCCCGACTCGGGTCCGAAGAACTCGATGCCGTTCTCGCGGCAGTTCTTCTCGATCTCGGACATCATGATCTCGGCCTGTCCGTCGGCGAGCGGACGCACCTGCGAGTCCGTCGGAATGATGTGATCGACGGTCGCGTAGGTTCGCTTCGGGAACGGAACCCCGAGCTTCGCCTCGCGCAGCATCGCGAACGCCTGCGGGCTCGTTACCTCGTGAATCAAGTGCAAACCGATGAACAGCTGGGACTGTCCCGAATCGAGTTCGCGAACGGTGTGAAGGTCCCAGACCTTGTCGAGAAGACTCCTACCCATGAACAATGGATAAGGGTCGTCTCGCGGGCTTGCAAAACACACCTCGGCCGCCGCTCGGCCTCCGGCACGCCCCTTTCACCGCTGCCGTTCCGGTCGGGTCTCCTGTAGCGTCGACGGGCAATGATTCGGCCTCCCCAAGAAAACCCCCGGCCCCTCTCCCGGGCCGCTCGAACCCTATGCCCCGGTGCGACGCCCGCGCTGAACTGCACCACTGCGCCGGCGACACCGGCGTCTCGAGCCACGACCGCACTCCTCGTGGTGGGCCTGCTCGCGAGCCACGTCTGGATGCACGACTTCTACCCGGCATTCCACTCCCCAAACACGTTGAGCCGCATCTACTTGGCCCTCGCGATCGTCGACGACCAAACATTTCAGATCGATGGTTGGCTCGAGCGATTCTCCGACATACAGGACAAAGCGGAGTACCAGGGGCACTTCTACTCCGACAAGGCACCGGGCTACTCCGTCCTCCTCGTGCCCCTCGCGCAGGTCGCGCGTTTCTTCGTTCCCGTTTCCGACTTCGTTTCGATGGCGGTGCTCCTGCGCATCCTTGGGCTTTCGATCCCCGTGGTCCTCTTCTGGCTCCTCGTGCGGCCGTACTACTCCGGATTGGCCGGCGACCGCCGCCGCGGCGACGCCGTCGTCCTCGCCGGCGCGTTCGGCACGCCGTTCTTCATCTACGCCACGCAGCTCTACAGCCACGCCATGGCGGGAATCCTACTCTTCGCCAGCTTCCGTCTCCTCGGCCGCCCCGTGCAACCGGGCTCTTGGTCCTACCAAAGGGCCGCCGTGGCCGGTGCGCTGGCGGGGATCTCGTTCACCGTCGACTACATCGTCGTTCTGGCGGTCCCAGCACTGCTGGCAGCCGCGTGGTTCACCCGAGAGCGAGACGTACGCGAACTGAGCTGCTTTACCGCCGGCTGCGCGACGCCCCTGCTCGCCTGGATGACGTACAACCTCGTCTGCTTCGACAACCCACTTCGGGTCGGCTTCCACCTTCACGCCGACCCCGTTTACGGCGAGCCCTACCGACAAGGATTCTTCGGCATTCAGCTTCCGGCATGGTCCGACCTGTTCCTACTCACGATCTCACCCGCCCGCGGACTGTTCTTCCATGCGCCGGTGCTCGCAGTCGGCATCTGGGGATTGGTGCGCCTCCATCGAGATCCCGAGCGACGCTACGACGCGCTCGCCTGCGCCGGCGTGGTGTGCGGGATCGTTGCGTTCGCCGCAACGACCGTCGACCCCGGAGCGGGCTGGTCGGTCACGAGCCGCTATCTGGTGCCCGCGATCCCGTTCCTGCTGGCAGGCGTCGCGGCGTTCTTGCGCGACGCAGGCGCGGGCGAGACGTCCCTGTTCGTCGGGCTGGCGCTGGTCGGCGTGATTCTCGTGCCGATGATCGCAGTCACATTTCCCGCGTTTCCGGTGGAGCTGACGAACCCGGTTCACCAACTCGTCTGGCCGCTCGTGCGCGAAGGGAATTTCGGCCCAACCCATCTCCAGATGCTCGGTGGAGCCTCGCCTGCTGCCTTCCTCCTCCTCTTCGCGGTGGTCGGCGCCGGACTGCTCGCTTTGGCGTGGCGCGCCGGCGCGGCAGCCGCGGTCACCTCCTCGATCGCGATCCTGGCCCTGATCCTCGGGCTTCAGGGGGCGGTGCCGCAGAGCGCGGAAGACGTGCGCCTCGCGCGGATCGGTACCGCGTATGTTCAGGTGCTGATGGGCTACCGCGAGGACCCTCGAGCCGCCGCGCAACCGACCCGCCCAGATCAGGCGCCCCCGGCCGACTCCAAGCCCTGATCGCGATCCTTGGCCGGAAGCCCGGACAGGAGATCGGAAATTTCGTCTCTCTGGACCGCGTAGTACCGCCGGCTGTGCGGATCCAATCTCTGATCGTAGTTCTCCAGCGCGGCTTCGAGGAGCGGCCGCTGGCGCTCAGAGCGGATCTTCAGATCGCGATAGATCTTGGCGAGCAGCACCTCGACGTGCGCGTCCCCCGGATCGAGGGCCTCCGCGCGGTCCAACTCGACGAGTCCTCGTTCGCGATCACCGGTGGCGACGAACTTCGCGCCGAGCCGCGCGTGGTAGGCGGCGTAGCGTGCCCGTACGCCGTCGACGAACCAGTCGTCCTCGACCCGATCGAAGTCGATCTCTCTCGGCGGATTCGGAAGTGGGACGAACGACGCGTAGCTCTCGCGAGACGCGACTTCGGGGGAAACGAGCACGTAGACGATACCCCGAGGGATCGAGACGAGGTTGCGCAGCCCGGGAAGGTCCTCGCGGAGCTGGTCGTTGACCGGGTCGCCGATCAGGGCCACGGAGTAGCGCCCTCCGTCCCACCCGTACTGCCTCGAGAGCAATTCGACGTCCGGGCGGAGGCCCTCGACCCAGCGCGCGTACATCACCGGATACAGCACGTCGTCCGTGAAAGGCACGAAGCCCCCGTTTCTGGGTGCCGAATCCAGCAGATCGAGCGCCAGCTGACGACCCATGCGATCGTCCTGGCGATGAGCGCTCGGATAGCTCGTCCACACCGTGGCGAGCACCAGAACCGCGAATGCACCGGCGGTCGCAACGGCTCTCCCACGCCCTCCGCGATCGGCAACACGGAACAGATGCGCCGCAGCGACGGCAATCCACAACGCGACCATCTCATGCACGGGGATGTAGTAGACGCGATGAAGGTAGACCCACAGCGGACGATGCGGCGCCGACATGAGTCCATTCAGGACGAAAGTGGCCGCCAAGGCGATCGCAACCGTGAGCCAGAGCGCGTCGCAGCGCTCTCGCGGAAAACACCCGAGGCCAAACAGGCCCAAGAGCGCGAGCGGCCACCCCAGCGCCCGACCGGTCCCCACCCACGCGTCCACGCAATGAAGCGCACCATCCCAAGGTCCTCCCGAAGTCCGCGCGGCCTCGTTGCCACCGGAGTACACGTCGCGCGCGATATGCGCGAGCGTCGCCTCGAGCGTTGCGGGG
Source organism: Deltaproteobacteria bacterium (assembly GCA_029262355.1). Lineage (GTDB taxonomy): Bacteria > Desulfobacterota > Binatia > UBA12015 > UBA12015 > VGTG01. Next base: position 13,336 of record JAJCZO010000303.1, read on the forward strand.
TTGCCGACGTTCAACGGTGGAACCGCCGAGGCCCGAAGGGGAAGGTACGCGTAGATCGAAAGCCCGAGCATGAAGAGCAGCGCGCCCACCGCGAGAACCCGCACGCGCAAGACCGCACGCGCATCCACCCACAGGAGCCAGGCGAAAAGCGGCAAGCCGATGAGCGCGATCAGGGGGTGATTCGTGAGCCCCGCCCCCAGCGTGAAAGCGAGGCCATAGAGCCAACGAGCACGGCGGTCGTCACGCCAGCGCATCCCGAGATACAGGAGAAGGACAGACAAAAATGCGTTGAGGGAGTAGACCTCGGCGACGACGGATTGCGACCACAAGACAGCCGACGCCCCGAGACCCAGCGCGCCGACGAGTGCCGCGCGCCAGTCCCTCACCAGCCGCATGGCGACGAGATACGTCATCCAGACAGACGCGGCGCCAAACACGGCAGAACTCAGATGAACGCGTTCGGCGATCGTCCCCCAGGGGAGCCACGTGAAGGGGTGCGCGACGAGACACCAGAGCGGATAGCCCGACGGGTGCGCCACACCGAGATGGTGCGCCGCGACGATGAACTCCCCCGAGTCTTCGAGGGTCACCGTCGGAGCGAGCGTGAAGACGTAGAGGAACAAAGGACCGATGAACGCGAACGTCGCGGCAATGACCTCCGCCCGAGTCGTACCCCCGACATGCGCCTCGTGTGCCAACAGCGCACACAGTACCAACGCACAGGTCGCCACGAAACCCGCCCCACCCACGGCCTTCGGCGCCCCCGCTCATCGATCACTCATGGCGCGGACGCCCACGCCCCATTGCCTTCGAAGGCGCAGCCGGGCGAGACCGAGGCTCACACGAAGGGGGCCAAGCCGTTGCGTGGGCGGCGCGTCCATCATATCGGGCGGGGACCATGTCGACAGGCGGCGGAACCAAGGCAATTGTAGCGGCGTTTTTGGCGAACCTCGGGATTGCGATCGCGAAGCTGGTGGGTTTCGTCTTCACCGGCTCGTCCTCGATGCTCGCCGAGTACATCCACTCGTTCGCGGATACCGGGAACCAAGGCCTGCTCATGCTCGGGCACAAGCTCGCCCAGCGCGACGCCACACCCCAGCATCCGTTCGGATACGGCCGGGAGCGGTACTTCTGGGCCTTCATCGTTTCGATGGTGCTGTTCACGCTCGGCTCGGTGTTCTCGATCGTCGAGGGCATCGAGAAGATCCAGCATCCACATGCACTGGGCGACCTCCGCTGGGCAATCGGCATCCTCCTCGGCGGAATCCTTCTCGAGGGCTGGTCGTTTCGAACCGCCGTGGTCGAGGCGAATCACACGCGGGGCCGGGCCACCTGGAGCGATTTCATTCGCCGATCTCGGTCGCCGGAGCTTCCGGTCGTCCTCCTCGAAGACGCAGGGGCGCTCATCGGCCTCGTGATCGCGCTGGCTGCGGTCAGCCTCGCGGCCTACACGGGCGAGGCGATCTACGATGGGGTCGGTACGCTGCTCATCGGCCTCTTGCTGGGCGTGATCGCGATCGTGCTCGCGTACGAGATGCGCAGCCTCCTGATCGGCGAAGGAGCCAGGCGCGAAGACCGCGAGAAGATCGTTGCGGCGATCGCCGCCTCGCCCGACGTGTTGCAGCTCATCCACATGCGCACCCAGCACATCGGGCCCGAGGAACTCCTGGTCGGGGCGAAGGTGGAGTTCAGGTCCGGGATGTCGACGTCCGAGATCGCCGCGGCCGTCGACACGCTCGAGAATTCGATCCGAGAGCAGGTGCCCATCGTCGGTCCGATGTACATCGAACCCGACCTGATGCGCCCACCCGCCGCCACCGGGAATCCCCAGAACTCCTAGCCGCATCCGCCGACGTGTGATCAGATCGCAGAGATGAACACCGAACCACAAGAGGAATCACTCGTCACCCGACGCGACGACGACGGCATTTGCACGCTGACACTGAATCGGCCACGGCAACTGAACCCCCTCTCCGCCGAGATGATCGACGCGCTGCTCACCCAGCTCGACGCGATCGCGCGAGACCAGTCACTGCGCGTGGTCGTCCTGGCCGGCGACGGCCGAGCCTTTTCCGCTGGACACGACCTTCGGCAGATGCGGTCGCGCCCCGAGCAGAGCTACTACGAGGAGCTCTTCGCACGCTCCAGCAGCCTCATGCTGGCCCTGACCGCCTTGCCCCAGCCCGTAATCGCTCGGGTGCAAGGCATTGCCACCGCAGCCGGATGTCAGATCGTCGCGACCTGCGATCTCGCGATTGCCGCCGAGGCGGCACGTTTCGCCACGTCGGGCATCGGGCTCGGGCTGTTCTGCTCGACGCCGTCGGTCGCGCTCTCCCGCAACGTGTCGCGGAAGCGCGCATTCGAGATGCTCTTCACGGGCGACTTCATCGACGCACCGACCGCCCTCGCCTTTGGCTTGATCAACCGCGTGGTGCCGGCCGACCAGCTCGAATCTGCCACGCGTGAGCTCGCGGAGAAGATCGCATCGAAATCCGCAGCCGCGGTCCGGAGTGGCAAGCGAATGTTCTACCACCAGGCGGGCTTGTCGACCGAGGCCGCCTACGAGTACGCCGCCAACGTGATGGCGTGCGACATGATGGACGAAGACGCCACCGAGGGAATCGATGCGTTTCTCGAGAAGCGCAAACCGACCTGGCGCGACCGCTAGCGCACCAACACCCTGCTAGAGATCGACCACCCGATGCTCGCGGCGAGCCCGCTCCGCGGCAAAGACCATCCGATGCGACTCGAGCGTTTCGTCTGGTCCCGACAGCAACGAGGTCGCGTTCCCGTCGGCCACTGCCGAGACGAACGCGTCCATCAGAGCCAGATCCCCGCCGCCGTGCCCGCCCACCTCGGTCACTTCGGACGAGCCGATTTCGACCTCCGCGGTAGTCCCGCTCACGAAATCCGTCAGAAACAGCTCCGATCCATCACCTTCGATGGACCCGCGCGTACCGAAGAGCCGGGTCTTGCGATCGAAACCGTACTGCGTGAACGCGGTCATGGTAAACGACGCGGTCTTGCCCCCGGCGAAACGGAGGATGACGACCTGATTGTCGACGACATCGTTGTCCGACTCGTACACGCATCGGCCGTACGGCCCGCCCTGGAGGGCGGCCCGCAGGTTTTCCTCGGTCGGGTCATCGGTGACGACGGATACCGGCCACCCCTGCCACCCTAGCTGCGCCATCGTGAGGTAGAGACGTGGCGCGGAGTAGGGACAGCGCGGTTCGAACGCGCACTCAAGACAATGGTGCGCCTCCCCTGCCTCCACCGGCTTGTTCTCGCGACGGAAGTGTCGCAGCGAACCGAACGACGCGACCGACTCACAACGCTCGCCCATCACGTAACGGATCCAGTCCAGGTCGTGACACCCCTTCGTGAGCAGCATGAACGAAGAGGTCTCTTCGTTTCGCCAGTTTCCGCGCACGTAGCTATGCGCGTAGTGCCACCAGCCGACCGGCTCCAACCGATCGAGTGACACGAGGTCGCCAATCGCTCCGGCGTCCAGAAGCTCGCGAATCCGTCGCGTATACGATGTGTAGAGCAGCACGTGGCCGACCGCGAGAAGCACTCCCGCGCGCTTCACCCCGGCGACGATGCGCTCGCAATCCGCCTCCGTCGGCGCCATCGGCTTCTCGAGAAGGAGGTGATAGCCCTTCTCCGCCAACGCCAGCGCGGGCTCCGCGTGCTGATCGTCGAGCGTCGCGACGATCGCGGCATCGGCGAAACTGTCGCGGGCCGCGGCCTCGCGCCAATCGGTGAACAGATTCTCCTCGGGCACGCCGAGGTCCGCGGCGAGCTTGCGGCGCCGCGCCTCGACCGGCTCGGCGATGCCGACCACCTTGGCCCGCTCGGGCTGACCCACTGCCCAACGCGCGTAGGTAGAGCCGCGATCTCCCGCCCCCACGACCAGAATGCGAACGGGATTCATGATCCCTCGTGGGAAATGCGCCAGATCCGACCATGCCTGGAATCGACGACGTAAAGCGCACCGTCGGGTCCCACCGCCACGCCGGTCGGGCGGTATGTTGCGTCGGGCGGCTCGGCGACCACGTTCGTTTCGGCAAAACCGTCGGCGAAGACCTCCCAACCGCCCGCCGGCTCCTCGCCAGCGAACGGCACGAACACGATATTGTACCCCGCCTGAGGTAGCGGCGAGCGGTTCCACGAGCCGTGGAACGCAATGAACGCGCCGCCGCGGTACCGCTCGGGGAATTCCTGCCCCGAATAGAACGCGATCGCATTCGGCCCCCAGTGCGCGGGCAGCGCGACGAGCGGATCCTGGTACGCGCCTCGCGGCGCCTTGGTCTTACCATCACCGCCGTATTCGGGACCAACCATGCGCGCGCCCAAACGCCCATCCCAATAGGTGTAGGGCCAACCGGCGTTGGCGCCCTCGCGCAGGAGATGGAGTTCTTCGGCGGGCAGCCGCGCGCTCTGCTCCGCAGTGTACAGCTCCTTCCAGAACTGACGGAGCTGGTCGCGGCCGTGCTGAACCACGAAGACCGCTTCGGCCGCAGGGCTCCACCCGAGCGCGACGGAGTTTCGAAGGCCCGTCGCGAACCGCTGCCCCTCCCCGACCTGGGTCATCCCAACCTTGCCGGCGGGGAAACGCCACACTCCGGCGTGACGCGCGAGCTGAGGACAGTCCGGCTGACCGGGAGATCCCTTGGTGCGATGCTTCTCCATGCACGCGTTCGAGGGGGCGCCGACGTTCACGTAGAGGCGCCCGGCATCGTCGAACGCAATCGACTTCGCGCGGTGTCCGTTCTGATCCGGGAAGTCAGAGACTACGGTCTCGACCGGGCCGACCGGCGCGAGCTTGCCGTCCTCGAGCCGAGCTCGGAAGATGGCGACGTTGGACGAGAAGTAGACGTGGCCGTCGTGGACGGCGATGCCCGTCCCCCCGGTCTCGCCGAAACGCAGGATCTGGTCCGCCTTTCGATCCCCATCCGTATCGCGCAGGGCAACCACGCCCCCCCCGTCGGTAACGGCGCGCAAGGCCACGTAGACGTCGCCGTTGTCGCGCACTGCGAGGTGACGCGCCGGCCCGACGCCCTCGGAGAAGACCTCAGCGGTGAAGCCGGCGGGAAGTCGCAACCCCGCCGCCTCGGCGCTGAGAGCCGGCGGCGCTGCGGCCTCGCCCGGACGACCCGCTGCCGCTGTCGCCGACGCGCTCCACAACACAAGGAGACCAAAGAGCAAACTTCGCATGCCCGAATCCTCCTATGGGACGCACGCAGTGTCGAGCCCCCGCAAGCTGACGAGGCCGGTCGTTTTGTTATGCCCTCAACAGGTGTCCACTGAACTCGACGACATTGTCGCCGTTGGCGGCAATCTCAGACCCGACACGCTCATCGCGGCATACCGCCGCGGCGTGTTCCCGTGGCCCGGAGACGGACTGCCGCTGCTTTGGTACTGCCCGCGCGAGCGAGCCGTGCTCGAACTGCCCGACTTGCACATCGGACGCAACCTCGCGCGCGCTCGGCGCAAGAGCGGTCTCGAGTTCTCGATCGATCGCGCGTTCGGCAGCGTCATCCGCGCGTGCGCGGAGATCCCGCGCTCCGACCAAGAAGGCACCTGGATCACCGAAGCGATGCTCGCCGCGTACGAGGAGATGCATCGCCTCGGGTTCGCCCACAGCGTCGAGGCGTGGCGGGACGGCGCTCTCGTCGGCGGCCTGTACGGCATCGATCCAGGCGGCGTCTTCTGTGGCGAGAGCATGTTTCACACCGAGCCCGACGCCTCGCACCTCGCGCTCCTCCACCTCCTCGACCACCTGAGTACGCGTGGTCTCGACTGGATCGACATCCAGGTCATCACTCCACACATGGAGCGACTCGGAGCGCAGGAGGTGCCACGCGACTACTTCTTGGGTCGGCTCCAAGAGACCCTGGCCAGGGAGCTCGTCCTGTTCGATCCGCCCTGCGCCCTCTAGCGTACCGCACTCGCAGGCTGTTGAAAAACTCCTCCCGTCGCCAGGCACGCCCCTTCGACCCGATCCCCGCGTTGCGAAAACTAGCGAGAGTGCCCGACTATCGCGTCGTTTTCGCGCCTTGGCCTCGGGTCGAAGGGACGCACCTGGCTCGGTCCGGAGCTTTTCAACA
>JAJCZO010000304.1 GCA_029262355.1 Deltaproteobacteria bacterium
GTCGACGTCCTCCCTCTGCTCTGCCAGGCTAGGAAGGGGTTTGGTGCTCTCCTTCGAGACGTCCCCCTCACCGGTTCGGGAATCGGCCAGGCGCTGCGTCGTCTTCAGCTTCGCGCTGGCGTCGCCGCCTTCGGTGCGCACTCGTGCCGCCGGACGTACGTCGGGAACCTCCTCGACCACGGTGCGGACATCACCGGTGTTCAGAGGTTGGTCGGGCATTCTGACGTGAGCACGACAGCCTCGTACTCGCGGCTTGGTGAACGCGCAGCGAAGAAGGCCGCCGCGCTCGGAAGCGTGCCGTACTCGCGATCGTCGGACGTCTGAGTTTCGCGGTCGAGGGCGCCACCAGGGGCACTTTGATCCGGCTCGCCGTGTTTCAGGCTGCGATGTTCCACGCTGAACTTCGCAGACGGAAAGACTTGTTTCTGGATGCGATCTTCGACGCTCATCATGCGACGACCTCGAACCTGCTCGATGCAGGTGTCGACATCGCGACGGTCGCGAAGGTCGTGGGGCACGCCCAGGTCCGGACGAGCGCCCCGCCCTGTCCGGAAATCCGGCCGCGCTCTCATGCAGCCTCTCGGTAGTAGTGGTTCAGCATTCCGCCCAGCCGCTGACGATGTCGGACCGGCCCATCATCGCTCGGCGGTTCATCCGGTGTGATGATCGTGCTCCCAAGTCCCTGATGATGGCGCTCCCGGTGGTAGTGCTCGACGTACTCCTTGACTGCTAGCCGGAGGTGCCGCTCGCCCAGTGGTACGATCTTGTCGAGGCACTCCGACTTTATCGAGAGCACGAACCGTTCGGCATAGGCATTCAGATTCGGACTTCGTGCAGGCAGACGCAGCGGTTCCACGCCGCTCCCCCGGAGGATCGCGCGGAAACTCCGGGTGAAGAGCGGATCTCGATCAAGGATGAGGTAGCGCTTGCCGAGCAGGAACCCGTCGAATCCATCGGTGAGGTGTCGCGCCATGTTCCTCATCCACGCGTCGTCGGCCTGGTTCGTGATCCCGGCGATGTGAACCTTGCGTGTGCTCAGTTCGATCACGAACAGAACCGAGTATCGGACCAGTCCGTGGAGCGTCACGACCTCCACGGTGAAGAAGTCCATCGCCGCGAGCACCTCCCAATGAGACTTCAGGAACGTGCTCCACGACGTCTTCTCGCGCCGCTCCGGGGACGGCTCGATGCCGTGGTCTGCCAAGATCGACGCGATGGTAGTCCGTCCGATCTCATGTCCCAAACTGCGCATCACGTCGCGAAGGCGCGTGTAACCCCAACCAGGATTTTCATTGGCGAGCTGGACCACGAGGGCAGCCGTCTCTGGCGGCTTCGACGGTCGGCCCGGCCCACGGCGTGTGCTGCCGTAGTACTTCTTTGCGATCAACTTCCGATACCAGCGAAGGATCGTGTCCGGCGTGACCAGGCCCGCATACTCATGCAGAAACTTCCGTCCGAGGAGCTTCCCCTTGGCCGCGAGGCGACGGCGTTGATCATCGGTGAAGCGGATGCGCCGACCACCGAGCTGTTTGTCGAGCTGCTCGCGCAGCACGCGGTTCTCCTCGATCAGGTACGCGATGACATCCTGCTGCCTCTTGTTCACCCATCCGGCGAAAGTCAGGAGAAGGAAGTGCAATGCGGTCGGCGGCATCGGAAGGCAGGATCTCCGAGACGCCGCGCCCGAGCAACATCGACGAGCCGAGTCCTCGGCTGTAGGCTCGCCGACGGAGCTCCCCAGCTCAAAGAACTGCCTCGGCCAAGTTTCCGGACACGACGAGGAAGTGGCATTGATTTCTCCTGTCGCGTGGGTGTCGCTCACAAGTCGTTCGGGCTCTTCATCCCGTACCGCCGGTAGTAGCGCTCGTACCGGCGCTCCACGCGGTCGGCGAGACCTTCGAGCATCTTCGGGTCGACCTCGTCGGGGTCCAGCTTTCGCTTGAAGGCCACGATGCGGCCGTCCTTGAAAGAGATCGGCGCGTACCCGGGCGATGCGGTGAACACGCGCCACCTCTTCGGGGCGGCACGGATGGCCTTGTCGCGTCGTGTCACGTACTTGATGTGGCCCTCGACGGTGGTGAAGCGGGTGACCGAGAGATCTGCCGGGCGGAGATCATACCCGACCCGGGTTGCCGACTCGCGGACGGCCTGCCGGATCTTCTCGATCGAGCCGCCGCGCAGGAACCCGTGGTCGTGTGGTTTCCCGGCCTCGTCGTGGAACACGAGCGCGTACCCGATGCCGAGGCTGCCGAGTCGGCCTGTGAGATCACGACGAAGGCGCCGGTATTGGGGGACGGACCAGCCTCTGGCCATCAGCCGGAGCTTCCAGGTGGGTCTGAGCTTCGGCCACTCTCCGAGCACGAGGAGTAGGTAGTCCCGTGCCCGCAGCATGTAGATCTGGTGGCACTCCGTTGAGCAGGAGGCCCTGCCGCAGTACCGACCAGCTGAGCGCTTTCGGTAACATCGGGACCTGGGGTCTCTCCTCGGAATGATGTTCGGCTGGTAGGGCATGGGGATGACGTGGCGGTGAGAAAAAGTGCAAAGAGAAGGTAGAGGCCAGGTCTCGTTTCGGTGCGCAAGCGGCGGCGGCTTGTGATGCTGACCGAGGAGCCAGTCTGGCGACGTGGATCCCCACCCAGATCTCGATGCCTGTCCAAACCTCGCCTCGGTGGTTCCGTTCTGTGCGCCCGCCCTACACCACCACTAGGTAGATCTACGCAGGAACCAGACGGGCCGCTCCCCCGTGGCCCGTGGCTTGCGCGAGGCCCGGGCGGAATGGCGATCCGTTCAGGAAATATGCACACAAACCCAAGCCATGCCAGGTTGCTGGGTCTGTCTCGCCGAGGGAGACTATGTCAACAAAATGCCATTCCGAGCTTGACCGGCACTTGCGTGACGGAGGTATCTGTTAGTGGCACCCATCGCTGTGAACCCGAACCCTCCGAGCTCTCCCATGCCTGACATCGCCACTTTCCCGGAGAAGACGCGCCCCGGATTCCGCTGTAGTAGTCGCTCGGGCGGTTGCGACCGAGCCCAGGATTCCGTACTCTCCCCTGAATCTCTGGGGAAGTCAGCCGCTCGACAATGGGTCTAACGAGGGGAGGGTCCGTCGATGCAGAATGACAAGCGTCAGCCGCGAGCGGTTCTGTGGGTCTGCAAGCCGGTTACCGACAAATGCGAGCAAGCCATCAAGAAGCTCGCCAGCTCGGACATCCCCCACAGCGTCGTCGAGACACCGATCGGCGTCTTCCCGCACGGAGAGCTTCCGCTTCTGATCGTCGGCGATGACGAGCGGCGCGGCTTGGATAGGATCAGAGACTTCATAGACCGTCGTCTAGATCCCATCTCCCGACTGCTTGCGTGACGAGCGCTTCTGTCGTTTAGACAGCGGTGGCCCACGTGGCCCGGATCAGGAGCGGGTGGGGGATCTACGTGTCTCGGGGTCTCGCGACCTGCGCAGACTAGGGGGCTCTCACTTGCATCTACCGATCTCCGACACCAGAAGCTCGTCTATCGAGTTCTTGGTCGATTACGACGCCTCAGCGCTCAGTGGTCACCTAAGCGGCCTGGCTCAGCGTAACCCCGAAGTCCTCACGGGCGACGACGCCAAGTTCAACGTCCAAGACGTCTACCAGACGTTCTTTCGGCTGTTCGTGCCGAAGACATGCTACGACGGCGCGGGGAAGAAGGTCCGCTACCTCGTCATCATGCTCAACGGGCTCGACGAACAGGAGCCTCGCACCGAAGGCAGTCTGAATCACGAAGAGCTCTACACGAGGCTCGCGGACTCTCTCGCCTACGATGGTATCGCATCGGCGTTTGTCGCAACTCCTTTTCACTTGTGGAGACGAGCCAAGCCGCTGAGCGGGGAGGACTACCGGAGGCCATCGTACGCCTTTCTCAACACGCCTCATGGTGAGAAACCCAACCCGGACGCAGCCCACCGAACGGCACGCGTGAATCTCCTGTATTCGACCTTCGACTGCGTCGCGGACGAGGTCAAGGCGGTTGCGCAGGCGGCTCGGGGCATCGGGCCGCTCAGCGATGGGGCTCTGGCGCACTGTTTCAGGCACATGTTCTCGCGCAGCGCCCTTGAGGTATCTGTTCTAGGTTTCTCCCTTGGAGGCTTGCAGGCGCTATATGCGCATCTGAGGGAGCCGACAATCCTGAATGGCGCGTGCGTGATGATCAGCTCGGGCGCAAAGCTCGACGACATCGTGCCTCCCGGGTACGGGGAAAAGGAGAAGAGGGCTTGGAAGAGCGTCCTACACGACGCGTCGCTGATGGAGGGGGAGCGCAAGGAATCGTTCGCGAGTCAGATGGACGCCGATGACTTCGACCTGATCGACACGATAGCCTTCGGGGACGGCAGAACCCTCCGGTCGTCGATCGCCGATCGGCGCAAGAGCGCTCCGGCACCACTGTTGGCGCTCATCGGCTCCGGGGACAATGTCATGCCGCCGCAGGCGATCGTCCAGAGGCTCCTTCCCGAGGAGGGCGAGGACAACACAGGAGAGCTCGACATCAACCTGATGCAGATTTCTGGGATGAAACACATCCTGAATCTGGATCGGGAGTGGCGGGCCTGGTACCCCGCGGCGGTCGGTGCGATCTCCAAGGTGGTTCGCCGTTCGGAGCAGATGGATCTGACCGACGACGATCTCGACGCGGTCCTCGCGTTTATCGATCAGCTCTTTACGCGGAGAGTGCACGGTGAGGACCGTGAGAACGCCTTCGGGGACTTGTTTCCCAGCAAGCCGAAGGAGCAATCGTACGCCGATTTTCGGGAGAAGACCGCGGGTTGGCGCACGACCATCCGGCAGTATCTGGAGGACCCCGACGTCTCGGCGGAGGCATCGAAACCCGGCGCTCTAGCGGCCCTTACCGGGCTTATCCACGAGGCGTTCCATCTTGCGCTCATCCGATGGGCTACGCCCGGGGGAAAATGGCCGAGGTGGAAATCCAGGGAAGACGAGGATGGTGACTTCCTCGACTACCTGAGGTTCCGGGCGCAGAAGAAGCGAGCCCGCGTTGGTGAGAACGCCTTCGAGAAGCTGTGGGAGCAGGTTCGGCACGTCGCGTTTCCGAGGGCAGGAGAGAGTCTCGCTAGCCATCTAGGCACGAAGGGGTTGCCCGGCATAAACGAAGCCAGCTTTCAGTCGCAGTTCTCTGTTGGGGAGGTGCGCCCCTACGTACGTGGCGCCGACTCGTTAGGGTTCTTCGTTTGCCGAGGGGGGCAGGTCGTGGTCCACGGGAAGGTGGCCTTTGACCATGGAACAACGCCCGATCTGCTGAGTGCAGCTGATGGGCTTCGCTTCATGGCATACTGGCAGTCGCGTGACTCGAAGGAGTTCAAGGGGTTACTGAAGGACGACCAGGGAGCGCTCGTGGCGTCATTCGTCGCTAGCGTGGACGGCGACAACGCGGAGGGGCACGCGCAGATTCGACAGCAGGTCGCTTCAGAAGATCCGGCCGAAATGACGAAGTGCGCTTCCTTCCACGCTGAACTCTGCGACTCTGATCTCGACGCAGCGAAGCAGAAGGAGCTGACCGAGGAGCCCTACTCGGGAAGACCGCGTGCCGACCTGACGATGCGAAGAGCCAGGTTGCAGGAAGTCGGTGAAGTGACTGAGTTGGCGGACGGCTCGGGCAAGCGCCAAGTGGCGTTTAGGGTCGCTCGCCCCGCAGCTAGCTGCGACGCGACGATCACATTCAGCTACGGTCCCGAGGGCACTATCCCAGAAGAGCATCCGAAATCGATCTTGTATCACTCGCCCGATACCGAGATGTTCGGATTCCTCGTCGACGGCAGAGACGCGGGCATGGTGGCGGTGATTGGCCTGGATGCGGGCAAGGATGAGGCCGGAGCGAGCCTCGTGAAGGGGGGGTTCGCCTCCAAGCCGGCGGGCGGGACGTTCAAGCTGACGATCACGGCCACCTGAACGAGCGAGAGCCGACGATGCCCTGAAGTGCATTGCGGCGGATAGAACGCCGAAGACGACCCGGGCGTACCGCCCCTTCGTCGCGGCGGCACTCTGCGCGAGAGCCTCCGACTTCTCTGTCTGGCTGAACACAACCGCAGGCATCGCCAGCGCGTACCGTAACGCCAGGTAGATTCCTGGGACGATGAGCAAGAGGAACCCTAGCCAGATCCGCAGGATGGCAGAGAGGTACACCAGCCCAACCCGTCCAAGGTTCTCGGTCCCCACCCGAAGTGACTTCCAGAGCGTCGGCCTGCCCTGGTCTCCAAGGTCTTGAAGGGCAGCGAGGTAGATCGATGCCATCAGAGGCGCAAGCACCAGGTCCAACATGGCCGTTGTGCGGAGCGAGAACCCGGCCTGCGTCCAGAGGTCGTCGGACCGGGCCTCCGCGAAGGTTTCGACTACGTAGTCCACCGGGAGCCCGACCAGAGCTGGCAGCAGCACGAATACCGTCGGGGCCGAACGGACGACGCGCCAGATGTCACGATGGATGCTCGCGAACGATCTTTGTTCCTCCAGTCTGATGTTCCGGGCCATTTCCGATTCCCTGTTAGGTATCGGCAGATCCTCCGTGCTCTAGTAGTCGTGCTGGTCAGTAGTCGGTCAGTTTCCCGGGGCGGGCCGGCGCTTCACGTCCGACGCAGCGCGCAGATGGTCGGGCAAGACCGCGCTACCGAAGGTCGTCCGGGTGTAGTTCCGCCAGCGCCAAGTCGATCGTCCGGCACTCAGTGATCAACGACTCGACGTCCTGCGCGAGGCAGACGAGGAGTCCCTGACACCCGAGTCCCGGATGCAGCGTCTGCTCCTCCCCGGTTCTTGGATCCGTGAAGGTTGTCTGGCGCTCGCCGCCGTCCTCTCTTGCTTACTCGGCACACCCGAGGTTGCGCTGGCAAGCGCAGCAGCCTTCACCGTGAGCGAAACGACCGACTGGCTCGTCTTTGCGATCACGCGCTTGCCCTTCGCAGATCGCGTCTTCTCGACCGTCGTCAGCGCGCCCGTGGATACCGCCGTCTTCCTCGGCCTGGCGGAGCTTCTCACCTGGCCGCTCTTCCTGATCGGCGTGACGAGCAAGTCCGCAGCCGACTTCGGGGTCTGGGCGCTGCTGCGGCGGCGTAGCGGTCGAGCGGCAAGATAGTCCCAGGGGAGTGGTTTCAACGAGCGGGCGGCGCATCGTCCTTGGGTTGCGCCTTCTCAGTGAAACGAAAGTCACAAGTAGTGGCACCCTTTGCAATGGTGGTGGTGACGTCCACGCTCAGTGTGGAAAGGGCGTCGTACATCTCGTGGTCCATGGCACACATCAACGGCGCGGCCTCCGGTGTGCCCAGCGCCGAGAAGATCTGCGCGTTCATGCAGCTGGTGATGTTGAAGGCGTAGGTCTGACCATCATCTTCCACCGGCGCGGTATCGATCAGATCTTCCATGGCCTGGAAGCCCCATTTGAAATAGCTGACGAACTGCGGAAACGGCATGTCGCGGTTGGGTGAGATCGCGTCGATGATGTGCCTCGACAGTGGCGCGATGAGTACTTGCTTGGTGGCGGCGTACGCAGCTGCCGCTGAGGTGTGGCGGCGCAGCAGTTCTCGATAGGTGGCGGTAATCAACGCCACCATCTGGATCAACGCCTGTTGGTCTCGATCTTTGGGTAGATCGGGAAAGAGCCGGTCTATCTGGCGCTTGATGATGGCCATACGAAACAGGCAGCGCGCAAAGACGTAGGACCCCGTGAGGCCGCCAAGCTCGGTCCGAAAAGTCCTGGCGATCTTCGCGAAGGATCTGATCTGATCCCTCGGGGTGAGTAGATCATCTGGGATGTAGGGCGGGCGGGACAAGCCTTCTGCCATCTTGCTTTCTCCTCGCTGGTCGACGTACGGGACGCCCCTCACACACCTACGGCGCGACAGGCCGAGCCCATGAGCAGCCAACGAGTCTTTCGAGATCGGCAGGCCGTTAGGGGCAGTTCTCTCGGCCCGGACGCCATCTAACGACGTCCGCACGCTGGTAGTCTGACTGGGTGGATGTCGTCACCGCAGCGGGCGGAATCGCTGGTCTCACCGTAGCCGCGCTCCTGAGCCGTGCCGGGCCGCATGCCGTGACGGTTCCCGAACGCATGCCAACACCGACGATGGAAGCGCCCTTCTGATCCATCGCGACACTACGGGTCTACTTCGGGCGGTCGGTGAATGAACTCGATCCGGTTCCCGCTGGGTTCGCGGATCATCATGTGCTTTGCGGGGCCCTCCTGGTTCAGCTCTGGCGCGAACTCGATCGTGACGCCGAGCGCGCCTTTGAGACGTCGGTGCAGGTCGTCGAGGGCCTCGAAGCTCGGCACGCTGAACGCGAGGTGGTGGAGTCCCACATTCTTCTTTCGGTTGAACGGCGCCGCCGCTGCCGGTTCGGATGCACGCCAGAGTGTGATGATGATCTCGCCATTGCCGAGGAACACGGCTGGGTAGTTCTCGTCGCCGCCGCGGATGGTGAACCCGAGCGTGTCAGTGAAGAATGCGACCGAAGCATCGAGGTGTGTCACGGTGAGCCCGACGTGGTCGATTCCTCCGATCGCAGCGCGGGATACGAGAGCGGGTTGAAGGAGCAGCGCCAGGGCGAAGAGGGCGAGCCGAAGGGAGTTCATCACCTGAGTATGTGTGCGAGGTTTGGTGTTCCGCAACGAAGGGGGCGAATCCGAAGTCGAGTGGACCCGTAGACGGCGCCGCGCCGGCACGGGTCGGCGCCGTGGAACGCGAGCCCCAGAACACCATCCTCTCCCGGATTGTGTGCCGAGCTTCTGCTCCGACTCGCGGCTTTCCGCGACCGAACTGGCGACGAAGTCCGAATCCGATAGGCCGTGGAGGGTGGTGGACGGTCGCCCAGATGGGATGGCCTTGCGCGGTCCCAGGTCTGCGAGAATCAGATCGGCCTGCTCATGCTCTTCCGCCTTCCCGGCATGGTTGAGCGCCGGACGGGGCGGGTGAACGAGGCTGCGTCGATCTTTCCCTACCGTGCGGCGCCACCTGCTTCGGGTTGCCCTATGAAATGAGAAGGAACTCGCGGAGCACCCGGAACAGCGCGTCGTGTGCATCCTCCCAGAAGATGTGGCTGCACTGGCTGAAGCGCTCGAACCGGACGAGATCATCCGGAATGCCGTTCGCGATCTCTTCCAGTCCCTCGATTGGGCATACGGGATCGAGATCACCTCCGAGCACGAGCGTAGGGCATGTGATGCGGCCGAGGTAGGGCCGGAGGTCGAAGCGCTGCATCTCATCCGCTGCGAAGTGATGGCCGACCTCCGGGCGCTCGATCATCCGGAAGACCGATTCGAGGTCGGTACCTTCGGGCGGACGCCGCATGTAGTAGCGCACCGCAGCGCGGTCGTACGTCCTCTGCGTCTCTGCGCTTGGAGTGGTCCAGAACTTCTCAGCGGCATCACGTGCCGCGTCCCCGCCCACGTCCTCAAATCGCTGCGCAATCTGCGCCAGGTCCTGACGGGCGTAGGTTCCTGATAAGACCAGCTTGCCGGGATGTCGAGGGTGCCGAGCTGCATAGGCGAGCGCCACCATCCCGCCGAAGGAGTGGCCGAAGACGACCGGCGCTTCGATCTCCAAGGCATCGCAGAACGAGCGGAGGTCGTCGGCCCACTGCGCGAGTGTCCAGTGCTCCGGCGAACTCGGATCGCTTCGTCCCTGCCCGCGATGGTCCAGGTAGACAACTTGGACGATGTCCGAGAGTTGGTCGAAGACGGGTCGATAGATCGAGTGGTCGGCACCCGGACCGCCGTGCAGCAAGATGAGCGTCGGCTTCTTGCGCATGGTGCGGCCAGCGGGTTCGAGTCCGCTTCCCACAACGTCGAAGAAGAGCCGCGTGTCGTTGACGGTGATCCGCATCAGGCTCTCAGGAGCGCTCGGCTGAGCGGCGCAGTTCTTCCTTCAGGACCTTGCCCGAGGCGTTCATGGGAAGCTCGTCGACCACTCGAACCACTCGGGGCACCTTGAAGTTGGCCATGTGGTCGCGACACCAGGCGACGACTTCCTCCGGGGTCAGAGTGGAGTCGGGGCGGGGGAGGACGAAGGCCATCGCGACTTCTCCCATCCGTTCGTCGGGGACTCCGATCACCGCCACGCCCGCGATGTCGTGATGCTCGTACATCAGGCTCTCGATCTCGGCCGGGTAGCAGTTGAATCCGCCCATGATGAACATGTCCTTCATCCGCCCGGTGATACGCACGTAGCCCCGCTCGTCCATGACCGCGAGGTCGCCCGTGTGGA
This sequence comes from Deltaproteobacteria bacterium, assembly GCA_029262355.1. GTDB lineage: Bacteria > Desulfobacterota > Binatia > UBA12015 > UBA12015 > VGTG01. The sequence continues at coordinate 10,238 of JAJCZO010000304.1, forward strand.
GCCAACCCTCGGCGTCGATCGCCTCCTTCGTGGCGGCCTCATCCTCGAAGTAGCCGCGCATGACGTTGTAGCCGCGCACGACGACCTCACCGGGCTCTCCTCGCGGGACCTCGGCCCCATCTGTCCCGATGCAGCGGACCTCGACGCCGGGGATCGCTCGGCCCGAGGTCTTGGAGATCGTCTCGGCGTCGTCGTCGGGACGGCAGATGCTCACGACACCGCACGTCTCGGTCAGGCCGTACGCCGTGACGACCGTGTCGAAGCCGAGATCGTCCTTCATCTGGCGCACTAGCTCCTCGGGGACCGGAGCGGCTCCGGTGATGGCCAGCCGGAGGCTGCCGAAGTCCTCGTCGTTGCGGTGGG
>JAJCZO010000305.1 GCA_029262355.1 Deltaproteobacteria bacterium
AGTACGACGAGTGGTTCAAGGAAGAGCTGGAGTACAAGCTCGCCGACGCCGGAACCGCGCCTTCCAGCAACTCGTGATCGTCAGAAGCGACGAATCGTTCGAGTAACGGACCACGAAGAGGAGAGCTTCTGTGTCAAACGAACACGGTCACGGCGACGGTCACCACGAGCCGCAGTCCTTCATTTGGAAATACGTCTTTTCCGTCGATCACAAGGTGATCGGCATTCAGTACATGATCACCTCGTTCCTGTTCCTGTTGGTCGGGTTCACGATGATGCTGCTCATGCGTTGGCAGCTCGCGATGCCTTCTCCGGGGGACGACTTCGATCCCGAGAAGCTCGGCATGATGCGGACGATTCTCGCCTCGGTCTTTGGTGAGAACAACATGCCGTACGGGTACATGGCGCCCGAATTCTACAACCAGCTCGGCGCCATGCACGGCACGATCATGATCTTCCTTGGCGTCGTGCCTCTGGGCGTGGCCGCCTTCGGAAACTACGTCCTGCCGCTGCAGATCGGGGCGGACGATATGGCGTTTCCCCGGCTGAACATGGCGTCGTACTGGACATTTCTGGTCGGCGGCATCGTCATGCTGTCCTCGTTCCTTGCTCCGGGCGGCGCCGCGCAGTCGGGTTGGACGTCCTACGCACCGCTATCCGTCGCAGCCCCGCCGGGGCAAACGATCTGGCTGATCGCGATGGTGATCATCATCGCGTCCTCCTTGCTCGGTTCCGTCAACTTCATCGTCACGACGCTGAACATGCGGGCCAAGGGGATGACGCTGGGGCGCATGCCGGTCTTCGTCTGGGCGCAGCTCGTCACCGCTGTTCTTCTTCTGCTCGCCTTCCCGGTTCTGCAGGCCGGAGCGATGCTCCAGCTTCTCGATCGAGTCGCGGAAACGAGCTTCTACATCCCGAAGGACATGTTCTACGGTGGTGTCGCCTTCCCGCGTGCGGGCGGTGGTAGCCCGATCCTCTGGCAGCATCTCTTCTGGTTCCTCGCGCACCCTGAAGTCTACGTACTGCTCCTGCCTGCGATGGGAATCGTCTCGGAGATCATCGCGACCAACACGCGCAAGCCGCTCTTTGGCTACAAGGAGCTCGTCGGCTCGATGATTCTGATCGGCGCGCTGAGCTTCGTCGTGTGGGCGCATCACATGTTCGTGTCGGGGATGAGGACGAGTCTGGCGAACTTGTTCGTCACGACGACGATGACGATCTCAGTGCCGTCCGTCGCCATCCTGACGTGTCTTCTACTGAGTCTGCGGGGCGGGCAAATCCGCTTCAACACGCCGATGTTGTTCGCGGTGGCGTTCCTGCCGATGTTCGGCATCGGTGGTCTGACGGGTCTGCCGCTCGGATTCGCGCCGACCGATCTCTATCTTCACGACACGTACTACGTCATCGGGCACTTCCACTACGTCGTTGCGCCGGGCAGCCTCGTCGCCCTCATCGGTGCGACGTATTACTGGTTCCCGAAGATGTTCGGGCGTCGCATGAACGAGTCGCTCGGCAAGCTCCACTTCTGGGCGACGATCATCCCGATCAACTTCGTGTTCTTCCCCATGTTGATCCAGGGCATGTGGGGCATGCAGCGACGCCTCGCCGACCCGACCCTTCAGTGGCACAACCTGCCGGTGCAAGGGTGGAGCATGATGATCGGTATCGCCGCGGCGGTTCTGTTCCTCGCGCAGATCCCGTTCTTCTTCAACTTCTTCTACTCCATTTGGTACGGGGAAGAGGTTGGGGAGAACCCATGGGAAGCGACGACGCTCGAGTGGGCCTGTCCGTCGCCGCCGCCGCACGGGAACTTTGCCGCGCCGCCGGTCGTGTACCGCGGACCCTATGAGTACAGCGTGCCGGGCCACGACTCGGACTATTGGCCTCAGGACGAGGCCGAGCCTGAGGCCGCCTGACGGTCGCCCAGACCTGAGCCGAAAAGGAGAATGCGACCGTGACGCCGCTTCCAGAAGCCGCTCCCACCCGGACGGGGATTTCCCACGCCAAGCTTGGCACCTGGGCCTTCCTTGCCTCCGAGATCATGTTGTTCGGTGGCTTGATCAGCGCCTACGTGATCCTGCGAAGTGGCTCGAGCCACTTCTACGTGCCTCCCCGTGCGATGATGGGTGTGCCCCTTGCGACACTGAACACCTTCATCCTCATCTCGAGTTCGGTGACGATGGTTCTCGCGCTCGTCGCGATGCATGAAGACAATCTGGCCAAGTTCAAGCGCTTCATGCTTTGTACGATCGGTGGCGGCTTCGGCTTCCTGATCGTCAAATCCTACGAGTACCAGCACAAGTGGCACGAGGGCATTACGATCTCGAGCAACTTGTTCGGTTCGTTCTACTACACGCTGACGGGCCTCCACGTGATCCACGTCATCGGCGGGATCGTGCTCATGTTCGTGGTGCTCTCACAGGGCTCGCGTGGCATGTACGCGAAGAACTCGGACCGAGTCGAATGTGCCGGGCTCTATTGGCACTTCGTCGATCTGGTCTGGGTCATTCTTTTCCCCATTCTGTACCTGCTGTAGACTGTAGCCCGGGAGACGAACATGAGCGAAAACGGACACGATACCCAGGCTGCCACACGGACCTACCTGACGATCTTCGGGGCGCTCGGATTCCTGACGATTCTGACGGTCGGCGTTGCGTACATGGACCTTCCGTCCGGACCGGGCGTGATCATCGCGCTCGTCATCGCATTGGCCAAGGTCTTTCTGATCGGCAGCTTCTTCATGCACCTCAAGGATGAAGGGCGGCTCATTACGGTCTCGCTCGCCGTTTGTCTGGGTCTGGTCATGATCCTTCTCGTCTTCGTCCTGCCGGATCTGGGGATTCACGAGCTGGAGAAGGTTCAGGCCGAAGAGGCTCTGAAGAAGAACCCGTACGCGCAGATGCACGAATCGGCGACAGCCGGGCACGGGGCTGCGGCTGAGGGCGGGCACTGAGGTGAGTCGGGTGGCTCGCGCGAGCCAGGCCGGATGGACGGGCGCTCTGGTGTTGCTCGTCGCTCTCGCCGCGCTGGTCGACCCTTCCGCGGTAGACGCGTGTGCCGTCTGCTTTGGTGGCGAAGAGAACGATTGGACGACCGGCTTCGTGCTCGGGACGGTCATGATGCTGTCGTTGCCCCCGGTGATCGTCGTCGGCGCGGGCGTGACGATCTATCGCTCGATCAAGCGTCACGACGCGGAGATCGAGGCTGCGGAAGCGGCGGCGAGCGGGCGGAAGCCCGCGCAGGGCTGACCCGCGGCCGTCTGGCCGCGCCCCGGAGGGCTTCGGCGTCGCAACGCTGGAGCCTCTCCCGTCGTGCCACCAAGGGTTCGCGAACCGAGCTCGGACACGACGGCGCGGGAGCGCCAGGTGGCCCGGATTGGCTTCCTCCTCGGCCTGGTTGGGAGTGCCGGAGCGTGGGACGAAGGCTACGGGCGCCTCTCGTTTCTCATGCCGTTCCTCGCCGCGGGGTTTGGCGCGTTGCTCGTGCGTATCTACACGGGCTCGGAACGCCCTCGAGTGGAGTGGAAGCCAGGAGACGATCCTCCCGGGGGCTGACTTTTGCGCTCTTCCTCGTCGAAGAGTTCGGGGATCATCAGGTACGCGCCGGCGAGGAAGCAGATGGCACCGACCCACGTGTAGGCGCTCGACCAAAAGAGGGCCTGCGGGGCCGATGGTGCAGGTCGCGCGACGGCGAAAAAGGCCGAGATCTGGAATGCGACAGACCCCGCGAGGTTGATGACCGCGATCCACCACGACACGCTTCGTGGTGCGAAGACCACGGCACCGTGCGTAACCTCGACGAGAGCGAGAACGCTCGCGACGAGAAAGCAGATGCACCCGAGCATGTTCGGCGTCCAGACGAACAAGTCTTCCTGCTGCCACGTGAGGTTCGCGAAGACCGCGTCGGCGGTGTTGATGTTGAAGAGCAGCGTGCCGAGGAGTTGGACGGCGCTCGCCAGGTATCCCAGGTTGTGGGGCAACCAGCCGAACCATCGCCATCCTTCGGCCGAATCGTCAAACGCGCGGGCGACGTCCTTGTTCAGCGCCTCGAGCCATTGCAGCCAGGCGGCCGTGGTGAAGAACAGCGAGCCGACGAAGAAGACGGCGGCAAGGCGTTCTGGGACGCGGAGAGCCGAGGGCGCGAGGTCGGGCCACGCCGTGTAGGCCGAACCGAGCGCGAACAGCGAGGCGCCGATTGCGAAGAGGGCTCCAATCCACCAGGGGAGGCGGCGCGGCGCCCAGAGATGTCGAAAGGCCGCCGTGCGGGTCGCGGGCGGTTGATCCAGGTGCTTGCGTTCCGTGACGTGGTGCGGCCGCAGTCCTTTGCGGTGGCGGCGCGAACTGGCCACCAGGTGTCCGACGACGGGGTGAGACCGGACGACGTGCGTGATGAAGGGGCCGGGGCCCCGCCTCTCGATGTCACCCGGCGCCATGGTGGTAGGGTAGCATCGCGCTCGTGGGAGCAACGACGGGCGCGTCGCGCACTAGCCGACCGGCGCGTCGTCCACGCGGCGCATGTCGTTGCGCAGGCGCAACAGGGCATCGTTCTCGCGCGAGTCGTAGAAGCCTCGTACGCGTCCCTCACTGTCGATCAATACGAACCGGGAGCTGTGGATCACGGCATCCTGCCCTTGGTCGGGATCACCCTCCTGCGCGGGGAGCAGCAGCCCGGAGCTCGCGAGCTCGTAGATGGCCGCGCGGTCGCCGGTGAGGAAGAACCAGCGGTCACGCACGACGTCCAGCTTCTTTGCGTAGGCCGCAAGAACCTCAGGCGTGTCGCGCTCGGGGTCCACGCTGATCGATACGAACTTCGTGTTCGGGATGTCGCCCGCACTCTCTTCGAGTCGCGACATCTCGGTGGTCATGCGCGGGCAGACGCCGGCGCAGCTCGTGAACATCAAGTCCGCGACCCAGGGGTGACCGAGAAGGTCGTCGCGGCCAACGGTCTCGCCGGTCGAGGAGAGCAGGGCGAAGTCGGGTAGCGTCGTGATGACCGGGAGCGGTGGATTGCGATCCGGCATCGACCGTATGCCGAGAAACAGGAGCAGAACGCCGGCAACCGCTGCTCCCACGAGCACCGGGAGCAGGCCACGACTGCGCTTCGGCGCGGCGCCGGAGCCCGCTGCTTCGTTCACGCCAGCCCTGGGTCGAGGGGCCGAGAGGCCTGCGCGCGTGCGATCATGAAAGCCACCACCGCGAAGCCGATCGTGACCACCAGCGCGAAGCCGAGCCCGGGGACGTCAGGTCCGACCGCAACCCCGGCGGGGTAGAGACAGCGTCGAAGCGCGGCCATGCCGTACGTGAGTGGGTTCAAGGCCATGAGGAGTTTCAGCCAACCCGAGGCACCGGCCGCCGGGAAGAAGGCCCCCGACAGAAGCCACATCGGGATCAGCACCAGATTCATGATCGCGTGAAAGCCCTGCGTCGAGTCCATCCGCCAAGCAATGAGGAAGCCGAGCGTGGTCAGGCCGAACGCGATGATCGCCAGGATGAGGGTTACGGCTAGAAAGTCGCCGACACCGAGATCGAGTCCGACGAGTGGCGCCGCCGCGAGTAGCAACAGAGCCTGGCCGAGGGCAAGTGTTGCGCCGCCGAGGATCTTGCCGAGCACGACGGTCGATCGCGCGACGGGTGCGACGAGGACCGCCTGAAGGAAGCCCTCTTTGCGGTCTTCGATGACGGAGATCGTGGAGAAGATGGCGGTGAACAAAACCACCATCGTCATCGCGCCGGGATAGAAGTACTCGGCGTAGCCTACGCCGTCCGGGGCCCCGTTTGCGCGGAACGACTCCGCGAACCCAGAGCCCAGAAGAATCCAGAAGAGAATCGGCGTCGCCAAGGCGCCGACGATCCGGCTCCGCTGCCGGTAGAACCGAACGATCTCGCGCCACCATAGCGTGTAGGTCGGGCGGATCAGGGTATCCATCGCACTGCGGGAGGCACTCATCACGAGCCTTTCAGGCCGAGCCGTCGTCGTCGCTCTCTTCCCAGAGGCGATGTCCGGTGTGCTGGATGAAGACGTCCTCGAGGGTCGGCCTGCCGACGCTGAGCGCGTCGATGCGCCCCGGGAACGCTTCGAAGAGGGTCGGCACGAACTCGTGACCGCGGGCCCGCCGAACACGGACCGTGTCCTCGACCACCTCGGCCTTCTCGTTGAGCTTCTGGCCAATCTCGTTGGCCAGTCCCTGCGGGTTCTTCGTGTGAGCAACGATCACGTCGCCGCCGACGCTTTCGCGCAGGGCGTCGGGCGTGCCCAGTGCCACGATCTTTCCGTGGTCGATGATCAGAAGCCGGTCGCAACGCTCGGCGTCGTCCATGAGGTGAGTCGTGATCAGAGCAGAGAGTCCATCGCGATCGCGCGCGCTCGTCACGTAGTTCCAGAGGTCGCGCCGTGCGCCCGGGTCCAGGCCGGTCGTCGGCTCATCGAGGAGGACCAACTCGGGGCGGTGCATCAGGCCCTTGGCGAGATCCACACGGCGTCGCATCCCGCCCGACAGCGTCTCGACGATGTCGGCCGCACGGTCGTTCATGCTGACGCGGCCGAGCATCTCGTCGATACGGGAGTCGAGATCGCTTCCGTGGATGCCGTGTAGGTGCCCCTGGTGCACCATGTTCTCCTTCACGGACAACTTCACGTCGAGGCTCGGTGATTGAAAGACGACACCGATCTGCCGCCGTACGTCCTGGGGCTCGGCGACGACATCGTGTCCGCCGATGCGGGCTCGCCCTTCGCTCGGATTGAGCAGTGTCGTCAGGATGCGGAAGAGAGTGGTCTTGCCACCGCCGTTCGGGCCAAGCAGGCCAAAGATCTCGCCGCGGCCGACTTCGAACGAGAGTCCATCGAGGGCACGTGTCTCTCCGTAGGAGTGCCCGAGTCCCTCGACCTCGAGGATGCTGCCGCTACCATTCCCCGTCGAAGTGCTCAGGGTGTCACCTTGCTGGCCGCCATCAGTCCGAGGAGGACTGGGAGATAGACGATGGAGACCCGCAATAGCGTGCGTGCCGATTCCGTCGTGCGTTGGGTCGCGGCGTACGCGCTTGCGCCCAGGTATGCGAGTCCAAGCAAGAGCGCTCCTGAAAAGTAAATGGGACCGGTGAGGCCGATCACGGTCGGCAGCAGACTTACAGGAAGAAGGGCCAAGCAGTACAGGACCATCTGGCGTCCGGTTCGCATTCCTTCGGGATCGAGGACCGGCAGCATCGGCTGGCCTCCGTCACGGTAGTCGTCGCGGTACATCCACGCGATCGCGAGGAAGTGGGGCATCTGCCACAGGAAGAGCACGGCGAAGAGAACCCATGCCCCCGTCGAGAGATCGTCTCGGGCCGCGGCCCAGCCCATGACCGGGGGAAGGGCGCCAGGCACCGCACCGACGATCGTGCACAGGGACGACGTGCGCTTCATCGGAGTGTACGCGAGTACGTAAAGCAGAAGCGTCCCGAGGCCGAGGCCGGCCGTGAGGGCGTTCGCGAACAGGGCCAGATAGGCGGTGCCGAAAACACCGACGCCGATTCCGAAGATCAGGACGGACGATGGTTCGAGACGCCCGGCAGGAAGAGGGCGATTCCGCGTGCGCTCCATGAGGCCGTCGGTGTCGCGTTCGATCCACTGATTGAGCGCGCTTGCGGCGGACGCGACGAATGCCGTGCCGACGATGGTGTGGAGCAGCGCGAGCAGCGACCCGCCGCCGGCCGCGCCAAGCAGGTACCCGGCTGCCGACGTCACGACCACCATGAAGGTGATCCGCGGCTTGGTGAGCTCGACGTAGTCGAGAGCACGTGTCGCAGGGCTGGCGACGACGACGCTCCTCTCCATCGGGCGGCTCACCCTGAAAAGGGTAGCGCGTGCGGGCACGTTCCGCCCGTCACGGTTGGGCCTCGGCCGGCGAATCGCTCTCGGGGCCGGCCCAGCGCAAGGTCATGCCTGGTTTGGGCTCCGCGGAGGTCTCGGAGTCGGTCCAGGAGCCCGTGGTGAGACCTCCGAGCATGAGCGCCAACGCGGCGATGAGGGAGGCGGGGACCAACGTCCAGACGATCTCGAGGCGCCCGTTCGCAGCGGTCTCGCGGTTCGCGGATCGGCTCTGACGCATCAGCGTCAGAAGAATCCCGAGCTGGACCGTGAAGAACACGACACCGGTGAGCCAGAAGAGGGATGTCTGCAAGTTCATGCGTTCTCGCCCTCCTCACAGCCTTGGGGCGTAGGCCGAAAACGGCCCGGCACCGCTCTAATGACGGTGCCGGGCCGCAATCCGGCGAGCCGGGAGAACCCGGCGACCTCGAGGTGAGGCCTCAGGACTCCTTGAAGGTGAAGTCGACGGTCGTCGTGCCATCGGCAGCGACGTTGATCTTGGCTTCCTGCGTGCCGAGCTTCTCCTGCCAGGCTTCAACTGTGTAGTCACCGGCCGGGAGCCCATCGATCTCGAACGTGCCGTCGGGCCCGGTGACCGCGAAGAAGGGGTGCGGGAGGACGCCGATGTAGCTGTTCATCCATGGATGGACGTCGCACTTCACGGCGACCATCGTCTCGACCGAGTCGAACTGGTGGTCCTTCTTCTTGACGAACTTCGGCATCGCGAAGTTGAAGCCGGCGTTGGTCTTCGGCATGCCGTGCACGTTGTGGAGGGTCTTGTCGCTGTTGAGGATCTGCAGCGGCTGGCCGACCTGAACGCCGACGACGTGCGGCTCGTAGTGGCAACCCTTCTGGTCGATGACGACGGAGTCGCTCGGCGCCGGGAAGTCACCGGTGATGTCCTTCACGAAAACGAAGACGTTCTGGAGGCCGCCAGCTTCACTGACCACGACCTCTTCGCCCAGGACCGCCTGGTCGTGCGACGCCGCGCAGACCGGGTCCGCGTCCATCCGGATCTTCTTGCGCTTCGGGGGGGTCCCCTCGAAGGTGACCTTGCCGGAGAGCTTGCCCCCAGCCGAGGCGACCGACGGCATGGCTACCGCGGCAGCCAAGATTGCCAAGGCGCCCAAGCGCCAATACGACTTCCCGTTCATGCTCGCTCCTTCTGGCCGAAAGGCCTCGTGTGAACTGCGTTTTCTGTGTGGGTACCGGGGGCGGGGACATGCTTCAAACGAATTTTCCGCCCCCGCAAGAATTAGTACACCTAACAGCTGGAGAGGTCTCGGTCAGCCCCGGGCGGGCCCGGGGAACGCCCCTCGCAACCCCGCGAGAATTAGCAAGAAACCCACGCCAGTACAATTTTTAGGGACCGCGTTGACTCCTCTCGACCCGAACCGTAATCCCTTCAAAGTGATGACGGTACGAAGCCAGGACCGGTTGGATCGGACGGAGGCAGCATTGCTGAGCCTCTCTCTTACCAGCGCGCCCCTGGCGCCGGCTGGCTAGGGAGTCTCTCCGCTTCATCATCGCATGAATCGGCGGGGGGCTTCGTCGCTCCACCGGATCCGCCACGGGCGCTCACAGGCCCCCGTGGCGTTTTTGTATCCGGCGCCATGTTCAGGCAGGGGGTCGTGTGGGTCCCGGAGGCGGCAGCCCGGTCTCGGCGGCGGGAAAGGGAAAGGACCATGGACGACCGACAGGAGAACGTAGTCCAGATCTTCGACACGACGCTGCGTGACGGTGAGCAGTCGCCGGGCGCCACGATGAACGTCGAGGAGAAGCTCGCGATCGCCCGTCAGCTCGAAGAGCTGGGCGTCGACGTGATCGAGGCCGGGTTTGCCGCCTCGAGCGAGGGGGACTTCGAGTCGATCGCGACGGTGGCGTCCGCGGTCAGCGCGCCCATTGTCTTGAGCCTCTCGCGCACGAAAGAGGCGGACATCCTGCGCTCGATCCAGGCTGTCGAGTCCGCCAAGAATCCCGGCATTCACATTTTCATCGCGACCTCGGACATCCACCTGAAGCACAAGCTCATGATGAGCGAGCAGCAGGTTCTCGAGGCCGCGGGTTGGGCGGTCGCGCTCGCCAAGAAGCATCTGGACCATGTGGAGTTCTCGGCGGAAGACGCGTCGCGAACTCGTCGCGAGTACTTGGTCGAGGTTTTCGACGAGGCGGTGAAGTCGGGCGCGACCGTTCTGAACGTCCCCGACACGACGGGCTACGCGATTCCCGAACAGACGAAAGCGCAGTTCGAGTACCTGCGGAAGACGGTGGAAGGCGGAGAGAACGTCCGCTGGAGCGCGCACTGTCACAACGATCTCGGGATGGCCGTCGCCAACTCGCTGGCGGCGGTGCGGGGTGGTGCTCGTCAGATCGAATGCACGTTGAACGGGATCGGCGAGCGGGCCGGTAATACTTCGCTCGAAGAGTGTGTGATGGCGATCGAGACGCGCCGCGACTACTTCGAGGGGATTCGAACGAACGTGAAGACCGAGCAGATTTACCGGGCGAGTCGTCTGCTCACTCAGGTCACCGGGATTGCCGTCCCGATCAACAAGCCGATCGTGGGTGAGAACGCGTTTGCCCACGAGGCGGGGATTCATCAGGACGGGGTGCTGAAGAACGCGCTGACCTACGAGATCATGGAGCCGTCGACGATCGGCCGGCCCTCGAACAGCCTCGTCCTCGGCAAGCACTCGGGTCGGCATGCCTTTCTGGACCGCCTGAAGACGCTCGGGCTGTGGTACGCAGAGCTCGACATGAACAAGGCGTTCTTCGCCTTCAAGGCGCTCGCTGACAAGAAGAAGAATGTCTACGACGAAGATCTCGTTGCGATCGTCGCCGAGGAATCGACGCGCGTTCCGAAGCAGTTCGAACTTCTCGAGCTCGATGCGTCGGTCTCCAGCACGAACGAGCCGCACGCGCATCTGAGGGTGCGCGTGGGCGAGTCTGAGGTCGAGGCCGAGGCGAGTGGCGACGGCATCGTGGATGCGACGTACAACGCGCTGGCGGAGGCGGTCGAGCAGTTCGGCGGTACACGGCCATCGCTCGAACGGTACGTCGTGAAGGCGATCACCGGGGGTACAGACGCGCAGGGCGACGTCTCCTGCCTGCTGCGTGACGGTGAGAACAACGCCATCGGACAGAGCAGTCACACCGACATCATCATGGCCAGTGCACAGGCCTACGTGGCCGCGCTGAACAAGCTGCAGTATTTGAAGGCACACCGACCCGCTGAGCAGCGGCACGGTCCCTGAGATCGAGACGAAGAGGAGTCTAGTTCCATGTCCGCGAAGATCGCTGTTTTTCCTGGTGACGGCATTGGCCCCGAAGTAACGGCGGAGGCGATCGCCTGCCTCCAGACGCTCGACCAGCAGGCCGGGCTGGGCCTCGAGTTCGAAGAGGCCATCATTGGTGGCCATGCGATCGACGAGTACGGCGAGGCTCTGCCCGCCAAGGCCGTCGATCTCGCTCGCGGGGCGGACGGCGCTCTCCTCGGTGCCGTCGGTGGCCCAAAGTGGGACGACCCCAACGCGAAGGTACGCCCGGAGCAGGCGCTTCTCGGCCTCCGCAAGGAGCTCGAGCTGTTCGCAAATCTCCGGCCCGTGAAGCCGGTCGATGCGCTCGTCTCCGCCTCGACCCTCAAGGAAGAGGTGGTGAAGGGCGTCGACATCCTCGTCATCCGTGAGCTCACCGGGGGCATCTACTTCGGCGAGCCGAGCGAACGCCGCAACGGCGCCAAGGGCCGAGAGGCGGTCGATACGCTCTTCTACACCGAGGGAGAGATCGAGCGCGTGGTCGAAGTGGCTTTCGATCTGGCCAAGGGGCGGAACAACAAGGTCACGTCGGTCGACAAGGCGAACGTGCTCTCGAGCTCGCGTCTGTGGCGCGAGGTTGCGGCTGAGGTCGCGGGCAAGCATCCGGAGGTGAAGTTCGAAAATCTTCTCGTCGATGCGATGGCGATGCATCTCATCTCGCGGCCGCGAGAGTTCGACGTGATCGTGACCGAGAACATGTTCGGGGACATTCTGACCGATGAGGCCGCAATGCTGCCGGGCTCGATGGGCCTGCTGCCCTCGGCTTCGCTCGGCACGCGCCGCGGCACCCGGGAGGTGGGTGGGCAAAGTCGGCCGGTGATCTTCGGCCTCTACGAGCCGATTCACGGGAGTGCGCCGGACATCGCGGGGAAGGGGGTCGCAAATCCGCTCGCGATGATCCTCTCGTCCGCGATGATGCTGCGCACGTCTCTGGGCGCCGATGAGGCCGCCGCAAGGCTCGAGGGCGCGGTCGAAAAGGCGCTCGCTGACGGGTTGCGGACCGGCGACCTCGCGCGTTCGGGCGAGAAGGCGCTCTCTACCTCCCAGATGGGGAATGCGGTTCGAGAGCGAATCGTCGGATGAGCGACAAACGAATCACACTGGTCGGAGACGATCCCGAACTCTCCGAGCAGATTCTTCGCGCGCTCCTCGAGCGGGGATTCGAGCTCGAGCAGCTGCGCGCCCTGGGTGGTTCAGGGGGCGATGGAGAAATGATCGAGATCGAGAATGCCCGGCTGCGCATCGAGAAGGCCGATTCGCTCGGGCTCGACGGTGCGGACGCGGTTCTCTTCTACGGCGATGGGGAGCTTGCCGGCGACCTGATGGATCTCGTTCCCGACGGGGTGATCGTGTTGGATGCGACGCCGGCGTCGAGCGCTCGCTCGGGCACGGTCCCCGTCGTGCCGGAAGTCAACGCCGAGATGATCGGCGCGCTCAGCGCGAGCGGTCCGTTGGCTCTCGCCGGGCCGGCCACCGTCGGACTGGCAGTCGCTCTGGCTCCGCTGCACGATGCCGGGCGAGTTCGCCGCGTCGTGACGACCGTGTGCTTCGGGGCGTCGGCCTCGGGGGCCAGTGGTATCGAACGCCTCTCGCGCCAGTCGGTCGGTCTGATACAGGGGCAGGCGCTCGACGAAGAGGTCGATGCCGAGCACGTCGCCTTCAATCTGCGACCGCAGCAGAGCGACTACGACTCGGCCTGGTCGGCCGACGAGCACGTGCTCGCCCGCGAGATCGGAGCGATCTTTGGTCCGCCTGCGATCGAGGTCGTGGCTACTGGCCTGCGCGTCCCCGTTTTCTACGGCATCGGGCAATCGGTCTACGTCGAGACCGAGGAGCCCCTCGATCCTGACGAGGCCGAGCGACTGCTCGTCCGCGGGCGCGGTCTTCTCGTCGCCGGCTCGACGGCCATGGAGGGAGAGGAAGCCGCCGTCACCGAGGAGACGCCCATCGAGGCCGTGCTCGATCTCACACCGGGGCCGGTGGAAGTTGCGGGCTCCGACGCGGTTCACATCGCGAGGATGCGCGCGGACCCGCACAACGGGAACGCCTTGGCATTCTGGCTGTGCCTCGACGACCAGCGCAAGGGAGTGGCGCTGAATTTGATCTCGACGCTCGAGATCGCGCTGCGCGACTCACGGGGCTAGGTTTCCGGCATGCGTTATCGTGCGGTCGTCGCGTACGACGGGACAGACTTCCTCGGTTGGCAGATTCAGAGGGGCAACGGTCGCACGGTGCAGGAATGTCTGTGCGAAGTGTTCTCCATGGTGGTGCGTGCGCGCGTGCGCGTCGACGGCGCTGGGCGCACGGACACCGGCGTGCATGCCAACGGGCAGGTCGTCTCGTTCGATACGAACGCCGCACTCGATGTCGAGGCGGTGCAGAAGTCGGTGAACGGTATTCTGCCCAAGGATATCGCCGTCCGCGAGCTCGAGCTTGCCGCACCGGACTTCGACCCGCGCCGACAGGCCGTCCGGCGAGCCTACAAGTACCGTATGTGGAACGCTCGAATCCCGTCACCGGTCGAGCTGCGTACGTCGTGGCATGTGCGGTGGCCGCTGGACCTCGAGGCGATGCGGGCGGCGGCGGCCGTCTTTGTCGGGGAGAACGACTTCGCGAGCTTTCAGGGCTCGGACCGGTTCGAGCGAGCCAGTATCCGGCGCGTCGCTCGAAGCGAACTCCTCGGCGACGGGGCGGAACTCACCTACTGGATCGAGGCCAACGCGTACGCGCGTCACATGGTGCGCAACCTCGTAGGGCAGATCGTCGAGGTCGGCCGGGGGCGGTGTACGGTGGAGGAGGTGCGTGCGGTGTTGGCCGCGCGCGACCGACAGCGAGCGGCGGCGCCGGCGCCGCCGCAGGGCCTCTTTCTGGAATGGGTGCGGTACGAATGAAAGTCGATGTTACCTGCAAGAAGTGTGGTCAGAAGAAGCGGATGGAGATGGGGAATCCGCCTGCCGGCGAGCCGCTCGACGAGTACATGCGCCTGTTGCAAGAGCGTCTGATGCATCGCCCGAGCTTCGATTGTTTCGGGGGCCACTTCGAACTCAAGCCCCCGGTGCCCGAATTCTGGGACGTGCACTGGGACACCGCAGGTGAGTAGCGTATCGTCGGACCAGTGAGCGAGCCGTCGAGCGCGTCGGGGGGGCGAGGCGGCGAGGCGAAGCCGGCGCAGCTGGCCCGGCATCAGGTCGTCGGCCGCGTGCTCGGGCTGGCGGTCTTTGCCGTGATGTTGGCGGCCGATGCGTCGCAAGACGTGATGCCGTCGGCGGCGTGGCGTACGGCGGCCGTCGGTATGTGGATGGCCATCTGGTGGGCTACGGAGGCACTCCCGGTGGCGGTCACCGCGTTCCTGCCGCTGGTCACGTTCGCGCCTCTGGGGATCTCGAGTCTGAGGGAAGCCGCGGCCCCGTTCTCCAATCCGATCGTCTATCTCTTCCTCGGCGGATTCGTGGTTGCGCTCGCGGTCGAGCGGTGGAACCTGCATCGCCGCATTTCACTAGCGATTCTCAAGCGGACCGGAACCGACGGCCAGCGCCTCATCGGCGGGTTCATGGTCGCGTGCGCGATGCTCAGCATGTGGATGACGAACACGTCCACGACGATGATGCTGCTGCCCATCGTCCTGGCGGTCATTGGCGTCGTCCGAGAGAACGTCACCGGAGTGAGCGAAGAGGATCGCGAGAACTTTGCCGTAGCGATGCTCCTCGGCGTCGCATACGCGGCGAGCATCGGTGGCCTTGCGACCCTCATCGGTACGCCGCCGAACGCCTTCCTGGCCGGTTATCTGTCCGAGGCGTACGGCTACGAGATCGGTTTCGCGCAGTGGATGCTAGTGGGGCTGCCGGTGACCCTGACGATGCTGCCCTGCGCATGGTGGCTTCTGACGCGCGTCTTGTTTCCGGTTCGAATCCCAGCGAGCGAGGCGGTCGAAGCGCATCTGCGGGAGGTCCGCGCCGAGATGGGCGCCATGACCACCGCCGAGAAGCGGGTCGCTGGGCTCTTCCTCGGGCTGATCGTCAGTTGGTTGCTGCGCCGGCCGCTCGGCGATGCGCTCGGGTGGACGGGGCTCTCGGATGCCGGGATCGCCATGACGTTCGCCGTGCTGCTGTTCCTCGTGCCGAGTGGCGAGCGCGCATCGCGGCCGCTTCTGACCTGGGACGAGGCGACGCGCGTTCCCTGGGGTGTGTTGATCTTGTTCGGCGGTGGGTTGAGTCTGGCGACGGCCGTCTCTGAAACGGGTCTTGCGCTCTGGCTCGGCGAGAATCTCGCACCGCTCGGTGCCGCCGGCTCGGGTGTTCTCGTTCTTGCGGCGGTAGTGCTCGTCGTCTTCTTGACCGAGCTCACGAGCAATGTCGCGACGGCCGCGACTCTATTGCCGGCACTTGGGGCGATTGCGGTTCAGGGCGGGATGGATCCGCTGGTTCTCGTGGTGCCGGTCACGCTCGCGGCGAGCTGCGCCTTCATGCTGCCGGTGGCGACGCCGCCCAACGCGATCTTGTTCGCGACGGGGGAGATCCGCATCCCGCAGATGGTGCGCGCTGGCTTCTGGTTGAACGTGATCGGCGCCGTGGTCGTCACGATCGTCTCCCTCGCGATCGCCCCATTGGTCCTGGGCCAGTAATCGAGCCCCGTCAGCCGCGGACTTCGTTCCAGCGCGCGGAAATCACATAGGAGAGCAGGGCGAAGAGAACCGCCGGAGGCGCCGCTTGGCTGATCGGGTCGTGGATCAGGTGCACGACCGTGCCTCCGACCATGATGATGGCGAGCCCGATCCCCGCGAGCGGTGCGAGACGGGGGAGCCAGAGTCCGATCGCGCCCGCGACCTCGGAGGCTCCGATGAAATACATGAAGCTCGGGCTGAAGCCGAACTTCTGAAAGTTCGCGGCGAGCTCGGGCGCGCCGGTGAGCTTCATCGCGCCTGAGCCTAGAAATGCCAGGGTGAGCAGGGCGCTCACGATGGAGGCTGCTTTCGAACGGCTCTGGGTCTCGGCCATGTACCCGTCGTATCACACAGGCCCGGCATCGCGATCCGCTGGTCGTGCGCTATGGTTCATGCGCTCATCCGTTTGAACCGAGTCCGAAGGAGTCCATCTCGTGCCCGTGTTCCAATCCGGCGTCGTTCCGTCCTCGGAGGCGTTCCAGGAAAATCGTGCCGACATGCTGTCGGCGATCGACGAGTTGCGCGCCATCGAGGCTCGTGCGATCACGGCCTCGAACAAGCGGCGGCCGACGTTTGAGAAGCGCGGCCAGATCCCGCCGCACGAGCGGATCGCGCGGCTCCTCGACCCCGGAATGCCGTTCCTCCGTCTCCACGCGCTCGCAAACTACCTGGTCGAAGACAGCGATCGCGAAACGAGTGTGCCCGGCGCGAACATCATCTCCGGGATCGGTTTCGTACGGGGTGTTCGATGTATGGTCTGGGCCGACGACAGCGGCATCCGGGCCGGGTCGGTCACCCACAGTTCGCTGCCAACTGCGATGAGTCTTCAGGAGATCGCTCTGCGCCAAAAGCTGCCCCTCGTCCATCTGGTCGAGAGCGCGGGTGCGAACCTGATGAGCTTTCTGGTGGAAACGTGGGCCGGCTTCGGCGGGGTGTTCAAGAACCTCGCGCGGCTCAGTGCGGCCGGCATTCCGACGATGGTCGTGCTCCACGGTCCCTCGACCGCGGGCGGTGCCTACATGCCCGGCATGTCCGACTACGTCATCGGTGTGAAGGAGAACGGGCTGGCGGCACTCGGCGGTGCGGCGCTCGTTCGGGCCGCGACCGGGGAGGTCGCCGATGAGCGTCAGCTCGGAGGCAGCGAGATGCACGCGAGCGTCTCCGGCCTCGTGGAGTACCTCGCCGACAACGATGCCCAGGGCCTGGCGATGGCGCGCGACGTCGTCGGTCGCCTCGATTGGAACCGCCACGCAGAGCTCCCGACTCCCCACGAGTACGAGGCGCCGCGTTATGATGCGGACGAGCTCGCCGGCGTGGTGCCGGTCGACTACCGTACGCCCTACGACGTGCGCGAGGTGCTCGCGCGGATCGTGGACGGTTCCGACTTCGAGGAGTTCAAAGCCCGGTACGGCGTCTCGACGGTGTGTGTGCAGACGCGAATCATGGGCTACCCGAGCGCGATCATCGGCAACAATGGCCCGATCGATCCCGATGGCGCGACGAAAGCGGCGCAGTTCTTCCAGCTCTGCGACTCTTCCGACATTCCGATCATCTTCCTGCACAACACCACGGGCTACATGGTTGGGACCGAGTATGAGCAGGCGGGGATGATCAAGCACGGCTCGAAGATGATCCAGGCCGTCAGCAACGTGCGTGTGCCGAAGATCTCGATGTACATCGGCGCGAGCTTCGGCGCCGGCAACTATGGCATGTGTGGATACGCCTACGAGCCTGATTTCCTGTTCTCGTGGCCCAACTCTCAGAGCAACGTGATGGGTGGCGAGCAGGCGGCCAAAACGATGACGCAGGTGGCGGAGGCGGCTGCGGCACGCCGCGGAATCGATCTCGACCCGGTACAGATGAAGGGACAGGCCGACGCGATCATCGCCCACTTCTCCCGCCAGGAGAGTGCGTTTTACACGTCGGGCCGAGTCCTCGATCACGGTGTGATCGACCCGAGAGATACGCGCCGGGTGCTCGGTTTTACGTTGGAGACGTGCCTGGAGGCACGCGCGCGAACGCTTCGGCCGAATACGTTCGGCGTTGCGCGGATGTAGGGGCGATGGCGATGAGTTTCTCGACGTTGTTGGTCGCCAATCGAGGAGAGATCGCGGTTCGCGTCATGCGAACGGCCCGTGCGCTCGGTCTTCGCACAGTGGCGGTGTACGCAGACGCCGACGCAGGAGCTCCGCACGTGAAGTACGCCGATGAGGCGATACACATCGGGCCGTCGCCGGTTGGCGAGTCGTATCTCGTGATCGACAAGATCCTCGCGGCTGCGAAGGAGAGCGGTGCCGGCGCGATTCATCCGGGCTATGGTTTTCTCTCGGAGAACGCTGCTTTCGCCGCGGCGGTCGAGGCCGCGGGCCTCACCTTCGTCGGGCCACCGGTACGTGCCATCGAGGTGATGGGCGACAAGGCGCGCGCCAAGCGTGAGATGATCGAAGCGGGCGTGCCGTGCGTACCGGGCTACCAGGGAGAGGATCAATCCGACGAGCGGCTGGTCTCGACCGCCGCGGAGATCGGGTTTCCGCTCATGGTGAAGGCCGCGGCCGGGGGCGGGGGGCGGGGCATGCGTCTCGTGGCGTCGGCCGAGGATCTGCCGCGCGCTTTATTGCGCGCGCGCTCGGAGGCGGAGCGCTCCTTCGGTTCGGGCGAGCTCATTGTCGAGCGGGCCATCGTGCGCCCGCGACACGTGGAGGTGCAGGTTCTCGCTGATGCGCACGGCAACGTGATTCATCTGGGGGAACGCGACTGCTCAGTGCAGCGGCGACACCAGAAGGTGATCGAAGAGGCGCCGTGTCCCGTGATGACGCCGGCGCTACGCGAGGCGATGGGTGAGGCCGCAGTCAGCGCGGCGCGCGCCGTCGACTACCGCGGTGCCGGAACGATCGAGTTCCTGCTCGACGAGTCTTCGAATTTCTACTTTCTGGAGATGAATACCCGCCTCCAGGTCGAACATCCGGTGACGGAGTTCGTGACGGGTCTCGACTTGGTCGCGCTCCAGCTGCGGGTCGCGAGTGGCGCACCGCTCGGCCTTGCGCAGGCCGACGTTCGTCTCGACGGCCATGCGATCGAGGTTCGTTTCTACGCCGAGGACCCGGAGAACGGGTTTCTTCCGAGCACGGGGCCCATTGGGCTCTGGCATCCACCCGCTGGGGAAGGGGTTCGCGTGGATGCCGGCATCGCAACGGGTGGGGAGGTGTCGCCGTTCTACGATGCCATGGTGGCGAAGATCATTGCGCACGGTGCCACGCGCGAGGACGCTCGCACGCGCCTCGTTCGTGCGCTCGAGCATACGGCGCTGTTCGGTCCGAAGACGAACCGTGATTTCCTGATCGACGCACTCGGCAGGGAAGCTTTCGTACGCGGCGGGGCGACGACCGCGTTCATCGCCGAGGTCTACGGCAAGCTGGGGTACCGCACCGATGCACCGGCAGCGGAAGCGAGGGCGGCGGCGGCGGCGCTGCAGCACGTGCTCGATCGGCGCCGAGCCCTGGCGGAGGCCCTGACGATCAGCGAGGAGCTTCTGGAGTGGGGGAGTGCCGGCCCCCTCGAATCGGTCGTCCAGTATCGAACCGGCGACGAAACCGAGACGATCACCGTTCGTTCGCACACGGGTGGCAGCTACGCCACGAGAGTAGGCGAGCGCTCGATTCGCGTCGAGGTCGGATCGTTGGAAGTCGAGACCGTTCGGCTCACTGTCGATGGCCGGGGGGTCGATGCGATTTATCGTGAGGACGACGGCCGGACGCTTCACCTCACCTTGGGCCTCCGTACGTACACCTTCGTCGATGTTTCTGGTGCGAGCGGCGCGGCCGATGACGCGGCCTCCACCGGACGCGTCGTGGCTCCCATGCATGGGCGTCTTCTGCAGATCCTCGTGAGCGAGGGCCAGGAGGTGAAGAAGGGCGATCGTCTCGCGGTGCTCGAGGCCATGAAGATGCAACACGAGATCCTAGCCGAGCTCGGCGGGACGGTGAGCCGCGTTGTGGCGCAGGCGGATCTGCAGGTCGGAGCGGGGGATCTCCTGCTCGAGATCGAGCCTGTCGGTTAACGAAAGGACGTACGACGGTGCGCTCGCGCTTCGGTGCGCTATTCTTGGGGCGGAAGGCGGACCGATTTCAGGAATCGCTCGACGCCAGCGGTCGACGTCCCGGCCGGCACGGCGCCGACGAAGCTGACCATCCAGTCGTCGACCAGGTAGAACTCGGCACGGGCCTCGCGGGGGCCGGTGTCGTCGGTCTTCGAGAACACGAGCCGCTTGCCCGCGCGCCCGTCTCTCTTCACGTCCTCGTACGACGTGGCAGTTGCGGAGTCGTTCTTCAGCAGCCCCTCGCGGACGTTCTCGAACAGCGACTCGTCCGACATGATCATCGTAGCGATACCCGGGAGGTCGATGCGGTTCGCCGAGAACGAATGGCCGTCTTGCGCTGTGTAGTAGGCGACGCGCTGGACGATCCCGACGATCGTCGAGCTCTCCGCTTCCTTCCGAGTTGGGGCGGCGGGCATCTGGACGCGGAAGGGTTCGCCGTCGGGCGAGACGTCGACCCAGGCGGCCGCATCGTCGGCCGCCGAAGCGCCGACGGTGAGGAGCATGACGGCGAGCGCCGTCAGCACGACGGTCGATGCAGCGGTCGGCGTCATCGGGCACCGCGTACGAGACGGCCCGGAAGCGCGCCGGTCGCCAGCCCGCGCTCGTACGTCACCTGGCCGGCCACGATCGTCGCGAGGTATCCGTCGGCTCTCTGAACGAACCGTCGTCCTCCTGCCGGCAGGTCGGCCACGATCTGGGGGCGGCGGCACGCGAGGTTGTCGAAGTCGATGACGTTCAGGTCCGCCCGGAGCCCCGGCGCGATCCGGCCTCGGTCGCTCAGCCCGTACGCGCGCGCCGTGTCGGCGGTCTGCGCCTTCACCAGCCATGGCAGCGAGAGCTTGGGCCCGCGCCGGCGGTCCCGACCCCAGTGCGCGAGCAATGTCGTCGGAAAACTCGCGTCGCAGATGAGGCCGGCGTGTGCGCCTCCGTCGGCGAGGCCGACGACGGTGTTCGGGTGTTCGAGGAGGTGGCGTTGCGATTCGAGGTCGCCGTCGTCGTAGTTGAAGATGGGGTAGTAGACCAGGCCGGTGCCGTCATTGGCGAGCTGGAGCTCGCACAGCACGTCTACTGGGTGCCGCTGCTCGCGCCGGGCGATTGCCGCCACGCTGGCGTCGGGCGGAGGTTCGTAGTCGGGTCGTTCGGCGACGGGGAAGAGGCGCTCGTAGGATCCGAAGACGTGTTCTGGCACGCCTGCAGCTTGGCGTAGGCGGTCACGAAACGCCGTGTCGTTGAGCGCCGCGACTCGCGGGGCGCGGCCCGTGGGGGCCTCGTGCCACACTGGATTCTGGACAAACGGGCTCAGCGTCGATTCGAGGCCGAGGAGAAGCCCAATCGGCCTCGCGGCCACCTGGGCTGCGATGGGCAGGCCGCGCCCGGCCGCAGCGGCCACGCGGTCGAGGACTGCGAGATAGCCGCCCCTCTTGTTCTGGTTCAGCGAGACGAACGTCGGCGCTCCGGTCTCTGCGATGGATCGAAACAGGTCGAATTCGGCATCGACGTCGTCGTAGTCCGAGACGACCTCGAAGGCACCTCGGCCCGTGGTTCGCATCGCCGCGGCGATCGCGAGGAGCTCGCGGCCGGCCGCGCCCAGCATCGGGGTAGGCTCGCCGGTGCTCGTGCGGTGGTTCAGCGTCCGGGACGTCGAAAAGCCGAAGGCACCGGCCGCGACTCCATCGCGGACGATCGCACCCATCTCGACAATCTCCGCGCTCGAGGCCGCCTCGCGTCGCGTTGCCCGCTCGCCCATCACGTAGAGTCGCACTGCTCCGTGTGGCACGAGCGCGCAAACGTCGACGTCGCGGGGGCGCGCGGCGAGCGTGTCGAGGTACTCGGCGAAGGATTCCCACGCCCAGGAGAGACCCTCGTGGAGAGCGGTGCCCGGGATGTCCTCGACGCCCTCCATCAGTTCGACGAGTCGGTCTCGGTGCTCGGGACGGCAGGGGGCGAACCCCACGCCGCAGTTGCCCATCACGACGGTGGTGACGCCGTGCCAGCAGGAGGGCGCCAAGTGCGCGTCCCAGGTGGCCTGCCCATCGTAGTGCGCGTGGATGTCCACGAACCCGGGGGTGACCAGAGCGCCGAACGCTTCGATCTCTCGGCGCGCGCCCTCGGAGACTCGACCAACCTCGACGATGCGCCCGTCCCGTACGCCGACGTCGCCGGTTTCCGGGGGAGTTCCGGTGCCGTCGACCACCGTGCCGCCTTTGATCAAGAGATCGAGCATCGGGCCCCTGTGCTCTAAGATCCGGGACTCGATACGTCGAGGGTGACGCCGGTCGCCTTCTCGGAGACCTGCCAGAGCGTCTCGATTGAGCTCTGGAGGCCCATGATGCGCAACACCGGCTTTCGGACCGGCGGCCCGTTGTTGACGAAGGCGGGGCCGTAAAACTCGCCGCCCTTGGCGGTGGGATCGGTGGCAGCCCGAAGTTGTGACAGTGCGCCGCGCTCGGCCGTCATGCCGGTCGAACGAGCGAGCCAGAGGAAGAAGCGGTGCAGGATGCCTCCCTCGCTCTCGCGCACGCTCGTTTCCTGCAGGTCGGTATCCGAGAGTCCGGGGTGCGCCAGTAGGCTCGCGGCGGGGAGTCCGGCCTCGTCGAACCTTTGCTGGAGGCCCACCGCAAAGTGGTAGTTCGCGAGCTTGGACTGTCCGTACGCCTTCCAGGGCTCGTACTTTCCCTCGAGGTTCGGGTTCTCCGGGTCGACGGCCCGCCCGACGTGGTGGGCGGTGCTCGACACCGACACGATCCGTGGGGCGGGCGCGCGAAGCAGGGCGGGGAGCAGGTGCGAGGTCAGTGCGAAGTGTCCGAGGTGGTTCACGCCGAACTGCATTTCGAAGCCGTCTTCGGTCCGTCGCTCGGAGATCGCCATGACGCCGGCGTTGTTGATGAGGAGGTCGATGGTCGGATGCGTGGCGATGATCTCGTCGGCCGCGTGACGAACTGACGCCAGAGAGGCGAGGTCGAGTGGCACGAGATCGAGTGCGGCGTCCGGTTGTTCTGCGAGGATTCGGTCGCGAGCGCTCTGGGCCTTCTTCTGATTGCGCGCCGCCATGACGACATGCGCTCCAGCGCGCGCCAATGCGCGCGCGGTCTCGAACCCGAGCCCACCGTTCGCGCCGGTGACGACGGCCACCCTTCCGGTCAGTGAGGGGATGTCCGATGCCGTCCATGTCATGCGAGGGCTCCGTGTCGGGGAAGCCTCTGCGGTGAGCTCACGGGGGAGCAGGCATCGGGATGACGGGCGTGCGCGTATGTGCCCCGGGGGCCATTGGACGTCTTCATTGGTCTCTCCCTCGGTGTTCGCGCCCGGGGCGTCGGCGCGCACTATAGGAGGATCCGCGCACGATCACCAAGGGGTTTTCGGGCCCAGGCCCGAGGGGGTCGGATAGACGGTCACGTGATGCGGACACGCACGTCCCTCGCGGCGCGCTACGGCATCTGTAGGAGTTCGAGCAGAAGAGAGTCGCCCTCACGCTCGAGATACGAGAACGTGATCTCCGGCGAGTACTGCTTGTACCAGATGACTTCGTAGCCGAGCGGCTTTAGCTTCTCGATCCATCCGTCGACGTCCTGGACCCGGTACCGAAGGTGATGCATTCCTTCGCGTCCCTTCTCGAGAAACTCCCGATGGGGGCTCTCGCCGTCTTGCCAGGCGATGAACTCGATCTCGAGGTCGCCGGAGCGGCCAAACAAGATGTCGAGCTTCACGTCTGCGGTCTTGCCGCGATACGTCGCGTCTTGGACCGATCCGTCGATTCCCGTGAATGGGCCGAAGAGTGCCTCGTATCGCTCGCGGGTTTCGTCGAGGGATCGCACCACGAATCCGATCTGGTCGATCGGAGGGAGGCCCAGGCCTTCGAGGCCATCGGGTTTCGGGAAGGTCGACATTCGCTTCTCCTGGTCGCGCCCTCAGTAGCTGCGCGGCAGCTCGAGAACGTGTTCTGCCACGTAGTTGAGGGCCATCTCCTGCGAGATCGGCGCGATCCGCATTAGCCGCGATTCCCGCCAGTATCGCTCAACGTTGTACTCCTTCGCGTAGCCGAACCCTCCGAACGTCTGAAGGGCACGGTCGCATGCGCGGAAGCTGGCATCGGCCGCGCGGAACTTGGCCATGTTCGCGAGCGCCCCGATGTTGCTCTCGCCCGCGTCGTACGCCCACGCGGCCTTCTGCCACATCAGGTCGGCGGCCTCGAGCTCTGAGTGCGACTCGGCCAGCGGATGTGCGATGGCCTGGTTGGCACCGATGGGCCGGTCGAAGACGACGCGGTTGCAGGCGTATCGGCAGGCGACTTCAATCGCGCGCCGGCCGATCCCGACGGCCTCGGCTGCGATTACGATGCGCTCGGGGTTGATACCGTCGAGTAGGTGGTAGAAGCCGCGGCCGACCTCTCCGACGACGTCGTCGTTCGAGATGGGGAGGTCCTCGATGAACACCTCGTTCGAGTTGACCGCATTTCGGCCCAGCTTGGGGATCTCGCGGATCTCGCAGTACTTGCGGTCGAGGTCTGCGAGGAAGAGCGTCATGCCGTCGTACGGTCGTGTGCAGTCCTCACGCGGCGTGGTGCGGGCGAGCAGAAGAATCTTGTGCGCTTGCTGCGCCTTTGTGTTCCAGACCTTCTTGCCGTTGGCGACCCAGTCGTCCCCGTCGCGGACCGCCGTGGTGCGGATCCGCGAGGTGTCGGTGCCCGCGTCGTCCTCGGTGACACCGAACGAAACGTGCAGTTCGCCGGTCGCGGTCGGCGGCAGGTACCGCTCCTTCATCGCGGTCGAGCCATGGTGGATGACCGGGCCCATTCCGAAAATGGACAGGTGCAACGTCGAGGCGGCATTCATCGCGCCACCGCTCGCCGCGACGGTGCGCAAGAGGGTGCCCGCCGCGGACACGTCCAGCCCGGCACCGCCGTACTCCTGCGGCACGAGCACCCCGAGCCAACCGCCGGCTGCGAAGGCGTTGTAGTACTCCCACGGGAACTCGTGACGGGTGTCGTGGTCGCTCCAGTATTCGTCGTCGAACTTCGAAGCCAGGCGCAGTGCCTCGGCGGCGATCCGCTCGTTTTCGGCGTCGATACGGAAGTCCATTGGGTCTGTCTCCTATGGGCAGCGGTGCCCGGCAGACGGCTCGCTCAGCCGCGCTTGCGGGCTCCGCCAGGGCTCCCGGATTCACGATACGAGGGCGTCATGGCCAGGCGGCGACGTACGCCGGCCCACTCGCGTCGAGCCAGCGGATCGCTCGGACATCGTTGCTCGTGAGATCTACGATCGACAACTGGGCGTCGCCCTGCGTGCTCATGTGGGGCACGAAGGCGTAGCTCTCACTCTGATCGGCAACCGCGACCATGGGGAACGGCTCGCCGGGTAGGGCCAGCGGGGCCGTGGGCACCAGCGAGTCGGCCTCGGGCACGACCACGACCAAGGTCGCGGGGACGCCGGTCGGCGCGAGGATCTGGCCGCGGCCCGGCAGGTACGTGACCCCGTACGGCACACCGCCCTCGGCTCGCACCGTGTCGAGAGGGAAGGCGGCGGACGGGTCCGTGGTGTCGAGCAACGTGAGGTCTGTGGTTCCGCTGTTCGCGACGATCGCTCGGGTCGAGTCCGCACCGAAGGTGATGCCCGACGGATCGCCTCCAGTTGGCACGATGTCGGTCAGGGTCGCGACCGGATCGCGCAGTTCGAACAGCCGAACGCCTCCATCGCTCACGATGTTCACGATGCCAAACTGCCCGGCGGGGTCGATCACGATCTGTTCGGGGCGGCCCCCCACGGAGAACTCGTCCACGAGGCGTCCCTGCTCGAGGTCGATGACCGAGACGGAATCTCCGCGGGCATCGTTCATGCCGTAGTTCGCCGTGTACGCGCGGCGGCCGTCGGGCGTGATCGCGATTCCCATCGGCGCGTGGCGCGGCTGGATCTCGGCCGTGACGGTCGAGGAGTCTAGGTCCACCAAAAGAATGGCGCTCCCCGGCGGTACGTCGGGCGAGCCGACCAAGATGTTGGTGAGTCCGCTCTGAAAGAACCCGGGGCCGACCGCGACGACGGCCATCGTGCCGTCCGGTGTGATCTCGACTTCGAGCGGGCCGGGAGGCCAAGCCGATAGATCGACCGAGCCCACGATCGCGTCCGCGGCCGAGATCCGAGCGTCGACCAGTTTCTCCTGCGAAAAGACGGTGAGAGACCGATTCACCCAGTCGGCGGTGACGAGAATCGCTGGGCGGTCGTCGGGCTGACCGTCGGAGCAGGCAGCCGCGCCCAGGACGAGGAAAACCAGAAGCAGAACGCGTGACGTCATCGTGCCGAGATACCAGATTCTCAGCCGAGTGCCTGCTTCAGGTCCGAGATGAGGTCGTCCGTATCTTCGAGGCCGATCGATAGCCGGATCAGGTTGTTCTTGATTCCGACTTCGAGGCGCTCCTCGGTGGTGAGCTCGAAGAAGCTCATGAGGGCCGGTTGTTCGATCAACGACTCGACGCCTCCGAGCGAGGGCGCAATCTGGAAGAGTTCCGAGGCGTCGACGACGCTGGAGGTGCTCTCCATATCTCCTTTGACCTCGAAGCTCACGACGGCGCCGAAGCCGCGCATCTGCCGGCGGGCGATCTCGTGGTGGGGATGGGTCTCGAGTCCGGCGTAGTGCACCGCGTCGACCCGGGGGTGGGCTGCGAGCATTTCGGCCACCTTCAGGGCCGAGGCGTTCTGGTGCTCGACGCGGATGGGCAGGGTCTTGAGGCCGCGAATCAACAGGTAGGCGGCGTGCGGGTCCATGACGCCGCCCAGGACGCCCTGACAATCGCGAACGGCGTCGATGATCGGCTCCTTGCCGAGAATCACTCCGCCCATCACGTCGTTGTGGCCCGCGAGGTACTTCGTCGCCGAGTGCAGCACGAGATCGATCCCGTGGTCGAGCGGCTTCTGATTGACCGGTGTTGCGAAGGTGGAGTCGATGATCGTCAGAAGTCGGTGCTTCTTGCCGACCGCGGCGATGTGATCGAGGTCGACTACGCGGTTGTAGGGGTTCGTGGGCGATTCGCTGATGAGGACCCGCGTGTTCGGACGAACGGCTGCTTCGAGTGCCTCGATGCTGCCGGTTTCGACGATCGACGCTTCGACGCCGAACTTGCTGAGCAGGCCGCTGCAGAACTGTCGGGTGCGCCGATAGCAGTCGTCGGTGAGGATCACGTGGTGGCCTTGCTGAAGCACAGCGAACAGCGCAGTCGTGATCGCAGCCATCCCGGACGCGAAGGCAAGGCCCGCCTCGGCGCCCTCGAGTGCGGCGCACTTGGCCTCGGCGACCTGAGTCGTCGGGTTGCCGTAACGGCCGTACTCTTCACGCTTCAGCTCGTGCGAATGGTGTGCGATCAGTTCGGCCGTGTCGTCGAAGACGAAGGTCGAGGTCTGGAAGATCGGGGTGGTGATGGCGTTCCCGGCCCTCGGCCGCGTTTCCCCGCCGTGGATGGCCTCGGTTGAGAGACCGCGGCGGGACTTGGGCGGATTGCCGTCGCCGCTCATTGTTCTGCCGCCGTGGACGATGCGTCCTGCTTCTCTCCGATCGCGCGCCGCAAGGTCTCCTGAACGCGCGCCACGTCGTTCGGCAGCTCGATGGGCTCGTTGGCGAAAGTGCCGGTCACGCCTTCGATCGCGTTCTGATGGTAGCGGGCTTTCTGGTCAGCGAACTTCAGGCCGTGTGCGGTCGAGATGACGACGACCCTCTCGTCCGGCTTGATCTCGCCGCGCTTCACGAGCTTCATCAACACTGCCAGCGCGACCCCCGTGTGGGGGCAGTTGAACATTCCGGTTCGATCGGCGTGAGCCGAGGCGTCGGCGAGCTCTTGTTCGGAGGCCTGCTCGACGATGCCCTCGAAGTGCTGAAGAATGCGAACCGCTTTCTTGTAGCTGACCGGGTTTCCGATCTGGATCGCACTCGCGAGCGTGGGCTTGGCCGTGACCGCCTCGAACTCTTTGAAGCCCTTCTTGTAGGCCAGGTAGAGCGGGTTCGCGTGCTCGGCCTGAGCCACCACGATGCGCGGGTGGCGGTCGATGATTCCGAGCTTCTCCATCAGCAGGAAGCCCTTGCCCAGCGCGCTCACGTTTCCGAGGTTGCCGCCGGGAATGACGATCGTATCGGGTACCTGCCAATCGAACTGCTGGACGATCTCCATGCCCACAGTCTTCTGGCCTTCGATTCGCAGGGAGTTCATCGAGTTGGCGAGGTAGATGTTCTCGCGCTTCGTGAGTTCTTGGACGGTCTCCATGCAGCCGTCGAAGTCCGTGTCGAGCGAGAGCACGATCGCGCCGTTCGAGATCGGCTGCACGAGTTGTGCGAGCGAGACCTTATTGCGCGGCAGCAGTACGACCGCTGGGATGTCCGCAGCCGCGCAGTAGGCCGCCAGCGCCGCTGAGGTGTCGCCGGTCGAGGCGCATGCGACGGCGGGTATGTCCTCGCCGTGGCTGCGCATCTCCTTCACCGCGCTCACGAGCACGGTCATTCCGAGGTCCTTGAACGATCCCGTGTGAGAGTTCCCACACTGCTTCACCCACAGGTCGGGCAGGCCGATCTCGCGCCCAAAACGCTCGGCCCAGAAGAGATTCGAGCCGCCCTCGTACATGCTCACAGTGCTCTCGTCGGAGAGCTGCGGGAGCACCATCTCTTTGCGGCACCACACGCCAGAGCCGTAGGGCCATTTGTTCGAGCGGATGCGATCGTCGAACAATCGCTTCCAGGACTCGGGGCCCGTTCGAGCGAGCCGCGCTTCGTCGTGAACGACTTCGAGGAGCTCATCGCACTTCCGGCAGCGGTAGATGACCTCGAAGATCTCGTACTTCTCGCCGCAGTCCGGGTCGATGCACTGGAACCAACACCTGTGCTTCATGGCGCGGACTCTAGCACCGGCGGTTGGTCCTTCCGAGCGCTGGGGAACTCTGGCGTTTCTCCACTCGTGTGGCCTCTTGCTCCTGTCGTGGGTGCTGCGGCAGCCGAAATGGCGTCTGCGGGGCCCTCGGCCCCGAGTGGGGACTAACATCTTTTGTTCCGCTGGAT
Source organism: Deltaproteobacteria bacterium (assembly GCA_029262355.1). Taxonomy (GTDB): domain Bacteria; phylum Desulfobacterota; class Binatia; order UBA12015; family UBA12015; genus VGTG01. The sequence goes on from JAJCZO010000305.1 coordinate 28,942, forward strand.
GCCGCGGTCATGTAGGGATGGAGAGGCGGAGGAACACCGGGCCGGCGGAGCTGGCCGGTACACAGGTTGGGGTATGAGACGTCGGATTCATCGTGATTCAGGGATGGGGATTCTTGGCTGGATGCTCGTCGGGCTCGTTCTCGGGTGCGGCGGGGGGCTTGGAGCCGGGGGAACGGGCTCGAGTGGCTTCGATGAGCAGTTCGTCATCAGCTCGGTTCTCGATGAAGGCACGTGCCAGGACGGCGAGGGCACGGACTATTGCCCGACCAACGTCGACGATCCCAGCGGCGACGGCCAGACCGTGGACGCCGACGTGCCCGACGAAACGCCAGTGGATTGCACCGATCCCGCTCGGGCGCTCGCGACCGGCGGCGCCGGCGAGGTCCGGGTCGACGCTACGGTGCTTGGCGAGGCGTGCGGCTTCGACGTGCCGGTCATGCCGGAGGGATTCGAAGACGGTGTGACGATCCGCATCGCCGTGCGCGTCACCGGTGGTGACGACAACTGGCAGATCAGCGACGTCGTCTACGAGGGCACCGATCCCGAGTTCACGGCGGAGGTCGAGGTCGACGCGCCCGCGGATGTGTCTCCCGACGGTGCCTTCGAGGTCCAAGTCGCCATTCTGACGTTCGATCCGGGCGCCGGCGATCCGCCGGCCGAGGTCGAGACGCTCTCTGAGAGCGGTGCGACGACCGTGTACGTCACGCCGGAGGTCACCGTCGTGACCGATCCGGAACCAACTCCGGGAGCCCGTCCGACGGCCACGCCACCGCCCACCGCGACCCCCGCGCCGACCGACGAGCCAACGCCGGCGCCGACGACCGGCACGGACGGGCCGTCGGCAACGCCGACGCCGGCGCGCACGATCGTGCCGGCCACCCCAACCCCGGCTCGCACGGTCGGCGCCACTCCGAGTCCTGGGCGCACGCGTGTCCCCCCGGCCCCGACGCGGACGGTGGACCCGCCGCGTGCGACCGATACGCCGGCGACGCCGCGGCCCACGGCCCAGCCCAAGCCGACGGACGAGCCGCGACCCACGGAGAAGCCCCGCCCGACGGACAGTCCGCGGCCGACGGCGAGCCCCGACAGTCGTCCGGCCCCGACCCCGGGCGTCCGGCCCACGCTGCGTCCGGTCGATCTCCCGCGGCCCACCACGACGACCGACATCGAGCCGACTCCGACCCCGCGTCCTGTTTTCACGGACCCCAGACCGACGGCAGGGGACAGAACACCACCACGGATTCCGAACGATTGATGCCGTTCGCAGGTCTGCCCTGGCGGGAGTAGACTGGGCACGTGCGTCGACGGCTGACGAAGCTCGGCCTGTGGCTCTTGGTCGTGCTCGCCGGATTCCTGGTCTACCTCGACCAGGTGGTGCAGGCCGGTTTTGGCGTGGACCGGTGGCGTGATCCCGTCCGGTTCTACGCCGCGCCCCAGCAGATTCCGGTCGGTCTCGGACTCGAGGCCGCGGGGACGGTGCAGGAGCTTGCGGCTCTCGACTACCGACAGGTCGACACCGAGCCGACGGAGCCCGGGACGTTCCGTAGCTCGGCGACCGAGCTCGACATCTACTTGCGCGCCGCCGCGGTTTCCGACTCGTTTGGTGATCGACGTCCGAGGCGTGTCCGCCTCGCCCTGGAAGAAGGCCGCGTCCTCGAGATCGTCGACGAGCGCGAAGGGCGCGTGGGCTCGGTCGCGCTCGAGCCGAGGCCGCTCGAGGGCTTGTACGACGCGCACTGGACCGGACGGCGCCCGATGCGCATCGAGGATGTGCCGCCGCAAGTGATCGACGCCGTGCTCGCCGCCGAGGATGCGCGATTCCTCTACCACTTCGGTCTCGATTGGAGCTCTCTGCTTCGTGCGGCGCGGGTGAACTGGAACGCCGGCGAGGTGAAGCAGGGTGGCAGCACGATCACGCAGCAGCTCGTCAAGAACCACTTCCTCACGCAGGAGCGAACGATCTGGCGCAAGTTGCGCGAGATTCCGATCGCCCTGGCTCTCGAGCGCCGGTACTCCAAGGACGAGATCCTCGAGGCGTACCTCGCGACCGTCTACTTGGGCCACGACAGGCTCGTTGGAGTCCACGGGCTCGCCGAAGGGGCGTGGGTGTTCTTCGGGAAGTCGGTTTCTGACTTGACCCTCGGCGAGGGAGCGACTCTCGCGGGCATCATTCGCGCTCCCAACGCGTACTCGCCGTTGCGCCATCCAGAGCGCGCTCTCGAGCGGCGCAATCACGTCCTAGGCTCCCTCGAAGAGTTGGGCTGGATCACCGGAGAGCAGGCCGCGCTGGCACGGGCGGAGCCAGGCGGGGTGCCTCATGCGCGCCGGGCCGCGAGTGAGGCGTACTTCGTGCAGCACGCCGTGTCTGAGTTGGCCGAAGCCGGCCTGGCGCCGGCCGAGCTCTCCGCGGGCAGCGACGTGTTCACCACCGTCGACGCCCGTCTGCAGGACATCGTCGCGCAAGAGCTCGAGCGAGCCAGCCGAGATCTCGGTGGCGCCCAGGTGGCGGTCGTCGCCATCGACCCGCTCACCGGAGCGTTGCGTGCCCTCGCTGGGGGGCGCGATTACCTCGAGAGTCAGTATGACCGTGCGTCGCGGATGCGGCGACCGGTCGGCTCGATGTTCAAGCCCTTCGTTGCGTTGGCCGCGGTAGCGGATCCACAGAGCGGCGTGACGCCGGCGACGAGGCTGAGCGATGCACCCATCACGATCGGCTCGGGTACGACGGCATGGTCGCCCCGCAACCACGACGATCGTTTCCGCGGAGACGTCACCCTGCGCGAGACGCTCGCCGCTTCGCTGAACGTTCCGACCGTGCGTCTTGCGCAGCGCGTGGGGATCCCGGCGCTCGCCGAGTTCGGAGAGGCTCTCGGAATCGGCCACCCGCCTTTGCCCCGTCTCCCCTCGCTCGCACTCGGTGCCTTCGAGTCCTCGCTGGTCGACGTGGCGTCCGCGTACACCGTCTTCCCGGGCGCGGGGATCCGCGTGGAGCCGTTTTCCGTCGCTTCGGTGAAGGCTCCCTCCGGTGTGGTTCTGCACGACCATGAGCCCGAGGAGGCGGCGCTCGCACCGGCCGCGGCGACCTACGTCGTGCACACGATGTTGGAGGACGTCATCGAGGAGGGCACCGCCGCGAGCCTGCGCGCGTCCGGGCTTCGGGGCGCGCTCGCGGGGAAGACCGGCACGACGACGGATCAGCGCGATGCCTGGTTCGTCGGGTACACGCCGTCGCTCGTGATGGGGGTCTGGATCGGGTTCGACGATGATCGGCCGCTGCGGGGCGGGGCGGCCCAGCTCGCCGTGCCGCTTTGGGGTGCGATCGCCAGGCGGGCGTTTGCCGGCGCGCCGCCCGAGCCGTTCCGCCGTCCGGGCGAAGTCGAGGTGGTCGAGGTGGATGAGGCCACGGGCCTTCGGGCCTCTCCCGAGTGCGGGCCCAGCCGCTCGGAGGTCTTCGTCGCCGGAACGGCGCCGGAGAAGGACTGCCGCGAGTGGACGGGAGGCGCTGCACAGGTAAGTTCTTAGCGCAGCATGGCCGACACTCCCGACGAAGACCGCCGATCCCTGATTGCAGCCACCGGCCGAGGTGTGCTCGACCTGGCCGAGTTCACCGGGGGCCTCCTGCGCTTCATCGGGTCGAGCCTGCGGGTCTCGCTGCGCCACGGTCTGCCGGTGCGCATCGTGCTCCAGCAGGTCTACGAGATCGGCTATCGCTCGTTGCCCCTGACGGCCATCGCGGCGTTCGCCATCGGCTTGGTGATGGCGCTGCAGACCATGTTCTTGCTGAAGAAATTCGGGGTCATGCAGTACGTGGCGGTCGGCGTCGGCCTCGGGATGACGCGGGAGCTCGGGCCGGTCATCACGGCGCTGATGGTGGCGGGCCGTGCGGGCTCGGGAATCAGCGCGGAGCTGGGCTCGATGCGGGTGACGCGGCAGATCGATGCCCTGCGCGTGCTCGCGGTAGATCCCGAACGCTATCTGGTCGGGACGCGGATCGCGGCGACCGTGATCGCGCTGCCGCTCCTCACCGCGGTCTCCGACATCCTCGGGATCCTCGGTGGGGCGCTTGTCGCGACCACCCTGGGCGGTGTCACGCCGGAGGGATACCTCGACACCACCTTGTACTACATCACGCTGTCTGACGTTCTCACCGGGCTCGCCAAGACGGTGTTCTTCGGCCTCATCATCGCGGGCGTGGCGGCCTACTACGGGTTTCACACCGAGGGCGGTACGAGTGGGGTGGGTCGATCGACGACGGCGACCGTGGTCGTGTCTTCACTCATGATCTTCGTCTCAGACGTTCTGATGACGCAGCTCCTGGTGACCATTGGGTACTGACGAGCAGTCCGGAACGCGCGATCTCGCCATCGAGATTCGTGGGTTGGGAAAGTCGTTCGACGACAACGTCGTGTTGCGGGGGCTCGACCTCACCGTCGAGCGCGGCAGCACCATGGTGATCCTTGGGAGCAGCGGGTCCGGCAAGTCGGTCCTCGTGAGCATGCTCGTCGGGCTGCTCTCACCGGATGAGGGGGAGGTGCTGGTCGACGGCGTCGACGTGGCGCCGTTCGAAACGGCGGAACAGTGGCGTTCCATCTGGCTGAAGACGGGCTTTCTCTTTCAGGGGGCAGCGCTGTTCGACTCGATGACGGTCGGTGAAAACATCGGGTTCCCGCTTCGGCAGCACACGGACCTCGGCGAGGCCGAAATCGCCGAGCGCGTGGCGCGGGTTCTCTCGTGGATCGATCTCGAGGGGACGGAGGGCAAGATGCCGAGTGAGCTGTCCGGCGGCATGCAAAAGAGAGTGGGGCTCGCACGGACGATCGTTCTCGAGCCCCAGATCGTCATCTACGACGAGCCGACGACGGGGTTGGACCCGCTCACGTCCGATACGATTAGTGAGCTCGTGCTGCGCCTCCAAAAGGAGCAGCAGGTGACGTCCGTCGTCGTGACGCACGACGTGCGATGCGCCTTTTTGGTGGCGAACCGGGTTGCGATGCTCGACGCCGGCTGCGTGCTGGTGGAGGGGTCGCTCGACCAGATCAAGGAGAGCCCGGTGCCGAAACTTCGGGCGTTCCTGTATGGGTGAACGGAAGCGGAGTCATGGCAAGGGATAGCGAACGAAAGCGCGAGGCGATGGTGGGCCTCTTCGTCCTCGTGGGCATCGGTGCGGCGACCATGATGATTGTCATGCTCGGCTCCGAGCAACGTATCTTCGAGGAGCGCATTCAGCTGCGTGCGATCTTCGGCAATGTCAGCGGCATGCGAGTCGGAGCGCCGGTGTACGTCGCTGGCCTTTCGGTCGGGACGGTCGAGCAGCTTCGTTTCGTGCCTCCCGGAGAGATGCGGCGGACCGAAGGCCCGGCGCCCGGCGCCAGCGAGGGTGCGGACCGCGTGGCCGAGATCGAAGTCGTCATGAAGATCGAGGAGCGCTTCCGTCGCCAGATTCGGGACGATTCGGTGGCGACGGTGGGGTCGGTGGGACTTCTCGGTGACAAGTCGATCGAGATCTCGGTCGGCAGTGTGGCGGAACCGATCGTCGAGCCCGGTGCGGTCCTGACCACCGTCGATCCGTTGTCGCTCACCGATGTGCTCGACGAAGTTCAGCCGATGGCCAAGAAGCTCGAGCAGATCCTGGGCGACATCTCGATCTTGACCGGCCAGATGTCGAGTGAGGATTCGACTCTGATGACCGGACTCGACAGCCTGAGCAACATCTTGCAGAAGATCGATCGCGGTGAGGGCACGATCGGGGCGCTGGTGAACTCGTCCACTACGGTCGAGGAGCTCGACGATCTTCTCGGGTCGGCGCGAGACGCGGTGGCCGAGATCCGGGTGGCCACTGAGGATCTTCCCCCGACGATGTCGTCGGTCCGCCAAGTCGCGGCAGAGGTCGAGGAGCTCTCGGTCTCCCTCCGCCGGACCGCGGAGCGCTTCCCGGCGATCGCGGCCGACCTCCAGGAGATCGTCGAGAATCTTCGGCTCGCATCGCAAAGCCTGCCGACGTTGAGCGTGCAAGCCGAGCAGGGCGTACGAAAGGCAAGCGACGTGTTCGACGCGGCCGGCAAGAGCATCCTGCTGCGTGGCAACATGCCCAGTGAACCCGCACGGCTTCCGACGGGCATGAGCCGGAGCGATCCGGATCTGGGAGGCGCTGGTGCGCGCTGAGCGTCGAGGCAATGCTCCGTCGGTGTGGGTCGCCATGGCCTTGGTCGTCGGCCTGTGTGCCATCAGCTGCGCGAGTGCGCGACGGACGGTCACACCGGGAATTCGGGATCGTGCGCACGCGTTGGAAGAGGCGAGCCACGAAACGTCGCTGTCGGGTGACCTCTCGCGTGCGGCGATCCTCGAACAGCGTGCGGTCGACGCGTACCGGAGCATCGATGATGTCGAGGCGGTCGCCGGTGGCCTGAACCGGCTGGGCAATCTCCGCCAGCGAGCGGGAGATCGCACGGCGGCCCGGCGCGCGTACCTCGAGGCTGCGGAGTTGGCACGTGCCAGCGGGTCGCTCGCACAGGAGGCCGCGGCCGAGAACAATCTCGGAACGCTGTCTGAGGATGCGGGCGACGCGGGAGCGGCTTCTGCTCGCTATACGAGCGCTCTGTCGCTCGCCCGGGAGTCCGACGCGGCTTCGGTGGAGGCGGCTGCTCTGAACAACCTGGGTCTGCTCGCCCTCGCGGCAGGGGACCTGTCTGGTGCGAAGGCGGATTTCGAGGCGGCGCTCGAGATCGATCGCTCCGAGGAGGATCGGGCGGGGGAGGCGACCCGCTGGCGGAACCTTGGCTCGATGCACCGAAGGGCGGGTGACACGGCTGGCGCCATCGAGGCCTATGAGCGAGCGCACCAGATCGACCGCGAACGGGAGGACGTTCCGGCGATCGCACTGGATTTGGTTGCGATCAGTGAGGCTCGGGCAGAGGCTGGGCTGGATCTCTCACGGGCGGTGAGCGAGCGCCGGCGGGCGCAGGAGATTCATCGCTTTTTGAAGGACGACGGCGCGGTGCGCCACGACGGGCGCCGGATCGCCACGTGGTGCTCTGAGCTCGGCGCGGCGGCGCCGCCGGACTGCGTGCCGCGTGACGTCGGCGCGATGTCCTGAGGCGGACTCGCATCTCTGCCGGTCGTGGGCGGTTCGTTCGGTTGTGATCGTCGGGGCGGGTCCAGTAGACTGGCCGGACGTTATGGAGCAGCCTTCTGGCAGCATGGCCACGGTGCTGGCCTTCCTTCAGCGCTTCGGCGAGGTCATGGGGGGCATTGTTCTCGGGGCCCTGTATTTCGTCCTCCTAGGACCCGTCGCGGTGATTTCGCGAATTTTCAGCGATCCGCTGAAGATGAGACGCCCATCCGATTCCGCCTTTGCCGTCTGGGAGAAGGACAATGAATCCGTGAGCGCTGCCCAGAGACAGGGCTGATCGCGGTTCCCAGGTCTAGCCGACAGTGAAGCTTCTCAATCAGATCCTCGCCTGCCTGGT
>JAJCZO010000306.1 GCA_029262355.1 Deltaproteobacteria bacterium
GGCGCTGCTGGGGGTCCATCTGCGCGGCCTCTCGCGGACTGATGTCGAAGAACTCGCGATCGAAGCGATCGATCCCATCCACGAAGCCGCCCCAGCGGGAGTTGGTCTTCCCAGGCACGGCCGCATCCCGATCGTAGAACAGCTCGCGATCCCAGCGATCGTCGGACACTTCCGTGATCGCATCGACGCCGCCACGCAGCAGCTCCCAGTAGCTCTCGGGATCGTTCGCTTTGCCCGGGAAGCGACAGCCGATGCCGACGATCGCAATGGGTTCCCTGCGTGCGCGATCCATGGCCTCGAGTCGCGCCCGCAGGTTTCGTACTGCCGCCAAGGCTTCCTTGTCGGCCGAACGCTTCCCCTTCGATTCTCCGTGGATCGTCTGCGACTGCGTGGTCATGGTTTCTCCCGCTCCTTGCAGTGGTCTCGGATCGCCGTTTGGGATCGGATTCCCGATCGTTCTCACTTCTCAGCCAGCAGCTCCGCAGGCAGTTCGTGCAACTCGTCGAGCAGAAGCTGGCGCGCGGCGTCCTCCGACAGATCGTCGAGGCCGTCGTCCTCCTCCTCGATCCCCGACTCCATCGGCTCGTCGGATCCTTCGACGGAGAGATCCAGCTTCTCCGCCAACCCAAGGACCAGCTCAGCCAGAGTCGGGTATCCGAAGATCAGGGTCGGCGTCAGAGCCAGCCCAAGGTCGATCTCCAGGAGGTTCTTCAGCTCCACCGCCATCAGAGAATCCACACCCATGTCCGTCAGGGGCTTCTCCGGCTCGATCTGGCTCGGCTCCATCCCGAGTACTTGACCCATCTGATCCCGCACGTAGTCGGTCAGCCGGAACATCTGCTTCGTCGCGTCACTCAGCGCCAGAAGCTCGCGGCGCACCGGAGCATCCGCCGGCGACCCGTGTTCCTCCGCCGCCTGCTCGGCCTGCGCCGCCAACTCCGCCAATACCGGCCAATCCACGGTCGCCGGCTGCGACTGGAACCACCGTCGAAGGTGCAGCGCCATCACTCCCATCTGCGCCACTCCCGCCCCGAGCAGTCCCTCCATCGCTTGCATCGCCTCATCCGGCGCCAGGCTCTCCAGCCCCTGTTGACCCAGACGCCCCCCGCGGTTCGACTGCGCCGCGGCCATCCCCACCTCGTCCCAAGGTCCCCAGTTGATCGACAGCCCTGCCCGTCCCTGGCTTCGCCGGTACTGCGCCAATCCATCCAGGAACGCGTTGGCCGCCGTGTAGTTCCCCTGTCCCGGCGATCCGAGAAGCGACGCCGCCGACGAGAACAAGACGAAGAAGTCGAGATCCATGTCGCGCGTCTGCTCGTGCAGGTACCAGCTCCCCTGCACCTTCGGTGCAAAGACCCGCTCGAACCGACCGCAGTCCTGGCGCAGCAACACGCCGTCGTCCAACACGCCGGCGGCGTGCACCACGCCGCCCAACGGCGGCAGCTCTTCGGCGACCTTCGCGAACAAGCCCACCACGTCCGCTCGCAAGGAGACGTCCGCCTGGGCGACATGCACACGCGCGCCGGCCTCGCGCAGCTCGGCCAGTGTCGTTTCGGCCGCGGCCGACGCGCCGCTCCGTCCCACCAGCATCAAGTGGCGCGCTCCGCGCTCCACCATCCAACGCGCGACCGTCAGTCCCAGGCCTCCGAGGCCACCGGTGATCAGGTAGCTCGCATCTTCACGCAGGCCAACAGCGGGCGACTCTTTCGCGACGATCGGCGTCTCCGACACATCCTCGACGTTCAAGACGAGCTTTCCGATGTGGCGCGCCTGCGCCATGTACCGCATGGCCTCCACCGCCTCCCCAATCGGGTACGTCTTCACCGGCGGCGCTTCCAGCTCCCCGCTCTCGAACCCGTCCAGTACGCGTCGCAACAACGCCCCAAACTTTGTCGGGCGCTCCAGCACCATTCGCGACAGCTCGAAGGCGGAGTACGACAGATTCTTCAGGAATGGCCGGAGCCCTACCCCGCGATTCTCGAGGAGGTCCCGTACGCCGATCTCGATGAACCGGCCGTACGGAGCCAAGCTCTCGAGACCCTTGTCGATCGCCTCCCCGGCCAGCGAATTCAGCACCAGGTCGACGCCCTGGCCACCCGTCGCCGCCATCACCTCGTCGGCGAAGTCGAGACTCCGCGAGTCCATCACGTGCTCCACGCCTTGCTCGCGCAGGAACGCTCGCTTCTCCTCGCTTCCCGCCGTCGCAAACACTTCCGCCCCCGCCCGTCGGGCCACCTGGATCGCCGCTTGCCCCACGCCCCCGGCGGCCGCGTGGATCAGGACTCGCTCGCCCGCCTCCACGCGGCCCAGCTCGTTCAGCGCGTATTCGGCCGTCATGAACACCAGCGGGATCGAAGCGGCCTCGTCGAAGGTGAGCCGGCGCGGCTTCGACACCGTGTACATCGCGGGCGCGAGAATGTAGCGGCCGAAGGACCCCGGTGCGATGGCAACGACTTCGTCGCCCACGCGCAGGTCCTCCACCTTCGCCCCTACGGCAGTCACTACCCCGGAGCATTCCCCCCCGAGCGGCGGTGAACCTTCGACCGGGCTCGGCACGACTCCTAGTGCGAGAAGCACGTCCTTGAAGTTCAGGCCCGCGGCGCGGACCTCGACCTCGACCTCGTCCGGGCCGGGTGCCGGTCGATCCACCTCGCGAAGCACGAC
>JAJCZO010000307.1 GCA_029262355.1 Deltaproteobacteria bacterium
CGTGAAACGCAGGGGCACTCCGGAAGGTTCCCGGTCATTCTCACATTCGCGTCTCCTCGAAAGATTGCCGATATTCCTGCGTCGCCGTTCCTTGCGACGAACGCCGATCGACGGCAATCCGTTAACGCTATGTCGACGGCGGTGCACTCGCGCGTCCGAACGGGATCCGGCCCGAAGGAGAACGTCACCGATGGGCACTTGAAAAAGGGCGCACTCGAGATTGCGTATGCCACGGCAAGCGCCCTGAGGCAGCTCAGAGCCAACCTGCACCGGCAGCCAAAATCCTCCCGTTGCCCGGACTCTTCGACTCCAGGTATGTTCGGGTTGCCCGCCGACGGGCCCTTCCTGTTTTCGACCCCCAACCGGAGAAGAACCATGATCTGCAAAAATCTCGTACTCTGTCACTCGTTTCTCGCACTCGTGGCGCTGGGCACGGCAATGCCGACAGACGCGGCAGATCGCATCAGGATCCGTACGGGCGGCAAAAATCCGGATACCGTCGTTATCGACGAGACCGCGACCCCCCCGACGCTCACCGTGAGCTCCGGCGTAACGGTCCGCGGGGCGCCCGGGGCGCTGCTCTCCGTCGGCGATGGCGAGTTCGAGATCCTCTCCGCCGGCGACGCCTACTACCACGTGAAGACCCGAGGCGGGCTCGATGCGGTCACAGTCTTGGATGGTCCCGGCTCGTCGATCTATTGGATTGGAGTCGGGGCGGAGAGCGACACCGTCTTGATCCACGATGGCCCGGGAAACGACCGGTACAAGGTCGAGGGCAAGGGCGGCGACGACACCTACGACATCTTCGATGATTCCGGAGAGGGTGACGACTATTACTACATCAAGGGCGCCAAGGGGGCCGACCAATTCAACATCTCGGACGGACCGGGCGATGACACCTACAAGATGAAGGCGTCACGAGATGCAGACCTCGCGTTCACAGACGCGGCCGGTGACACTGACACCGTGACCACGAAAGGCATCGAGCTCGAGCCATAGGGAGCGGCTCCGGCACCTCCCACGCGATCTCCGCCTCCGTACCCCGATCGATCAAGGCCAGCGCACGTGCGTCGCCGCCGCCAACAGGCCGACGATCGCAAGAAGGATGAGCGTTCGTCTCGCGGTGATCCAGATGGTGGCGTTGATTACCGCCACCTACCGAGAGTTTCTGCGCCACCACACCTCGGAGCCGGCTGCGTACGCCGCCACCAAGCAAGTACTCATTGCGCCACTGTCGAGGCATATCATCGACGCGATCTCACCCAACCGCGACATGCCGTTCCCGCAGTTCGTCAGCTATTTCAAATGGGGCTTCCAAGCCATGGAAGATTTGATTGATATGGCGCCGGTGCAAGATGATGCTCAAACCTACGCCTTCAACATCACCAGCTGCATGAATGCGCGGATCTTCTCGGCGCTGGGCACCCCGGAAGCCGCGCCGTTGATGTGCGCCATGGATCACGAGATGTACGACGCCCTTTCGACGCTGAGCGTGGACGTCACCAGCACCATTGCCAAGGGTGCCACCACTTGTGATTTTCGCTTCACTGAGAAAGCACAGGATCGCGACGGCACAGTCGGGCGCCTCCGTGGTGGTCCGGAACTCCGTTGAGCCCCACCATTGGGCCCAGTTGCGCCTGTTCTTCTCTTGTCATTGGGCCGAGACGACGGCAACGACCTCGTCGTTGGAGTTCAGCGCCATCCCGACCACCCGGAGGTTCTTCTTCCCGCCCCTGGTAACGTTCACCACGCAATGGGCCTGGGCTCGTCCTAAACCGGGTCTCTCCACCCAGAAGGCGTGCAACGGAGTTCGCCCCCCACTCGAGGCGCGCTGCCCGATGGGATCGCTCCGCCTCACCGGAAGACCGCTTGCAGCAGGGCCTCGCAACATCACGAAACCGCGCCAGGAACGACACGAACCTTCGACCTACGGCTCAGGAGGCCGGCGCCAACCCTTCTGGGCGAACGCCCACGACGTTCCACACCCGTTCGGACTCGGGTTTCGGCGATCGGTACTCCCTGCCCATCAGCCCCGATGCGGACAGTCCGGTTTTCCGGACCGCGGCAAAGCCGCGAGCAGGCCTCGAGAAGCCTGCCTCCGATGCGGCGATGCACGCCGAGGCATCCGGAGGCGAGGACGGCAACATTGATCCCCCGGTAGCGAGGCCGTTGGAACCGGCTCGGCGTCCAGATCGCTCACTACTCCGTGCGCTCAGGGTGTCGTGAGCTGGCGGACCTCTTCGCCCCGCCCCGAGCAACGCCAATCGTCCGTGGTCGACAAAGCCACCCCGGCAACCCCGTCGTCAATGGTGAACGACACAGTCGCTTCGGTCGTGCCGCGATCCACGCAGTTCGGTGGCCGGAGGTACGTGATGGGCACCGCCCGCTCGTCCTGCGACCGATCTACCTTGAGCAGATAGCTCAGTTCCTCGCCGGGGTCTCCGTTGGTCTTCGTGCAGGCACCGAGCGACTGGAGGCTGAGCGTGCAGCTCGGCCCGGTGGTGCAGTCGAGGAAGAACGTGCCGCCGATCTCCACGGAGAAGACGGCCTGCATGGGAAGATCGGCGACCAGCTCTCCGGAGCCCGCCTCGTCGAGAAGCTGGCTCACCACCAGGCTGGAAGCGCCGAGATCCAACGCATCGGCGCAGACCCGACCGCTGATCCGGATCTCGGCGGTCGAGCTCGGCTCGTCCACCTCGTTCGTGCGCGTGGCATGGCCGCTGTACCCCTCGGGGAAGTCCGGGTCGGGGGTGGGCGTGGGGTTGGGACTCGGCGACGGCGACGGCACGGGCGGACAGTCGCCGGATGGACAGACAGTGGCGCGACCGCCGTGGTTGAGGCGTACACCCCACGGCTCGACCGGTGGGAGCAGGGGCCCAGCCTCGGCGAGCCCCGTGCTTACAGCTCGTCTGCGGTCGTGGGAGACTGGGCAACGATTGTGCCGACGGCGTTGCTGGCAGCCGAGGGGTGGGGGCGGGAGCATCTTTGCATCACGCAACGCTATCCGGTGCCCAACGTTGAAGGTAGAGGCGGTGAGGCGGCCGACCGCCTACGGCCGGCGCCTCACCGCCGAGAAACCTCAGTCTAGGAACTCGATCTTGCCGGTCTTCATGTCGTAGAGCGCGCCGACGACTCTGATCTTGCCCTTGGCTTCCATCTCTTTCAGGATTGGACTGCGCTCACGGATGTCCGCCATCGTCAGTTGCACGTTTTTCTTCGTGACCATCTGCACGAATTCCGAATTGCTGCCGGTCTTGTCGCCATCGTAGCCGGAGAGCGAATCGACGGCGGGTTGGATGTTGGTCAGCATCTCGGTGATGTTTCCGAGCTCAGCTCCGTCGATCGCTGCCTTCACGGCACCACAGTCCTTGTGACCCATCACGAGGACCACCTTCGCGCCCGACACCTTGGTGGCGAACTCCATGCTGCCCAAAATGTCGGTGTTCTCGAAGTTCCCCGCGATGCGAGCGACGAAGACATCCCCGATGCCCCGGTCGAACACGTCCTCCACGGGTACGCGTGAATCCACGCAGGACAGGATCACCGCCTTGGGGAACTGGCCCTCGGCTGCGTGGCGAACTTGAGCGGAATGATCACGACTCGTGACGGTCCCTGAGACGAAACGCTGATTGCCCTCGCGGAGCATCCGTAGGACTTCGTCCGGGGTGAGCGCCGCCTGCTCCTCGGCGGTCAGGACTCGATTGACGAGCGGTGCGGTGTCCTGAGCGAGCGACGGTGTGGTCGCGAGAACGATTGCCATTAGGATCGAATATTTCCACATTCTGTTTATCTCCATTCTGTAGCAGCACCCGGCGGTGCACGGCAGATCGGGTATCGGCGATTCGGCGGCAAACCTAAAGACGACCGGCGACGCCGTTCTCGTGGGCCCACCGGTCGAGTGCGCGGCGCGTGAATTCGGGGCCGTCATGGGTGAGGGGGGGACCTCCCCACCATTCTGCAAGTCTCAGGCAACGATCTTTCCGAGGGCGGGATCGTAGTCGGTCTGGGCTCGGAGCATCGCACAGGCGACCGCGAGTAGCCGGTCGCCGACGGTTCTCAGCGCCCGACCATGTGAGTGCCCTCGGGCCCGGAGGCTGGCGTATGCCGCCCGGCGCACCGGATCATTCTGCACGGCCGTTTACATAATTCGGCAGGTGAATCGGGATCCCGAAGCACGCCAGGATCCACCTGAACTCGCCACCACGTCGTTCCCCCCAAGGGCGGCCGGAATCGGCCGGCCCTCCGGGGTTTTCGATCCGTGGGCGGAACGCTGTAGGCGCGGCCGCTCTCAGCTCAGGGCAGGGTGCAGTCGCTCTCGCAGCCGTCGCCGTCTCTCAGGTTCCCGTCGTCGCACTTCTCGCCGGCCGTGACGATTTCGTTGCTGCAGCCGGTCGTCCTGCAGTTCGAGTCGCAGCCGTCACCGTCGATGGTATTGGAGTCGTCGCAGGACTCGGCGATGTCGATCGCGCCATTGCCACAGGTGCTTCTGACGGCGCGGACATGGATGTCCACCGTCTTGCCCCGGTAGCTGGCCCAGCCTCGGTCGAAGTCCCCCTGGATCGCATGGTCTGACCACAAATGATGGCTCGAGCCGCTCCAGTACTGCGGTGTGGCGACCGCGCCCGGAATCGTGGTGCATGGAGCATGTACGCAGTCGGGATATAGGGGTTCGAGAATCGTCTCGATCTGGCGGCTTGGTGGTAGCCGCCAATCGCAATGTCCCGCGAAGCAGCTGCTGCCACGCCCTGCGACGTCGTTCAGAACGTCGATGAATACCGCCTTGGCGGTGCCATCGAAGGACCAGGGGGCGCCCGTCGACCACGTGTATCGCCCATTCACGTCGTGCGGGTCAGGGCAGGTCACGATGTCCGTGCACGCCACCGAGCTTCCCACCGTGCCGGTCTTCAACTCCCATACGAGCCCGGTCGAGCAGTAGTCGCCATCGCTCGCGTTGCCGTCGTCGCATTGTTCGCCGACGTCGACGAACCCGTCGCCGCACGTCGCCAGGGCGCCGCACGTGGATCCGTCTGCCGTCTGGGAAATCGTGGCCGTCGGGCTAATCGAGCCCAGAAGCTCCGGGGAGTTGAGGTCGTACGCGACCCTGTTCGCGAGCCCCGCTTTGATCTGGCCGAGGATGGCCACGCGGCGACCGCCCGAGAGCATCGTCGTGCCCGTCGAGCCCGAGTTCGCTTCGAGCTTCGCGGTGTCCGCGATTGTCACGTCGCACGCGGTGATCTCGATCGCGCCGGCGCTCCCGCCGTTCTTGGCCGTCGCCTTCAGTCTCGCGTCGATAGTTGCGGTTAGACCCGCGGTGATCTCGATCGTGCCGGTCCCCTGCCCGCCGCCGCTGATGTCGAGGTCGCCTTGGATCGACACGTGGCCGTCGGCCTGCAGGTCGAGTCCGCCGCCCAGTCCGCCCGCGCTGCGCGAGTCCCCCTTGATCCATCCGTCCGGGCCGACCGTGATGTCACCGCCCGCCTGGAACTGGCTCTCGTACGCGGTTCCGTTGTTGCCAGCACCCATGTTCATCGTGCCGTCGATCGTGATCGAGCCGCTAGCGTTCGCGTACAGGAATGCGGCGTCGGTCGATTCGAGCGAAGATGGGGTCGTTCCGATCAGCTGGCCCTCGAAGAGGATGTCGCCGCCGAACGCGTCCCACAAAAGAATGCCGGTCAGGCTGTCCGCACCACTCGAGCTCACATCGACCACCGCTCCCGACTGCACATGGATGCCGATGCCCGCGGTCAGGTACTGGTCGGCACCTTCTCCGGACGCGCCGACCGCGCGGCTCGCGAGTCGTCCCGTGACGTCGATGTCGCCGCCCGCGGTGACCTGGATCGGCCCGCCCGAGCCGCCTTCGGCACTCGAACCGGTGGTATCGATGTCGCCCAGGCCTACGTCGTCGTCGGCGTCGATGTCGACTCCACCGCCTTCGCCGCCGGTCGACTCGATCACGCCGTCGAGAAGGACGTCGCCGCCGGAGCCGCTCGCGTTGACCGTGAGGTCGCCGCCGTAGCCCGTCACGATTCCGTTCAGCTCGAGGCGCGACTTCTTCGTGCCGTTCGCGCGAAGTTCGACATTGCCGACGTTTGCGTTGAGCTCGACTCGTACGCCAGGCCCAGCAGCTCGGACCGGATGACGGCTCCGGGCTCGAGCGCGATCGAGCCCGCCGTGATCGTCACGAAGCCCCCGGAGCCGGCGACCGAGATCACCACGTCCTCAGATTTCTCTCGTTCTTCGCATGGATAACCTGGCTGCTGGCATGCCGCCTCCTCTCTCAAGGAGGGCGGCCTACCGGTGGCCATCCAGCGTCGCGACGCCCCGACTCAGCCAGTCAGAGGTATGCGTCTTCGTTCGGAATCGGGGTGCGTCTTCCGGCGGAATGGGTGTGCGCGATCAATCGGAACAGGTGTGCGCCTTCGCTCGGAATGGCTGCGCGCCTTCCGTCGGCATCGGCAAGCACGCGTTCCAAGGACATCAAGGAGGTACATGCGGTGAATGACCATTGTATCCGGCTGGCTCTCGCAGCCGTCTCGTTCGCGATTATCGGAAGCCAACCCCTCTATGCCCAGCCGTCAGGCCTCGAGCGCACTGAGGTGTTGAAGGTCGACGTGGCAGAAATGGAGGGGAAGGAGGCGCACATGTGGGTCGCAGAGATCGCCCCGGGCGCCGCTACCGCAACGCACACCCATCCGACGACCAGGTTCGTCTTCGTAATGGAGGGCTCCGTCGAGGTGGAGATCGACGGGAAGTCGACGCAGACGTTCCAAGCAGGCGAAGGATTCCAAGAAGTACCCGACGTAGCTCCCACTTTCCGCAATGCCAGCACGACCGAATCTGCGAAAGCTCTAGGGTTCCAGATCGCCGGGAAGGACCAGCCTCTCCAGAAGTGACCTGGGAAATGCTGGGCCGTACGGCGGAGCGCACGACCTCGAAGAACTCTATCGCCCCACCTCGAAAATGGAGCGAGACAAGCCCGATTGGCGAATGATCGACTGAAGGGTACCGATGCGAAGCTCCGCATGGTCAGGGACGGGAACGCTCGTCGTCGTGACCTGATCCCTACGTTGCATGAGAATGTGGCTGCCCCGCCTCCGCACTTCCACGAATCCATGCCGAGCAAGAATGGCGCAAACCTCAGCGCCGGACAGGACGCGCAGCTTACCCAACAGCGACGTCGAGCCGGGTCACGTAGACCTCGGTGTGGAGGCGCCGTTGCACCTCACTCGGACCCGCCGCATCGAAGAACAACTCGACAGCCTCGCTCAGATTCTGCCGAGCGTCCTCCACGGACTCACCCTGGCTCGCAATGTCGAGTTCGGGGCAGAGCGCGACGTAGCCGGTGCCTTCCCGCTCGATGATGGCTGTGAGTTGCGTCGTCACCTGGCTCATGGGCCGAAGGCTACCACGACGTCGGTGCGGAGCACAGTCGCCAAGATCACCCGATCGATACTGCGCCAGGAAGGACTCGAGCCTTCGACCTACGGCTTAGAAGGCCGTTGCCAGCCCGTCTCGGCGACCTTCCACGACCCTCCACGCCCATTCGGACTCAGTTTTCAGCCCCGGTTCGGTCGTGGAAGGGCGTAGGCGGGCGCACAGTGTCGGCACAAAATCCGGCACACCCACCGACTCGCTTCTCACTACTTTGTAGGTATAATCCGACTCGTGCCCGGCATCGGATTCGCGTGGGACCGGCGAAAGGAACGGCTCAACCTGGAGAAGCACGGGGTGTCGTTCGAGGAAGCCCAGTCGGTCTTCTCGGATGAGCGCGCCATCTTGATCCCGGACCCCGATGCCTCCGATGACGAGGACCGCTTCGTTCTGCTTGGCCTGAGCGCCCTACTCCGCACCCTGGTCGTCTGCCACTGCTACCGCAGAGCCGACGAGGTCGTGCGGATCATCTCAGCAAGGAAGGCGAACCGAAGGGAGCGGCTTCAATACGGCCAAAGGAGACAGAAATGAGGAAGAGCTACGACTTCTCAAAGGGGACGAGGAATCCGTACGCACGGAGACTGAAGAAGCAGATCACGATCCGGCTCGATGAGGACACGATCGCGTATTTCCGATCGCTCGCGGACGACTCAGGCATCGCGTACCAGACTCTGATCAATCTCTACCTGCGAGAGTGCGCAGCGACGAAGAAGAAGCTCGCCATCCACTGGAAGCCCGCTGCCTGACGGAGGCCACCGAAGGAGACTACCCTCGCCGCTGGAAATCGGCGGGTTGCAGCAATCGTCGATGTATCCGGCCTCGCCCCGTCCAAACCGGATCACAGCGACGGGTCTGGACTCGAACCGCAGGCCTGTTCCGGAACACAGAAGGTCCCGGCACCCGGAGAGCCCCAGGGCCTCGGCCGAGAGGTCGCGTGACGGCGCGGGCCGAGTTTCCGGACACGACGACCTCGATGACACCTGCCTGGCGCACCACCGAGCAGGAGCACGCTCACCCGAACGTCGTGCACGCCGTGTTCGCCTCGACATGAACCCCGTTGTACTCGGTCGTCGTGGAATGACCCGCAGGAAGCGTTGCCGCGCGTGCAAGGCCCGTTCTCGTCATCCACCCTCGGTCGCGATCAAAGGATCGAAGGTCGAAGACTCAAATCACCGACCTCACAAGCCGCCACGTACGGCACGAACCTGGTAGGCTAAGACCTTGGAGTCGCTACCGACGGGGCCACTGAAAAGGCTCACGCCCCAGGCGACGCCCGGGGGACTCAGAAGGTCGGTGGACGACCAATAGAACACCGAGCCGGTCTCACCCGGAATCGTCGTGCATGGAGCGCCGCCTCCGCAGCCGGGCGCAGTCAAGTCGACGATGTCCGCCAACTCCTCGATGACCGGAAGCCGCCAGTCACACTTCTCCGCGAAGCAGCCCGTCGTCGTCACGCCGCCCGCCGACGCGCCGTCGTTGAGCGTTCCCAGGAAGTCCACGAACGCTCCGCCGTTTCGGGCAACCCCCGAAGAGCTGGCGCTCCACTGGTAGAAGTTGTCCTTGTCATGAATCGATCCGTCGTCGGTCTTCAGCTCCCACTGAAGCCCCGAGTTCAGGTCTATTGCCGTCCCGTCGCCATTCGTGAGCCAGCGGCACGCCACCACCTTCTCCGCTGCCGCGATCATCTTGTCGAATTTGTCGGCGCACTTGGCAGTGTCGGGCGTCTTGCCCAGCACTTCCTTGCCACGCTCCTTCTGGACGCACAGCTCGCGCTTGCCCAGAGCGATCAGCTTCTTCTTCTGGCACTTCTCGTCGTCGGTCGCGGCCAGGGCGGCGCTCGTGAGCGCCAGGGTCAGAATCAGAGTCCAGATGGTTGTCTTGGTCATGTCGGCTCCTCGGAAGGTGGTCTGGTGGTTGCAGGGCAAGGCTATCAGAATCCCTCGAAGCGCGGACAGTCCCTTCCAACGGCGCGTGTCCCGTTCGCCAAGAAGTCCCTCCCCTTCCCCATCGACCGCGACAGCGTCGCCCTCCTCCACCTCGCCGACGGCCGCGTACTTCCCGACACATCAGTCTGGCGCGGGTTCATGCAAGACGAGCTGGGCGTCGATCCGGGCAACCGTTCGCGACCCTCCACGCCCATTGAGACTCGGGTTTCGTCGCAGGAGAAACCATGACGATTCGGCTCAGAGAAGTCGGTGCTGCGGATTGGCCACTGATCGACAAGCTGGCCTCCGATTTTGTGCAGGAGGCAGACCACCGTGGCCTCGACACCGTGTGGTCGGCGAAGCGGCGCTCGTTCGATGGCGTCCGAGACCATGCGGTCGCCGAGACAGCCGGAGAGATCGTGGGATACTGCTCAATCGAACGGGCTCCTGACGAGCCCTACGACAGGTTCCGGATCTTCCTCGTGGCCGACTGGGACCGTCGTGAGCGGGTCTTGCATGAAACGCTGCTCGCCCACGTCGAGAGCCTGATCGCCCGACGGGGGGCGACGCGGGCATGGATGCGTGAGTTGACCGGAGACACAAGACTGCTCGCCTTCGTTCAAGCGAACGGCTTTCGGGCGTCGGAGCCGTACTCGATCGGCGACACACAGATGGTCAACCTCTCGAAGACGTATCCTGGCCCAGAGCGATGACCCCAGGCGGCCCGCTCTCGGAGGCCGACGACGGGCACGACGAAACTGCGCCAGGAAGGACTCGAACCTTCGACCTACGGCTTAGAAGGCCGTTGCCAAGCGATCTGCGCGACCGTCAGCGACCCTCCACGCCCATTCGGACTCGGATTTCGTCGTCGGTTCGGTCGTGGAAGGGCGTGGACGGGCGCAGAGGGTCGGCACAAAATCCGGCACACGCTTGGCGATGCAGATGGGGTCAGGCCCGGAGCCATGATTCCGCGTCGGCCCGCGAGGTGGCGATGCGGATCTGTGGGTGGCAGGCGTGCTCGCGGGCGAGTTCGACAAAGCGCGGGCCGTACCGCGAGGGAGCCTCGACGACGAATGCAACGAGAACACCATAGGTGACGAACTTCTGGAAAACCGCGCCCGCGAGGCCGGTGCGCAGATCGAAGAAGTCCGGGGACACGTCACTCTCGGTCAGCAGAAGCCTCCGGCTCCTTCCAGCCTTCCCGATCGCGTCGAGGGCATCGGACTCGGTCTGAATTCGCAGATCCAACTCGGAGGCGACGACGTAGCGCTCGGCCGTGGACATGAGCCCGAGCATAGTCGGCCCTCGGAGGGCAGGACAGAGCGCCGTGTCTACGATCGTGTCGACCCGCCCCTGCTACTCGTATTGCGTCAACTCGATCACGACCCCGTCGGGAGCAGCTACGTAGGCGTACGTGAGCCCCGACGGCTCACGTACGGTCGGGCTCAGGACGCGGGCTCCGGCCGCCAAAACTGCCGCAACCGACTCCTCCACCTCCGCGACTCGGCGCCCGAAGTGGGCAACCCCGAAGCCGTGAGTGTACGCCCCGTCCCCCGCCTCGGGAGGTGGTGCGGCAGGCCCGCTCAGAAAGCCGCCCATCACGAGAACCTGCCCGCCCAGCGCCAGGAAGATCCGCAAGCCGCTGTTGCTGCTTGCCTCGCGGCTGATCGGCGTCGCGCCGAAGTGGTCCTGGTAGAACTGCGCCGACGAGTCCGGGTCGGCAGCGTAGATGTGGATGTGATCGTGGGACTTGACTTGCACGGCCATGCCGAACCAAGACCACATCGGGCCGATCCGTTCACCGAGGCACGGTCGCCGACGAACTCATGGAGATCCGGCGAGCCGTGCACCTGAACTCGGGTTGCCTAATCGCCAATACCCGCGATAGACCGCGAACCTCCGTCAACGCTCTTCGGGTACACCGAGGAGCAGAAACCCCCGCAACCCCGCGTATTCACTAACTGCGCCAGGAAGGACTCGAACCTTCGACCTACGGCTTAGAAGGCCGTTGCTCTATCCACCTGAGCTACTGGCGCGCGTGGTTGGCGAATGGCCGCCGCGGCGGGTCGAGCATCGAGAAAAGTCGGGGTGAGAGGATTTGAACCTCCGACATCCTGCTCCCAAAGCAGGCGCGCTACCAGGCTGCGCCACACCCCGATGCTCGGTTGCTACCGCGATTGCCGAGGCGCCATTAGAAGGTTCGCCAACGCCACTGTCAATGTTGCGGTCCGCTGAAGGCCGGTTTGGGTCGGGACACGCCTCGAATCCGCCCGTTTTCAAAGTCCCTCGACGGCTCGCTCCGAGCCCGCATACTATGAAGGATCTGATCCGAGCCGATATCCCCTGGCTTCGACGGGCTCCCACGGGTCCCCGAGAGAGATGCGACACTTGAAGAGACTTCCCTATTTCGCGCTGGCCGCCCTAGCGGTGACCGTCCTCAGCTCGGCGTGCTCGTCGAGCGATTCCAACCAAACGACCGACGCGGCCGAGCCCACCTCCCCGGTGGAACCCTCCGAGCCGACCGATCCGCCCACGCCAACCGACCCCACCGCCCCACCGAGCCCGAGCGCACCGGCGCCGCTCGAGGTGACGACGGAGTCCGGCGACGTCCGAGGTACGACCACCGACGGGGTTCGCAGCTTCTTGGGCATCCCGTACGCGGCGCCGCCGGTCGGGGATCTCCGCTGGCGCGCCCCTGCCCCAACCGAGCCGTGGGACGGCGTGCGCGAGGCCAACGTCGCAGGCGCACCCTGCCCCCAGACCATCCCGATCGTCAACGCGCCCACCGGCTCCGAAGACTGCCTCTACTTGAACGTCGTCACCCCCGACCCGCTCCCGAGCGGCCCAGCTCCCGTCATGGTTTGGATCCACGGAGGCGGCTTCACCTCGGGCGACGGCCGCCAGTACACCGGATCGACCGACGGCAGCACGATCGCAGCCAAGTCCGGCACGATCGTCGTCACGCTCAACTACCGCCTGGGCCAGCTCGGCTTCCTCGCCCACCATGCGCTGACGAACGAAGATCCGTCGCACCCCTCCTCGGGCAATTACGGCATCGAAGATCAGGTCGCCGCACTCGAATGGGTCGAACGAAACATCCTGGCCTTCGGCGGCGACCCGGAGAACGTGACGATCTTCGGTGAGTCGGCCGGCGCCTGGAGCGTCTGTGCACTGCTGACCTCGCCGCTGTCGGGCGGACTATTCCACCGCGGCATCATGCAAAGCGGACCGTGCACGACGCGTCTCGCGACGCTCCAGAACGCCGAGCGGCAGGGCGAGCGCTTCGCCGAGGTCGTCGGTTGCGCAGGGGCGCTCGACGTTCTCGAGTGCCTGCGTGAGGCACCGCGGGAAAGCGTCATGGCAGCACTGCCGCCCGACCCTGCGTTCGTCTTCTCGGAAGGCGAGTGGGGCAGCTGGTTCCCGATCATCGACGACTACGTCCTGACGGAGAACATGGCCGAGAGCTTCGCGTCGGGCAGCTTCCACCGGGTGCCACTCCTCGTCGGCTCGAACGACGACGAAGGTACGCTCTTCGTGGCCCTCTCCCACGATCACGCGGGACGGCCCCTGCAAGCGTCCCAGTATCGCGAGCGCCTCTCGTTCCTGATCAGCGACGATGAGGAGGTGATCGATTCGATCGAAGAGCGCTACCCGGTCGACGCCTTCGCCTCGCCGGGACTCGCCCTCGCCGCGTCCTTCGGCGACGCCGCGCTCGCGTGCCCCTCGATCGAGACTGCCCGACTCGCCGCGCCCCACACGCCAACCTACCTCTACCAATTCACGTTCACGGGAGGCACGTTCCCGATCGCGCTGAACACCGACATCGACCTCGGCGCCTATCACGCGGCCGAGATCCCGTACGTGTTCGGAACGCCGTCGGTCGAGACACCGTTCACAGAGGTCGAACAGACTCTGTCCGACGCGATGATCGGATACTGGACCCGGTTCGCGGCGACCGGCGATCCGAACGGCGGCGACGCACGCCAGTGGCCGCGCCTCGGCGACGACGCTCGCCACCTTTCCGCGGGCACCGCGATCACGCCCGGCACCAACGCGAGAGGGGGAGCCTGCACCTTCTGGCGCGGGGTCGCGCTTCGCGAGCCTCTTTTGCCGCTCGAGTAGTCGAGCATTGGGGAGTCCCATGGATGTCGACCAACACGTCGAACGACTCGACACGGGTCTGGTGCCCGGCGGCGTGGAATACGAGGTCGTCGCGCCGAAGGGCCGAGGAGACGAACCCCTCCCCCTCCTCCTTGCCCTCCACGGAGGCAACGGACACGACGGCTTTGCCACTCTCCTCGGATGGCGCCTCGGGCGACTCTGGTCGGACGGCGACGTCCCACCGCTCGTAGCGATCGTGCCGCGATCGGGACGCTCGTTCTGGTTGGACCGACTCGACGGGGAAGCGCGCTGGGAGACGGCTCTCTCGGGACCCCTGCTCGACCACTGTGTCGCGAACCATGGGGTGACGGCCGACCCCGCGAAGACGCTCCTCTTGGGCATCTCCATGGGTGGTCTGGGCGTGCTCCGCCTCGCCTTCCGCCACCCCCTGCGTTTCGGCGGAGTGACCGCGCTCGAACCCGGCATCGAGCCGGCGCTACGCTTCGAGGACGTGCGACCCGAGCACACGTTCTTCCGACCCCAGGAGCTGATCGAGAAGCTGTACGGGAAGCCGATCGACGCTGCGCACTGGGAAGCAAACCACCCAACGGCGATGGTCGCCGCCGACCCGAAATCGGTTCGCGCGAGCGGCCTCAAGATCTACCTCGAGGTCGGCAACCAGGACATGCTGAACCTGCACCACGGCGCCGAGTTCCTCCACCGCCAGCTCTGGGATCTCGGCATCGAACACGAGTACCGCCTCATCGACGGCGCCGATCACATTGGTCGGACGCTACCGGGCCGCTTCGACGACGCTTTTCGATTCCTCGCTCGCGTGTTGAACCCACCCGGTCCCGACCCTCAGGTCGAGGCCGTGAGGAAGACCCTCGGCAGCCAGGGCGGCTTCCTTCTCGACGACTAGCGCACCAGCGTCGACATGGGCTGAACGGATCGTCGCCGAGGGGCAGCGACGCGCCAACGCCATGTCGACGGCGAGGCACTGGAGCTCGGGGCGTGGCTAGCGCGTCGCCAGCTCGAGCATCGGCAGCAGCGCGCGCAATGCGACGGCGCGATGCGAGAACACGTTCTTCTCCGACGCGTCGACCTCGGCGAGCGTCCGCCCACCGAAGCACGACGCGACGAACACCGGATCATACCCGAACCCGCCATCGCCTCGCGGCTCACGGGCGATCTCGCCTTCGATCACTCCCTCGGCCCAGGTCCACTCGTGGCCGTCCGACAGAACCAGCACACAGCGAAAGCGTGCGGCTCGCTCCGACGCGTCGCCGAGCGACGCGAGCAAGTGCGCCGTGCGTCCCGCATCGTCGAGACCGGCGCCACCAAATCGGGCCGAGTGTATACCGGGGCGTCCGTCGAGTGCGTCTACCTCGAGCCCGGAGTCGTCGGCGAGTGCCAGCCCTCCTGTGAAGCGGCCGATGGCGTCGGCCTTCTTTCGTGCATTGGCGAGATAGGTCTCGCCGTCCTCGACCACCTCCGGTGCATCCGGGGGCAACAGTCCGAGCCGCAACGCCCCGGCCGCCAATCTCTCGAACTCGCGTCGCTTGCCGTCGTTGCGCGACGCGAGCGTGACCGGGGCGACGACCTTCACTTCTTCTTGCGTGCCTTCTTCGCCGCCGGCTTCTTCCGGGCGGTCTTGTTCGCGGCCGGCTTCTTCGCCGACGCCTTCTTCAAGGCCGGTTTTGCGGCCTTCAGCTTCTTTCCCACGCTCTCGAGCGCACGCTCCTGGAGCACGTTGTATCCGCTGATCGCCTCCCACGCCGCATCGAGCATCTTGTTCAGATCATCGCGCTCGAACGTGCGCCCCTCGGCGGTCCCTTGAACCTCTACGAGTCCTCCAGACCCCGTCATCACGAAGTTCGCGTCGACCTCGGCGCGGCTATCTTCGGCGTAGGCGAGATCGACGAGCACCGCGCCATCCACCAGACCGACACTCACCGCGCCGACGGGCTCGCGCAACGGCGACTCCGTCAGCTCACCAGACGCGAGCAACGTCTCGATCGCCTGCGCCACCGCGACGTAGGCTCCGTTGATCGACGTCGTGCGCGTCCCGCCGTCGGCCTGGAGCACATCGCAGTCGACATAGAGCGTGCGCTCACCGAGCTTGTCCAGATCGAGCACTGCACGAAGGCTCCGACCAATTAGACGCTGGATCTCATGCGTGCGCCCTTTGATCTTGCCCTTGTTGGCCTCGCGCTGGCTCCGCGTGTGTGTGGAGCGCGGAAGCATCGCGTACTCCGCTGTGAGCCACCCACGGCCCGACCCCCGCAGAAAATCCGGGACACGGTCCTCCAAGCTCACGGCACACAGGACCCTGGTCTCCCCAGCGATCGCCAAGGCCGAGCCCTCGGCATGGGTCAAGTACCCCACATCGAGTTCGAGCGTGCGGGGCGTGCTGGCCGACCGGCCGTCAGAGTGGACACCCTGTCGGACTTTCGACACCCGAGAGCCTTTTGCCTTCTTCTCATTCCCACTTGGCATGCTGTCGGCGGTAGCAACCCCCGGGAAACACGGCAATTTTTCGGCGTGGCAGTTTTTTGTCGGAAATCGCTAAAGACTCGGCGCTTTTTGATCGAGTTTAGGCCAAGAGCGCAATTTCGCCAGAGCACTCCATGGCAACGCGCTCCACTCTATTATGGGATATTCCAGACCTCTCTTCGCAGAACGGGGAAATCCCCCACCCGCACAAGATGCACCGCTTGCGGTGAACGGATCGACACAGCTGATCGGTCAACATCCGCTCGTGCACCGGGTGCGGGGCTTGATCAAGCGAGTGGCCGTCACGAACGCGACATGCCTGATTCTCGGAGAAAGTGGCACCGGTAAGGAGCTCGCCGCGCGCGAGGTCCACGCGCAGAGTCTTCGCGCCGAGAAGCCGTTCATCCCGGTGAACTGCGGCGCCATCCCGGCCGACCTGCTCGAGTCCGAAATGTTCGGTCACGAGCGCGGGTCGTTCACCGGAGCCATCGGTGCCCGCGCCGGCATGTTCCAGCTCGCCAACGGCGGCACCATCTTCCTGGACGAGATCTCGGAGATGAGCCCGGTGCTGCAGGTGAAGTTGCTCCGTGTCCTGCAGGATCACGAGGTTCGGCCCGTAGGTGCCGATCGTTCGAGCACGGTCGACGTTCGCGTCGTCTCTGCAACCAACAAGGACCTCGCCATGCAGGTCGAGCGGGGCCTGTTCCGCGAAGACCTGTACTACCGACTCGAAGTCATCCCGATCAACCTGCCGCCGCTGCGCGAGCGTCGCTCCGACGTCCCACTCCTCGTGCGACACTTCCTCGATCGTCACAACAAGAAACGATCCGACGTCGACGTCACCATCACCGAGGAGGCGCTGGTTCATCTCTGGGAGTACGACTGGCCCGGCAACGTGCGCGAGCTGGAGAACCTGCTCGAGCGACTGGTGATCCTCTCCGAGGACGCCGTCATCCGCGTCGAGAACCTGCCAGCCAACGTTCGTTCGTTCATCTCCGAGAACAAGATCCCGAAGCCCGTCATGTCCGACGAGGGCCTCGACCTCACCAACGCGGTTGAGCAGTTCGAAAACCGTCTCATCGACGAGGCCCTTCGCCGCACCAAGGGCAACAAGCAGGCCGCGGCCCGCCTGCTGGGGCTCAAGCGAACGACGCTCGTGGCCAAACTCCGCCGACGCCGTGGCGGACCGGTGGTCGCCAGTGATATGACCGGAACATGAAGGCAGCCGGAACGAGCGACCCGCTGCTGGGAAGCGTACTGGTCGTCGACGACGATGAAGACTCGCGCCGCCTCCTGTCCCACCTCCTCGAGCGGCGTGGCTACTCCGTCGTCTTGGCCGATGGCGGCCAAGCCGCCCTCGACGTCTTGAGCACTACCAACGTAGACGTGGTTCTGCTCGACGTGATGATGCCCGTCATGGACGGCTTTGCGGTCTGCCGGGAGCTGAAGAAAGCTCCCGCCACCGCCAGCCTGCCCATCATCCTCCTGACCGCGCGTGACGACATGGAAACGCGCGCAACTGGCATGAACCTCGGCGTAAGTGAGTTCCTCGCCAAGCCGGTGAACAAGGAGGAGCTCTTCCTGCGGGTGAAGACGCAAGTCGAAGCCCGCCAGCGCGGCCGCCAGCTGGATCAGGCCCAACGCCGGGCCGACCAGATCTCGTAGCCGCCCACGGCGGGCGACCGAACGCCTTCGCCGGCAGCCGGATCACGTGTTCGCGGTCGCCTCAGTGTGTGGATTGCGTCGCGCGGGCGACCTACCCGACCGGAGTTCGGCCCCCTTCAACGAGGGCCCGAGCAGCGATTAGAACTCCGGAGGTGGCGCTGCTGCGTGGTGCGCCACCCCGGTACATTTTTCCTTTGGGGATGATAGTGCCGTCGAGTAGTAAGATTCGAGTCGGGATGAGGTCTTTCGATTCGTGCTTCCGTTGTATCTCCCGTCTATTGCAAGGACGATGCCTGCATCGGTGCAAGATCCATGAGCGGTAAGTCTACGTTATCCCTAGGGGTTTCAACTTGATCGAAAGGACGTCTGTCGTGGCGTTGGTGCACGAGATCGTCAGGGCTCGCGTTTTTGCACGGTTGGGATCAACATTCCTCCTGTTTGGGGCAGCGCTTCTCGTCGCGGGGACGGCAGGTATGCCGCTGGCCTTCGCCCAGAAGACGCCTGAGAGCCCCGTCGCGGCCGACCCGACACCCGAGCCCCGGCCGGAGATCCTGCTTCGCGGCGAAGTGGTCGAAACGGCCTGCTTCGTCATCGGAAACCGGCGCGGAGAGACCCATCGCCAGTGTGCGATCGCATCGGCCCGGGCGGGACAGGACCTCGGAATTCTCGACGAGAAGACGGGCCAGCTCCATGTGGCCATCGTCGACCGCCGCGCCGACACCGCTCAGAGCCCGCTCGTGGCGTTCATTGCCCACCGGGTGGAGGTGCGCGGCGAACCGCTCGAGTACGGCGAACTCCCCTCCCTGATCGTCCACGACGTCAGGAGCCTCGGCCCTCCCGGCTGATCTTCTTCGCGGCCCACGCCATCTGACGGGCAACGCCGCGCCACACCCGAACATCGCGCCGGGTGAGACCCCCGCGCCCAAACAAGGCGCGCACATCACGCATGATGTGTGCGGGATTCTGCGCCGATAAGAAGCCGATCGCGCGAAGCGAGGACTCCAGGTGCCCGAAAAGCCCCTCGCGCTCGCTTCCCGTCGCCGGTCTCGTGTCGGCCTCCCGCTCGGTCCGGCGCCGCGTTGGCGCCGCCCGGTCTGTCGACCGGGCGGGCAGATCGGCCGCGAGGTGCAGCTCGTAGGCACACACGAGTACCGCCTGAGCGAGGTTGAGCGAGGCATACGCGTCGCTCGTCGGAATGCACAGGAGACGCTGGCACTGGTCGAGGTCGGCGTTGGACAGTCCGTGATCTTCGGGACCGAAGACCAGCGCCACTCGGCCCCGCTTCGCCTCGTCCACGATCTCGGTGGCCAACGTGCGCGGCGTCTCGAGTTGCTGGCGCGGGGTGGTCTCGCGACCGACCGTACCGATCGCGAGAGTGGTGTCGGCCAGTGCCGTGGCCAGATCGGGCACGGTCCGACGCGACTCGAGCACATCGCCGGCGTGGGACGCCATATGCTCGGCCGTCGCGCCCACCGGCGTACGAGGCGCAACCAGCACGAGGTCGTCGAGCCCCATGTTCTTCATGGCGGGGACCTGCGCCTTCGAATCTCCCGAACTCCTGGCTCAGGTGGGCCGGGAACTCAAGCGCGTTTTCTCCTCCGTGAAGGCTCCGTGGGTGCTTAAGTGCAGCTTCGACAAGGCCAACCGCTCGTCGCTGGGGGGCTATCGCGGCCGGGGCATGACGAGGGCGCTCGAAACCTTCGCCAAGCTCAAAGAAGATCTCGGGGTCCCCTTCGTGACCGACAGCCATGAGCCCGAGCAGGCGGTGCGCGTCGCCGAAGTCGCCGACATCCTGCAGATTCCGGCTTTCCTCTGCCGGCAGACCGACCTTTTGATCGCGGCCGGCCGGACGGGGCGCGCGGTCAATATCAAAAAGGGGCAGTTCCTTTCACCGTGGGACATCGGCAACGCGATCGAGAAAGTGGAGTCTACCGGAAACCGCTCCATTCTCCTCACCGAGCGCGGGACCTCGTTCGGCTACGCCAACCTCGTGGTGGACATGCGCTCGCTGGAGATCATGGCCCGCACCGGCTATCCGGTCGTCTTCGACGCCACTCATTCCTGTCAGCTCCCGGGCGGTCTGGGAGATTCGACCGACGGCCAACGGGAATTCGCCCCGATTCTGGCCCGGGCGGCGGCGGCGACCGGAGTCGCCGGAGTTTTTCTCGAGACCCAACCGAATCCGCAAAAAGCCAAGTCGGACGGCCCGAACACGCTGCGGCTCCGAGATGTGCCGGCTATGATAAAGAACGTGCTCGCGATAGACCGAATCATCAAGTCCCGCAGCTCACGCCGGAGGACCCGATGAAGTGCCCGAATTGCGCGCAAGAGAACAAGGATTCGGCCAAGGCTTGCAAGAAATGCGGCCGCGACCTCGCGATGCCGCCCGCCTGGTTCCCGGACTGGCGCTGGCACATGAGGACGCTGAGCGTCATCTACGCCGTCGTGATCGTCATGTATCTCGTGACCTCGGTTCTTCTCCGCCAGCTTCCGGAACCCTACCACATCCGCAAGATCCCTCCGGAAGTCACTCCTTGGTTAAAACGGTAGTCCTCCCCCTGCTTTTGCTGTTGACGCTCGGCTGTGCCCGCGTCGGCACGGACTCCGCCGGAGGTCCCACGCAGGAGCTGCGGGATTGTACGATGACTCAGACCGAGAGCAGCCGGCCGATTTGGAAGCTGAAGGCCCCCCGGGCGGACATCTCCATGGGCGGGAACGCCGACCTCCAAGAACCCGAGATCCTCTTCTTCCGCTTGGGAAAGCACACGAGTACCGCGCGCGCGAAGCGCGCCGTTGTCGACGGAGCCACTCGCGACGTGCGCCTGGAGGGAGACGTCGTTCTCGTCGGGCATGAGGAAAAGGCCGAACTCAAGACCGCACGGCTCGATTTCTCCGGGAAAACGCGCCGTTTTAGGACCACCGAGGAGGTTTTTGTCGAGCAGCCCGGGGCGAAGCTCCATGGACGCGGGCTGGAGGCGGATGCCTCGCTCTCCGATATCACGATTTTCGAGCAGGAGACGCGATTTCAGTGATCCGGGCTTTAGTTTTCCTTTTATTGATAGTTTCCGCGGTCGCCGCGCTGGGCGTGAACGC
>JAJCZO010000308.1 GCA_029262355.1 Deltaproteobacteria bacterium
AGCTGCAACCTCCATCAACAACGCCGAGCGAGTGCTCCGCGACGTGACGGAGGATGAGCGGATCGTAGTTCTCCTGACGCGGCACAGTGCGAAAACGCGGAATCGCCGTCTCGACGTCGGGGTACACCTTCGGTGCGCCGAAGGCTTGGCCGAGGCGAGCAGCCTCGACCTCGGCGTCCTCCGCTACGATCGGGCTGTCGAGAATGATTATGCCCGCGAGGTCGGCGCCGGCCTTCACCGCCGTTGCCGTGGCGACGAAGCCGCCCATCGAATGGCCGATGACCACGGGCGGTCCTTCCATCCCCACGCCCTGGGCCGCAGCGAGCACCTCTTCGGTCCAATGATCGACGCTGTACGCGGAACGCCGGCCGCTATCGCCGTGCCCGGACAAATCTAGCGCGACCACTCGATACTGAGGGAACAACGGCGCGATGAAGCTCCACCAATTGGCGTGACCAGCGCCCCCGTGGATCAAAACCAGGCCTGGCTGGCCCCGCGCACCCCACATCATTCTGTGGATGGCGCAGCCGCCTACCCTGATCTCGTCCTCCTCGGCCGAGGTGGCGAGCGCGGTCGTCAGCCATTCGGGCGCGTCGACAGGCATTCCCCCCACGATGCTGAAGGGCGCCGATCGGGGCAAGTTGCCCATTGCGGGCCGCGTCGGACCGCTCCGGCGATGTCAGGGGATCCGGGGCATCGGGTTGCACCGGGTGCGCCGCCGTGAATGGCGACGCACTCGGGCGCCGTCGGCAGCTGCGACATGAACCTCAACCACCGGCGCGGACCGCACCGACGAGAACGGGCGCATGCTCGCCGGGCTTGCCGAGGGCGATGGCGCGGACCGGCGCCGAGGCAGAACCAAGGCTGGAGGGCACCGGCGGCCTGCGGTATGCCCACGACGTGGCTTGGAAAGACCGCATCCTCGGCCGGCTTGGGCTCGGCTCGGCGACGGGGTCCCCCCAGCCACTGTCGGCCAAGCACGTCAGATGGGCGTATCGGATCCTGCTCGACCGAGAGCCCGAGTCGGGCGAAGCCGTCGCCCGGCATCTGTCCGGCAGTCACACCACGCAGGATCTGCGAAACGCGATCTTCGTCTCCCCGGAGTTCCGCGCGAACAACCCACTCCACCCCGGATACACACCGGAGTCGACCGTGGTTCTCGCCGAGCTCGACGGCGGCCTCCGGGTATTCATCGACCTCTCCGACTCTCGGATCGGCTTGAACGTGGCCCGCGGGCGATATGACGTATGGGAAACGGCATTCGTTCGCAGAACGATCCAACCGGGCGACGCCGTTCTCGACATCGGGGCGAACATCGGCTTCTTCAGCGTCCTCATGGCCTCCCTCGCGGGCCCCGACGGGCGGGTCGTCGCCTTCGAACCCGTCCCACGAAATCTCCAACTGCTCGAGAAGACCATCGCCGAGAATGACTTCGGGGGGCGGATCTCCGTCGTTCCCGCCGCAGTCGGCGAGGCGCCGGGCCAGGCTCGACTGATTCACTTGCCCCTCGAGGCGGGCGCGGCCAACTCGGGCGGTTCCTACCTCCACAGAGACGCCGCAGCTCCTCCCGCCGAACACCAGGTCCTCGATGCACCCCAAATCGAGCTCGACACATTCGATCTGCCACGCCCTGTTCGATTCATCAAGATCGATGTCGAAGGGGCGGAACCGCTCGCGTTCCGCGGCGCACGCAAGCTTCTTCGAACCGATCGGCCGACGATTCTGTGCGAGATCAACCCGATGCAGCTCGAGCGTGTCGCCCACACGACGGCAAACGAGTTCCTCGCAGACATGAGCGCACTGGGCTACACGTGTTCGCGCCTTCGAGAAGACAGCCTCGGCCCACCCCTGCGAAGACTCGGTGGCGATCTCATCAACGTCGTCTTCCAACCCACGGCGGGAGCCCCCCAGTGATCGACCCATTCCCACCTTCAAGTCCCACCTGCATGCCCCGACGGTACCGGCCCCATCTTTCCAGGATCATACCCGACGCGAAGTAGGCGCCGGACACGCAACTCGACGAACGAAACCAAACGAAGGAGCTCACGATGGCAAACGGCGAATCGATCACCTACAGCGCAGGCGGCGCGGACCTGGTGGGTTGGGCGGAAACGGGCAGCGCAGCCGCACCGCGTCCCGGTGTACTCGTGGTCCACGAGTGGTGGGGCCTCACCGACTACGCCAAAAGGCGCGCCCGTCAGCTGTCCGAGCTCGGGTACGAAGCGTTCGCGGTCGACATGTACGGCGGTGGACAGACCGCGGCGAACCCGGAGGAAGCGAACGCCGCGATGTCGGCTGCGCTCGGCGACGTGCCGGCGCTCGAGCAGAGGTTTCAAGCCGCGGTAGAGACCCTGAAGGCTCGGCCGGGTGTCGATGGGTCGAAGATCGCCGCCATCGGCTACTGCTTCGGCGGCGCCGTGGTGCTCCACGCGGCCAGGATCGGGCTGCCACTCGCCGGAGTGACGAGCTTCCATGGGTCCCTCGGCTCCTTCCACAAGCCGGAACCCGGCAGCGTCAAGGCCAAGGTGCTCGTGTGTCACGGCGCGGCGGACGCGCTCGTGCCCGAGACCGACGTCGCCGCCTTCAAGCGGGAGATGGACGCCGCTGGCGCCGATTACGACTTCAAAGCGTACCCCGGCGCGCTCCATAGCTTCAGCAACCCCGACGCGACCGCGAACGGAGAGAAGTACGCAATGCCTCTGAAGTACGACGCGGAGGTCGATGCGCAGTCGTGGAACGACATGCGCGCGTTCTTCGACAAGATCTTTGCGTGAGTCTCGAACCAGCGGGACCGGTGGCGTGCACAACGCCACCGGTCTTCTCTGCGTACGCCTGGCGGCGTCATCGCTCGAGCGAAGCCTCGCGTTCTACCGGAATCGCCTGGGGATGGCCGTGTCGCCGCTCAAGACCGAACCAGGCTACCGGGTCGGCTTTGCGCCGGACTCCAATTCCGACGGACAAGCCGGCCTCGAGCTCCGCCCGGCGCCCCGTTCCCGTATTCCAAGCCGCGACGACACGTACTGGAAGATCGGCATCACGATCCCGGACGTCGACGTCGCGCGCACGCGGCTCCTCCAGGCTGGTGTCGACGTGTCGGATGCCGCGCAGTTCCTCGACGTCGGCTACGTCTGCCATCTCGAGGACCCCGATGGATACGAGATCGAACTCTTGCAACACGACTTCGCGGATCACCATCAGTCTCGATCCGCCGACCCATCGCTCGCGCTCGGCAGCCGGCCCACACTCGGGCAGATCACCCTTCGCATCGCCGAGCCCGAGGCCGCCCTCGCCTTCTACCGTGACCAGCTGGGAATGCGGCTGCTCTCACGCCAGGTGATCGAGCCTCATGGTTTCACGCTGTACTTCCTGGCGTTCACGGACGACGTACCACCCCACACCGACATCGACTCGGTCGCGAACCGAGAGTGGCTATGGAAACGCCCCTATACGACTCTCGAGCTCCAGCACCGCCCGGACGCACCTGCCCCGCGGGCGAGCGACGACGCCGGATTCGGCGGACTGGAGATCGCCGCCCGGTTTCCCGGCGACCTGGTCGCGCCTGGCGGCGTGCCCATTCATCTGAGCCCCCGTGGACTCGACACGCCGCCCGGCGGCCGATACGTGGTCCCATGACGGGGATCCAGCGGATGTCGGAAGACCACGTCGCCGACCGGTGGGAGATCCACGACCTCACCAATGCGTACGCCGACGCGGTCGACGAGCACGACTGGCGTCGATTCGAAGCCCTCTTCACGAAGGACGCGCGCATCGACTACCGAGAAGCCGGCGGGATCGCGGGAACACCGGCCGAACTCGCTGCCTGGATGCCGCAGGCGATGAGGGCGTTCACGTGGAGCCTGCACTCCATGTCGACACACACCGTCTGCTTCGACGACGCAACCACGGCGCGAGGAACCCTACACGTGCTCGCGCGACATGGCGTCGACTTCGAAGGCGCTGAGGAGCTGATGGATGTAGGCGCGATCTACCAGGACCTCTACGTCCGCACCGACGGCGGTTGGCGCTTCCGCCAGCGCATCGAACGAACGAAATACATCGTCGGCGGCAGGTTCGCCGACCTCGTGCGCAAGGCCGCCGAGAACGGCCGATGAGCGTGGCGCTGGGGTTCCCGGCCAGCGTCGACGAGATCACGGCCGAACTGCTGACGACGATCATGTCGGCTCGCACTCCCGGGGTCGTCGTCGACGATTTCCAAGTTCTCGCCACCAAGTATGCGGGCGAAGGAGTCGCCTCGACAGCCGACCGCGTGGTTCTCGAGCTTCAGTACGGCGAGGGATCTCCCACCGACCTCCCGACGCGACTGATCCTCAAGACGATGCTCGTCGGCCCTCACGCACCACCGACGATGTACGAGAACGAAGTGCGGTTCTACGAGGAGATCCGCTCCGACCTCGACCTGGAGGTACCGCGCGAGTTCGGCTGTCACTCTGCCGGCGAGTCGGGGAACTTCGGCCTGCTCATGGAAGATCTCGTCGCGCGCGGCGCCCGATTTCCCAACGCCACGGAGGTCGTCGGTGTCCCGGAGATCATGTCCCTCCTCGAGCAGCTCGCGCGTCTGCACGCGCAGTTCTGGAACAGCCCACGGTTCACGAGCGATCTCGCGTGGGTTCCCACCCCGATCCGCGGCGGGATGGCGAGCATCTTCACCGACTTCGGCTATGAGCTCGTGCAGAGCCAGGTCGACCAACACCCGTTCAAGCAGGAGCTGATCGCGCCGCTCGGGCGTTCGGTCAGAGAGCTGTGGGATCTCCTCACGAAGGTCCGAGAAGAGCAGGCGTCGCTACCGCCTACGCTGCTGCACGGCGATCCCCACATCGGCAACACCTACCTCCTGCCGGGAGAGCGCGGAGGCTTGCTGGATTGGCAGCTCTTGACTCGCGGCTCGTTTGCCCACGACGTAATCTACCTCATCGTCACGGGGCTCTCGCCCGAGACCAGACGCACGCACGAGACGGCGTTGCTGCGTCATTACCTCGATCAGCTACACGCCGCCGGCGTCTCGAACCCACCAACGCTCGAAGAGACGTGGGTTCTCTGCCGCAAAGCGTCCCTCTGGGGACTCGTGATCGGATGGCTGATCTGTCCGCCCGCCAATTACGGCGAGAGAATCACGGCGGAGAACATCGCCAGAACCGTGACGGCCATCCACGACTTCGAAGCCATCCGCGCCGTGGGATAGAACGCACGATACCCGAGCCGCTGGAACGCGAGCCATCCTATCGAGACGGAGGGGCGAACGACTCAGGGCGGCGAACGTCTGGCGAGCTCAGCCAGGATCTCGCGGTAGCGCTCGCGCGTGAGCGGGTAGCGCCACAGGAAGAAGAGCGCCATCACGTTCAGAACGATCAAGCCCGGCCCAACCGCCCAGCCCAGAAGATCGACCTTGTCCTGCGCGACGGTTCCGGGCTCGGCGCGCGCCGGAAACGCGATCAGCTGGAGAGCGATCCCCCCGAGGAGATTTCCGAACCCCGACACCGCCTTTCCGGCAAATGCGACAGCAGCAATGAAGACTCCTTCCTGGCGCTCTCCGGTGCGAAGCTCGTTCTCGTCGACCGAGTCCTGAATCATCGATCGCAGGAGAATCATCAGCCCGAGGAAACTCGCCAAGCTGATGGCCGCGTGCCCCGAGACGATGGCCAGGAGCCATGGCTGCCCATTGGCCGGCAGCAGGTCGAGGAAGCGTGCGAAAATCGGTAGCGGCCCGAATGCGATCGCGAACGTCATCAGGCCCAGGGCCGCTCGCCGCTTGTCGAAGAAGAGACTGAGCTGCCGCGCCCCGAGAACGGCAACAGGAACTGCCAGCACCACCATTGCCATGAGCGTCGCCTGGTCGGAGTCGTCGAACTCCCAGAAGTACGTCGTCATGTAGAGCCGGAAGGCTTCGTCGAAACCCAGACCGATCGCGCCGAACATCGTCGCGATCAGGATCAACCGGTACGAGTAGCTCTGCCACGCGTTGCGGAGGTCGTCGAACAGGCGGCGCGAGCTGAACGAGGCCTGCGGCTGGCGCAGGCCGGGAATCAACGAGTGCGTCCCCACCGTACATACGAGAATCGCGACGAACGCCAGGATCGCCGCGGTCAGCGCGATCGAGACGTAGGCATCGGGATCGTTCCGACCGTCTTCGAACCGCGGAAAGAAGACGGTCCAGGCCACCAAGGCGAGACCAAGCGTGCCACCGAACTCGAACAGCGACCGGATGCCCGTGATCGTCGTGCGCTCGTCATAGTCGTGGGTGAGCTCGGGAGCGAGGGCGTCGCTCGGAACCTGGTAGAGCGTGAGCGAGAGCCGCACCAAGATCGACAGCCCGGTGAGCCAGGCGAACAACGCGGGCGTCCCCAATCCCGCTGGCGGATTCAGCAACCCGTACAAGCTCAGCGCCACGGGGAGCGCCGCGGCATACATGAAGAGATGGCGTCGGCCGAAGCGCGACTTGAAGTGATCGGAGACCGAGCCCATCAGAGGGTCGGTGGCCGCATCGACGCACATCGTCAAGAACACCGACAGACCGGCAAGGGCCCCCGGCAATCCGAGCACATTGGTCTCGTAGTACAGAAGGAAGATGTCGAAAACGGCGTTCTTGGCCCCCACCGCGAGAGATCCGAACCCGTAGAGGAACTTGGTCGCCAGCGGGACCGAGGGGGAAGAGGGAGCTTCGTCTGCGCGAACGGACATGGGTTGCCACGAGTTCGACGCCCCTGGGTGGCGAAGAGTTGAACGACTCTTAAAGACGCCCGGAAACCAGAACGCGGTGCGGGTCCTTTCTTCAACGATCATCCAGAGCGGCGGCTGCCCCAAGCCCTCCCGCCGACCGGGAACGCCGCGACGTCCGTCGCCGACGGCCGGCCTAGCCGGCCGCCCGCTGGGGATCGAAGAACGGCCGATCGCCGTCCACGACGCAGCGGTGGACGCTGCGTCGCTGCGGGAAGTGATCGTTCACGACCTGGTGCACGGTAGAGCGCTCGTCCCAGATCGCGAGGTCACCCGGCTCCCAGGACCAGCGGCAGTGGAAGCGCGACTGCTCGAGGTGGCGGCCCAGGAACTTCAGCAACGTGTCGCTCTCCGCGGGGCTCATGCCGGCGATGCGACGCATGAAATCCCCTCCCCACAGGAGCGCTCGACGGCCGGTCTCCGGGTGAGTGCGGACGAGCGGATGGGTTACCGCCGGGTAGGCGTCGCGAAGCTCGTTCATGAGCTTCGTCGTTTCGGGCGAGTCGCCCATCTTCCGAGCGGCGGCGGCGATGAAGGACTCGTTGTCGTGAACGACCTCGAGTCCGGCGATCAGCCCCTGCATCGTCGGGGACAGCGCGTCATACGCATTCGTCATCGATCCCCACATCGTGTCGCCACCGACCGCGGGGACGATCCCCGCACGCAAGAGGGCGACCTTCGGCGGCTCAGGAGTCCAGGTGACGTCCGTGTGCCAGTAATCAGCCTCGTTCGGACTCTCGGGGCCATCTTCGATCACCTGGAAGCTCGGGCCCGTCGCGCCCATGAGCTTCAAAAGGGGAAAGACGCTCGGGCTGCCAAACCGGTGCGCCAGTGCCATCTGAGCCTCGTCATCGAGGCCCGAATCGCGGAAGAAGAGCACCTCGTTCTCGAGGAGCGCCTGGTGGATGGCACCGAACGTCTCGTCGTCCAACTCCCGCAGCCGGGCCCCCAGGACCTCGGCTCCGAGAGTCCCACTGACGCGCCGCAGCTTGATTCTCCGGTCAGCCATCACCACATACTCGCACACGCACACCTCGAAATGCGAAGGGGGACCGAATGGAAACGAGAATCGCGATGTGGATGTTGACAGGCACGCTCGTCGCCGCGGCCGGATGCTCAGGCCAGGCCGACGATGGCCCGGCCGTCGACCCGCTGACGACAGAAGAGCCCAACGACTCGGGCCGTTTCCCTGCGCAGACATTCCCCATCGAGGACGAGATCGTCGAAGTACCAACGGGCCCGAACCGCGATCGAGATGCGTTCTTCGGCGACCTCCACGTCCACACGGTCTACTCGTTCGACGCATACGCCTTCGGCACCACCGCAACACCGTACGATGCGTATCGGTACGCCAAGGGAGAAGGCATCCTGCACCCCGGCGGCTTCAACGTGAGGCTGCGCGAGCCGCTCGACTTTTACGCCGTAACCGACCACGCGATGTTCCTCGGTCTCGTGAAGGCCGCTGCCGACACGACGACCGAGTTCTCGAAGCAACCGATCTCCAAAGAGCTGCACGGCTTGAACGATCCGGACAACATGAGCCTGCTCAGCGTACCACAGCGAATCAGAACCTTTTCGCGCTTCATCCCCAACATGCTCACCGGATTTGCCGATGGCTCGGTGGATCAGAGCCTGGCCACCCAGGTGACGAAGACCGCCTGGCGAGACACGATCGAGGCGGCCGAGCACTTCAACGAGCCCGGCGTGTTCACGACGTTCGTCGCCTACGAGTACACGTCGTCCAGCAACGACCGCGGAAACCTCCATCGAAACGTCGTCTTCAAGGACAGCAACCGACTCCCCGCCGTGCCGTTCTCCCGTTTCCACTCACAAAACCCGGAAGGGCTCTGGGACTGGATGGATGGCCTGCGAGACCAGGGGATCGAGAGCATGGCCATCCCGCACAACTCCAACGGGTCGAACGGGCAGATGTTCAAGCTGGTCGACTGGGCCGGAGACCCGCTGGACGACGCATACGCCGAGCAGCGGCTGCGCAACGAGCCCCTCGTCGAGATCACGCAGGTGAAGGGCACGTCCGACACCCACCCGTCCCTCTCCGACACCGACGAATGGGCGGACTTCGAGATCATGCCCTATCGCGTCGCGACGATGCTTCCGAGCGAACCCCAGGGGAGCTACGTGCGCAACGCGCTCCGGCGGGGATTGGCGCTAGAAGACGGCGGCACCACGAACCCGTACAAGTTCGGCTTCATCGGCTCGAGCGATACCCACACCGGCGCGATCTCCGACGACGAATCGAACTTCTTCTCGAAGATCGGGCTCCTCGACAGCAGCCCGACGCTCCGCGGCTCCGTTCCGCTCTCATTCATCGAGGCTACGATCGCCAAATGGGCCCAGCCAAATCTGGTCAAGAACATCGATGGTCGGAACTTCAGCTGGAGCGCGACGACGACCTTCGGCGCGTCCGGGCTCGCCGCCGTCTGGGCCGAAGAGAACACGCGCGCCGCCATCTACGAGGCATTCCGCCGCAAAGAGACATTCGCGACCTCCGGGCCTCGAATCAAAGTGCGATTCTTCGGAGGCTTCGACTTCGATAAAGAGATGCTCGACGCCCACGACGCCGTCTCACAGGCGTACGCGTCCGGCGTCACCATGGGCAGCGACCTGGAGGCGGAGGCGGGATCAAGACCGTCCTTCCTCTCCTGGGCCCTGCGCGACCCCAAAGGAGCCCCGCTCCAAAGGCTACAGATCGTGAAGGGATGGTCCGACGGCGACGGGACGACCAACGAGACCGTATACGACGTCGCGTGCTCCGATGGCGCGACCCCCGACGGCAAGACGCACCGCTGCCCCGACAATGGCGCCACGGTTGACCTCAGCAACTGCGCCATCTCGACCGACACCGGCAGCGACGAGCTCCGGGCGGCTTGGACCGACCCCGACTTCGATCCGACGCAGCGCGCGTTCTACTACGTCCGCGTTCTCGAGAACCCGACCTGTCGCTGGTCGACGTGGGATGCGGTCCGCGCGGGCACCGAACCTCGCCCGGACTTCCCGAAAACTCTGCAAGAACGAGCCTGGTCGTCGCCGATCTGGTTCGTGCCCGAAGGGGGCTCACCCGAGGCACCAGGCGAGGTGCTCTGACGCACGTTCACCCAACGTTCGAGAACTGGGCGTGCCCGAGGATCCGGTCTCCGACCGGAGCCTCTTCATTCTCGTGAACGTCACTGGGGAAGCGCGCGTGGCTGCGAT
Organism: Deltaproteobacteria bacterium; assembly: GCA_029262355.1. Taxonomy (GTDB): domain Bacteria; phylum Desulfobacterota; class Binatia; order UBA12015; family UBA12015; genus VGTG01. The sequence continues at coordinate 9,946 of JAJCZO010000308.1, forward strand.
GCCACCGATCGAGCCAGGCGCCGTCGAGCAGCGTTCTGCCGCGCGGGCCGGCGTTCGGCATCGCCGCCGGGGTCAGGGCCAGGGTGGTTTCCGGACGCGAGCCCGTAGGTGCGCCAACCCCAACGAAGAACCCCGCGGCGAGCATGGCCGTGCGCACCGCGGTCGATGCGGAGTACGTGAACAGTTCCGTGTCGCGCTCCCCGCAAGACGCAAACACTCGCTCGAAGCAGGATAGTGTCCAAAGAGGACCATCGGTCTTTGCCGAGAAGGGATCGTAGAAGATGAGATCCGGCTCAGGCGCATCTTCGATCCTCCCGAGGAAGTCGCCCTCGAGGAGATCCCAGGCGAAGGGAACCACCTCGGACCGCCACTCACCGAAGCGAAGCAGGTGATTCGGAGCCACGCTCTGCAGATGAGGGAACTGTGCGGCGCTGCGTAGCGCAAGGCGCAATGAGGCAGCATCGTTCTCGAAGCTCACGAGATGCACCGAGCGCTGCCTGGGATCCTGGCGTGCCTCACAGCACTTCAGAGCCGCCATCGCGTTGTGCGCGGCACCCAGACCGACATCCCAGATGACCAGCGGAGTCGAATCGACCTCGCAGATCCGCTCGGCCAGGCGCGACTGCCCGATGTAGAGCTGTTCGGCCTCGACCGTCGGGTCGAGGCCGGCGTGCATGATCTCACCCGAAGTCCGGTCGACTACGCTGGAAAAGCCGTGCTCCGAAACGCGGATCTCGAAGCGCTCCAACGCCTTCTCGCCGCAGCGACGGCGTCGCGGCTTCGGGGCAACCGCCGGATGCTCCTCGTCTCCCCGAACGAGGAGAGGTCGCTGCTCGTCACGGAACGCAGCGAACGTATCGGCGAGGATGTGCGCGCGCATCGCGCCCATGAGGCCATGGTAGAAGTGCAGGTTGTGAACGCTGATCAGACTCCAGCCCAATGCCTCGGTCGCCTTCGTGAGATGATGCAGGTAGGCCCGCGTGTACGAGGCACACACGGGACACGCGCAGACCGGGTCGAGCGGTCGCTCGTCGAACTTGTAGACTCCACGGAAGATGTCGAGACGCCCCACCGACGTGAACGCGACACCCTGCTTCGCGAGCATCGAAGGGATGATGCAGTCGAACATGTCGACGCCCCGGTCTACCGCCTCGAGAAGATCGATCGGGGTACCGACGCCCATCAAGTAGCGAGGCCGATCGGTGGGCAGAAGAGCCGCGGTCAGCGCCGTGAATTCCTCGCGTTCGTCCTTTGCCTCCCCCACCGCGAGGCCACCGATTGCGAAACCGTCGAACGGCAGACCGGTGATCGCATCGGCGCTCTGGCGCCTCAGATCGTCGAAGCATGCGCCCTGCACGATCCCGAACAGAGCGGGGGCCGCGTCGCCTCGGGCCTCGAGGCTCCGGACAGCCCACCGGTGCGTGCGCTCCATGGCCGCCGCCGCGGTCACATGATCGGACGTCGACGGTACGCACTCGTCCATCGCCATCATGATGTCACTTCCGATCGACAGCTGCGTGGCGATGCTGCGTTCAGGGCTCAGAACGATCTCCGTCCCGTCGAGGTAGCTCTTGAAGATCGCCCCCTCCTCGGTGATGACACGGTCGTTCGGCAGTGAGAACACCTGGAAGCCACCCGAGTCCGTCAGAACCGAGCCGCTCCAGTTCATGAACCGGTGGATCCCGCCCACCCGCTCGAATACCTCCCGCCCGGGGCGCAGCAGGAGATGGTACGCGTTGGCCAGGAGCACCTGGGCCCCGGCCGCAGCGATCTCCTCGACGCGGAGCCCCTTCACCGTGGCGTGCGTGCCGACCGGCATGAAAATCGGGGTCTGGACGGGGCCATGAAGCGTCCGGAAGCGGCCGGCGCGCGCCTGGGAACCCGTTGCAGTCCCCTGCAACTCGAAATCGAGGCCCCCCATACGCACGGGGGACATACTGAAGAGGGCCCGTCTCTCCTAATCGAAGGAGACTCGCGCAAGCCGGCGAATCCCGTACACTCCACTCCGAGTAGGTCCCACCATGCCGCCGTCCGCATCCAAAGAAAACGCGTCCCAAAGCTCCGGCCCGAGTCGGGTCGGCCGTCTCGCGGCCCGATTCTTCACCTACGAGCCCATCGGCCGACGCGGCGCGACCTACTTGGACCGGTGGGTGCTCGCGCGCCTCGGAGAGCGCCGCCTCTACCTACACCGCTTTCGGTTCGATGATCCCGAAGAGCCGCACAACCACCCACGCACCTTCGTGTCGTTCCTCTTCCGGGGAGCGTACCTAGAAGAGGTGCTCGGCCCGGACGGCACGATCACGACGCGAGAGATCCGCGCCCCTCACGTGCGCCGCTTTCCCCCCGAGCACGCGCACCGGATCGTGCGCTGCCGAGGGGCCTGGTCACTCGTGGCCGTCGGGCGCCGCCGGCAAAACTGGGGCTTTCGGGTCGGCGACGAGTGGATCGTGGCACCCAGATCTAACGAGCCCGCCAGATCAGGTTCGCCGGCAACATCAGTCGACTAGCGCTCACCTTCCAACTGTCTCCGTCTCGCTCCACGACGTAGAAGAAATACCCGGTGCGCGTGCCAATGTCGTTACCGGCCGGATCCTTCGCCTTGAAGAGCTCGTAGGTGCCATCCGCAATGGCGGTATTCGGACCGACGGCGCGCACCCGCTCGACGACGAGATTCAGCTCGGAATCCTTGAAGACGCTGCCGTGCTCGATGTCGAAGAGACGCTTGATCTCCTTCGGCCCATACACGGTGCGACCATCCGGCTCCGTGTGATCTCCATCGTCGGTCCAAAGCGCGGCCAAAGCAGCCGTATCGTGCTTGTTCCAGTTCGCTACGAACTGGTCAGTCATCCCACGGACGGACGCATCTGTTGCATCCGACGCGGGAGTTGGGATCGGCTGCGCGGAAGCGACTCCGGCTGCGAGGACGAATGCGAGTGCGATCGGCAGTAGCTTGTTCATCTAATCTCTCCCCTAATCCGAAAGCCGCGACAGTGCTCGCAGTGAAAAATAGTTCGGGTCGAAGTCCTTCTCGATGAACTGCGCGTCATAGCGACCACCAAGAGCAGCGCGGTTCGTTTTATCGTTCACGCCCATGACCAGATTCGGCGTGACGACGCCGTAGCTGCCCTCTGCGTTGTTCGAGAAGTGATACCCACACATGGCGGTATAGAAGTACTCCCCGGCGCGGTTGTGGACGTCCTTCCAGTAGATTCGGCCCATGTCCTTGTCGACGTACATGATGACCTTGCCGAAGTTGTAGTACGGATCGATCGAGTACCCTTCCAGAATCCATGCCGGACGCTCGACCAGCGTGAGGTTCTCGGTGATCTGCCAGTTGGCTCCCTTGTGACCTGGCGTCTCATAACCGGCCTTGAGGTACGGGATCTTCACGTCGAGGCGGGTGTCGGTGTCGCTCGTTTGGGGGAGCGCATACGGGCCGATGATCGGCGCGAGGACCTTGCCTTCACCGATCAGCTTCCACTTGTAGTACTCGGGCTTTCCCGCGAAGCAGTTCAGATCGTCCGAGAAGATGTCGAGGCCAGCGAGTGGGTCGGAACGCGTCGCGGCGTTCACCCGGCGCGCGCGCCGGGTCTGCGGGAGATAGGCCCACATGCGATCGGTCGAGGTCCAGTCGTTCAACTGCTGCGTGAGAATGTTCACTCCCTCGGCATCTGCGGGCTCCATCGCATGAGACAGCGAGGTCGCCCGGAGATTCTCCGGATTCTCCGCGGACTTCTCGACGCGCCCCTGATAACCGTTGATGTGGAGAAACATCTTGATGCGGCGGAACTCGCCGTCCGCATCCACACCGTTGAGGGTGAAGGTCGCGCCGACACCACCCCCCAGCTGGTTTCCGAGGTAGAAGTTCCACGCGATCTTACACGCAGCCATCGGATCCTTTGGGTCGATTCGGGGAAACGGCTTGCCAAACACGTGATCCGGGATGTCGTCGGTGCCGGTGAACTTGAGACCGCACGTCTCGGGATCGAGATCGTACTTTCCTTCGTTCGCCTCCGAGGCGGCCCAATAGTTCGGGCCGAGGTTGTTCTTGAACTTCTCGTCATCGATGGGAACCACGGTGAAGGTGTAGTCCCCCGACTTGAGGCGCTTCAGAACCGAGGCCGGCAGAAGACCCTCGGCCTTTTCCCAATTCGAGGAATCGAGTGTCCACGCGTCCGCCTGCGCGGCCTTATTCTCCGGCGTGAGAGTATTGTATCTCTCCGCGGACGCGGCGCCTGCGACCAGCAGGACGATCAGCCCCAGCGCAAGACTTCCCGGGATCACCCCGAGGGGCAACCGAGTGCTCGTACCTGTTCGCATGACGACTCCTTCTGCTTCCTCTGAAGCGATGTTCGGATGAGACAGCGGTTGGAAGTTCGGGCATACAACAAATTCGAACCCGCAACCAAGCCCCCCGTGGCCAGAAATGCCTCGCCGCCTACCCCGCGTGACCTTCCCTCGAGTCCGAGATAAATCGCCCGTATGAGCACGAAAGAGGCCCCCGACGCGTGGCTCGCCGAAGACCCCCTGCCGGCCGAGCCGGTACCGATCGTCGAGCGATGGTTGAATCAGGCATTCCAGACGAGAGGCCAGGAAAATCCCCACGCCGTTGCACTCGCTACGGTGGACCCCGACGGCCGTCCCTCGGTCCGGATCGTGCTGTGCAACCACATCGACACCGAGCGTGGGGCGTTCACGATGTACACCAACCGGAGCAGCCGAAAGGGCCGCGCGATCGCGCACGAACCGCGCGCCGCCATCGTCTTCCACTGGCCGGGACGGCAAGCGCGGGTCGAGGGGCGGGTCGCGCCAACCTCGGACGCTGTGAGCGACGCGTACTTCGCGACTCGACCGCTGGAAGCCCGACTCGGGGCGTGGGCGAGCCAGCAGAGCGAGCCGATCGAATCGCGGGACCAGCTTCTCGACGCCGTCCGTTCCGTGCAGGACCGGTTCGGTGCGACCCGCGAAGCCGACCCGGTACCACGCCCGCCCCACTGGGGAGGCCTCGAACTCACGGCCGAGGCAGTGGAGTTGTGGGTCGGCCGCGTCGGCCGCGTGCACGATCGCGCCATCTGGCGACGCCGTACCGTCGGGGCGCCGTGGACGACCACCCGCTTGCAGCCCTGAACCCGCGCCGCGCTTGATGCGACCTCAATCGAACAACGAGTTTCCCACTTCCAAGAAAGCCTTCGACGCCGAGCTGATGTAGCTCCAGCCCGCCAGCACGAACATCTCGTCCTCCGTGCTCACGCCGGCCGTGATCGCACACGCATCGCAGAAACCGTCTCCCGCGCCGGGAGTGGAGTCACAGACCGCATGATCGCTGGGCCCGCTGCACGAGCCCCCGACCTTTCCGGCGGTACACGCCGTCGGCCAGCAGAGAGATGCGTTGTCTGGCGTGACCGACCGCCTGCGCACCGTCGCGGGATCGGGAACACCCCCCGGCCCGACGCCGTTGTTGTACGTCGCGCAGTACGTCACACGGCGTTCCGAGGAGATCGGCGAATCGAAAGCGAGAGGTGGATCGAATACCTGATTCACCGGATCACTGTACTCGAAGCTATCGTAGATTCGACTGCCGTCCGCGAGTTCCATCCAGAAGTGTTCCCCGCGCTGGTGGGTATGCGAGTTCAGAGTCACCACGCGCGACCCCTGCTCGAAGAGGTAGCTCGTACAGTAGCTCTGCCGGGTATACGGAGGCTGGCCGGCCGCGATGTAGATGCTGCTGATGTCGCGCACCGCACGCACCTCTTGCTGGAGGTCGTCTGTGTACATGAGGTTCAAGTACGCCTTCAGGCTGTGATCGACGTCGGTCAAATTGAACGCGTGAGGGTTCCAGTAGACGATCGCCTGAAGCGGCAACTTGCGAAACAGTCCGGGTGCGAATTCGAGCGTCGCAGAGCCGGCACCCGCCGCCCCCAGAGAGTCCAGTCCCGCGGCCGTCGCGCCACCGGGCGGTCCGTAGCCGATGCACGCCGTATTCGACGAAACCCGGCTTCGGCAAAAGCCGCCAGCGCCACAGAACGTCTGGTCCAACGGATCACACACGACTCCGTCTCGAGCACCGCCCGCACACCGCCAGATCCCGAAGCTGGGGTGATCCACCTCCGCGGAGCCGATGGTGGAGTCCATGATGACCAAATGGTGGCTGTGCGGATCCATCCGTACGATCGCATCGTCAGAGAAGAACTGCGTTCCGGTCCAATCCTTGAACTGTGCGGGCACGACGTCGCTCACGTCGTAGTAGGTCGCAAAGCACTGCTCGAGCTCGGACTGCTGCGCCAGGTGCACACCCGGCATCTCGAGCTGGAAGCCCTCCGTCGGGTCCGGCGGATCCAGGGGCTCGATCGAGATCGGAACCGGGGGAGGAAAGCAGCCGCCCAGAAGAGCCTCGGTGCCGGCCACCGTTCCGGTCATCGGCGCAGCCTGTTCGATCCAGAGCCGAACCGCTTCGAGGAGATCCTCGGGAATCGCGGGCAGGCCCGACGGCATGCCCGCGCCCGGAACGTCGGTCGTCGGCTCGATGGCCTTCAGCAACTTCAGATAGAGAGAGCTATCGCGTGGCGCCGCCGGCACCACCCGCTGCAATGCGCTACCCGCCGACGGGACTTCGAAGAGATTCGCATACGCGACTGGAGGCGCAAGGTTCAGACCGCCCTGCCCCGGCGTCGCACCGTGACACACCAGGTTCGTGCAGCCCTGCTCCTCGAACACGCGCTGCTGAATTCCCTCGAACGTCGACCCGAACGTTTCGGAGCTACATACCGCGGCGCTGCACGCACTCGTGCAGCCATCGGCCTCGTCGAGGTTTCCGTCGTCGCACTCTTCACCGAGCTCGATCACGCCGTTGCCGCAGATCTCGGCACACGCAACCGGTGCGAACGAGTTGATTGCCTTGAAATAGCCGATCTCGTTCTTCTTGATGTCACCTCCGAAGCTCGCGCAGAACGTCTCCTCCTCGAGGCCGAAGTGAACACTGACGGACGATTGAGGACCGGACGGACTCCACGGCCAATTCTCCCCCTTCGCTCGGATGATGAGCTGCGTCGGCTTGAGGAGGACGCGCTTGATGCCACCGCGCGACCCCGTCTTGTCGACGTACTTGTAGCCCACGACCTTCCCGCGCTTCGTCAGGGTCTTCCACTTCGTTGCGTCGAGATCGATCCGTCCGGTCGAGCCGCCGTCGGGTCCATGACCACGAACGAGCAGCCAGCTCCCCGTTGTCGCGGGGTCGTGCTGGACCCCGATGAAGGCCTGGTTCTTCGAGACGAACACGAGCTTCTGCTTGTCCGGGCCCTTGTCCGCCTTGACGATGAGGCGCTTGCCATCGATCGCCAGCTTCACGTCGTGGGCAGATACCGGCCCGGGACGACAGAAAACGCCAACAGCGAGGAGAACCATCCAGGCGGACCGTGTCCGCCGACGCGCAATGCGGCTCATGCGACACCCTATGCCCTTGGACACCGGGCGAACAACAGCAGATTCCACCCACGGAGCCGCCATCGACCGCGATCCCCGCGGGCATCGACTAGTGCACCGCCGTCGACATAGGGTTAACGGATTGCCGTCTATCGGCGTTCGTCGCAAGGAACGGCGACGCAGGAATATAGGCAATCTTCCGAGGAGACGAGACGCGGCGACGGACG